>NZ_JAALDM010000155.1 GCF_014144865.1 Dietzia aerolata | reverse complement strand
ACCGTCCCCGGCGCGACGGCCGGGCACACCCTTGACGGCGGTATCCCCGGCGGCGACCCGGCCACCGCCTGGGCCCGCCGACGGGACGCCTATCCCCTCGTGTCGCCGGGAAACCGCCGCACGTTCCACGTCGTGGTGGTGGGAACCGGGCTGGCCGGCGCGGGCGCTGCGGCCGCACTGGCGGAGCTGGGCTACCAGGTCACCGCGTTCACCTATCACGACGCACCCCGGCGAGCACATTCCGTGGCCGCGCAGGGCGGCATCAACGCGGCCCGCGCCCGCCGGGTAGACGGCGACTCGGTGGCCCGCTTCGTCCAGGACACCGTCAAGGGCGGCGACTTCCGCGGGCGCGAGGCGGAGGCGTTCCGTCTCGGCGAGGAGTCGGTGCGGGTGATCGACCACTTCGCGGCCATCGCCACGCCGTTCGCCCGCGAGTATGGCGGGGTGCTGTCCACCCGGTCCTTCGGCGGGGTGCAAGTCTCGCGCACCTACTATTCGCGCGGTCAGACCGGACAGCAGCTCCAGCTCGCCGGATCGCAGGCTCTCCTGGGTCAGGTCAGGTCGGGCGGGGTGCGGCTGCACACGCGCCACGAGATGCTCGACCTCGTCGTCGACGATTCCGGGTGCCGCGGCGTGGTGGTGCGGGACCTGGTCACCGGCGAGATCTGGGCGCAGACCGCGCACGCGGTGGTCCTCGCCACCGGCGGGTACGGGACGGTCTTCCGCGACTCGACCCTCGCGGTGCACTCCAACGCCTCGGCCGTGTGGCGCGCGCACCAGCGCGGGGCCCTGTTCGCGTCGCCGTCGTTCGTCCAGTTCCACCCCACCGCGCTGCCCAAGGACGCCGACTGGCAGGCCAAGACGATCCTCATGAGCGAGTCGCTGCGCAACGACGGCCGCATCTGGGTGCCGCTGCGCGACGGCGACGAGCGCGCCCCCGGCGACATCCCCGACTCAGAGCGCGACTTCTTCCTCGAGCGGCGCTACCCGGCGTTCGGCAACCTCGTCCCCCGCGATGTGGCCTCGCGTGCGATCACCGCTGAGATCCGCGCCGGCCGCGGGGTGGGGCCGCGCCGCAACTCGGTGTACCTCGACTTCCGCGACGCCCTGGATCGTGTGGGTCGCGAGACGATCGCCGAGCGCTACGGCAACCTCTTCGAGATGTACCGCCACGCCACCGGCGAGGACCCGTACGCGGTGCCGATGCGGATCGCGCCCACGTGCCACTTCACGATGGGCGGCCTGTGGAGCGACTACGACCTGCAGACCTCCCTCCCCGGCCTGTTCGTGGGCGGCGAGTGCGGCTGGAACTACCACGGCGCCAACCGCCTGGGCGCCAACTCCCTGCTCAGCGCCAGCGTCGACGGGTGGTTCACGCTGCCGTACTCGGTTCCGGGCTTCCTCGCCGGGCGCCTCGGGGAAGAACTACCGGACGACGACGACGAGGTCGTCACCGCAGCAGTGGAGCGTGCCAGGGACCGCGTTTCGGCCCTCCTCGCGGTCGGTGGGGCAACCGGGCCCGAGCACTTCCATCGCGAACTCGGGGAGATCCTATACAACGGTTGTGGCGTCACCCGCACGGCCGAGGGGCTGACGGAGGCGATCGAGAAGATACGCGACCTCCGCGCTCGCTTCTGGTCCGACCTCCGGGTCACCGGCGGCGACGGGCACCTCAATCCGGTGCTCGAACTCGCCGGACGCGTGGCCGATTTCCTCGAGCTCGCCGAGCTCATGTGCGTGGATGCGCTCGATCGCGATGAGTCCTGCGGTGCCCATTTCCGCGACGAGCACCAGACGCCCGACGGCGAGGCGCTGCGCCGCGACGACCTGTGGGCGTTCGTCTCCGCGTGGGCGTCCGACGGTGACGACCGGGGCGGTCCCCGCTCGTTCACCAGGCACGCCGAGCCGCTCGAGTTCGAGGCGGTCACGCTGACGAGTAGGGATTACCGATGAGGCCGGAGACCAGAAGGGCGGATTCCATGAAGCTGACATTGCGCATCTGGCGCCAGGCCGGCCCGGGCGATGCCGGCCGGTACGAGTCGTACGAGGTCCCCGACGCCCGTCCGGAGATGAGCGTGCTCGAGCTGCTGGACGCGCTCAACAGCCGTCTGGTCGACGGCGGCGAGGAGCCGGTGGCGTTCGACTCCGACTGCCGCGAGGGCATCTGCGGGGCGTGCGGGGTGACGGTCGACGGTCGTCCGCACGGGCCCGCCGAGAACACCCCGTCCTGCCATCAGCGGCTGAACCCGTACTCCGACGGCGACACGCTGCGGATCGAGCCGCTGCGTGCGGAGGCCTTCCCGGTGATCCGCGATCTGGTCGTGGACCGGTCCGCGCTCGACGGGGTGATCGAGGCCGGGGCCTTCGTCCAGGTGCCCGCGGGGAGCGCACCGGATGCGGACGTGATTCTCCAGGGCCACGACGAGGCCGAGTCCGCCCTCGATCTGGCGGCGTGCATCGGCTGCGGCGCGTGCGTCGCGGCGTGCCCCAACGGGTCGGCGAACCTGTTCGTCGGCGCCAAGCTCGGGCACCTGGCGCTCATGCCCGTGTCACGCGGCGAACGATCGTCCCGGGCCCGGGACATGGTGCGGGAGGCCGACGCCGAGTTCGGCCCCTGTTCGCTCTACGGGGAGTGCTCGCGCGTCTGCCCGGCGGGGATCCCGCTGCGCGCCACGGGCGTGGTCAACAGGGAGCGGCTGCGCGCGGTGTTCCGCCGCTGACGGACCTCACCGCATCCGCTGCGAGATGACCTTCGAGATGCCGTCGCCCTGCATGGACACGCCGTAGAGGACGTCGGCGACATCCATCGTCGGCTTCTGGTGGGTGATCACGATCAGCTGGCTGGTCTCGCGCAGCTGCTCGAACAGCCCGATGAGGCGGCGCAGGTTGGTGTCGTCGAGCGCGGCCTCGACCTCGTCCATGACGTAGAACGGGCTGGGCCTGGCCTTGAAGATCGCCACGAGCATCGCCACCGCCGTAAGGGACTTCTCGCCGCCGGACAGCAGCGAGAGCCGCTTGACCTTCTTCCCCGGCGGCCGGGCTTCGACCTCGATCCCGGTCGCGAGCATGTCCTCGGGCTCGGTGAGCACGAGCCGTCCCTCGCCCCCGGGGAAGAGCGTCGCGAAGACGCCACGGAACTCGCGCTCCACGTCGATCCACGCCTCGGTGAAGATCTGCTCGATCCGCTGGTCGACGTCGTCGATCACGCCCTCCAGATCGGACCGTGCCTTCTTGACGTCGTCGAGCTGCGTGGACAGGAACGCGTAGCGCTCCTCCAGGGCTGCGAACTCCTCCAGTGCCAACGGGTTGACCTTGCCGAGGGTGGCCAGGTCCTTCTCCGCCCGCTTGAGTCGGCGCTCCTGCTCGGCGCGCACGAACGGCATGGGCGGCGGCGGGGTCACCTCCTCGCCACGCTCACGGGCGGCCTCGTACTCCTCCAACTCCAACGCGGACGGGGGCAGGTCGTTCTCGGGTCCGTACTCGGTCACGAGGGCCTCGGGTTCGATGCCGTGACGCTCCAGCACCGACGCCTCCAGTTCGGACACCTTGACCTCGAGCTGAGCGCGGACCACCTCGTCACGGTGCGCGGCGTCCCCGAGTCGGTTGACGTCGGATTCCGCCGCAGCCAGTTCGGTGCGCAGCGCTGCGAGTGCGGTGGTCGCCTCCGTGCGGCCGGTAGCCAGGCGATCGCGCTCCGCACCGGCCGTGGCGATCACCTCGTCGAGCCGGGCGAGCAGTCGCACGCTGAGCTCATCGACGACGCCGGCGACCTCCGCTCCCCGGCGCCGGGCCGCCG
>NZ_JAALDM010000154.1 GCF_014144865.1 Dietzia aerolata | reverse complement strand
TCATCGTGTCGATGTCGGTGGCCGCGGGCACCCACGCACTGACCGGCCTGGGCGGCTTCATCCTCGCCTCCGGCCTGGCCTCGCTGATCGGCGGGCGCATCTTCGGCCGGATGGCGGACCGCTCCAGCCGCCTCCTCATGGCACGCGCCGCCGCGGCCGCCTCCCTCGTCGCGCTCGCGCTGGTCGTGGTGGTGCTCGCGATCCCCGGCTTCGACGGCGGATCGGCCGCCGGAAAAATCGTGTTCGTGGGCTCCTACTTCCTTCTCACACTGCTGCACTCCGGCGTGCGCGTCGGCCGCAAGACGTACGTCGTGGACGTCGCGGAGGGCGACACCCGAACCGCGTACGTCGCGGTGGGGAACACAAGCATGGGAATCATCCTGCTGGTCGTGGGCGGGATCTCGTCGGCGTTGGCGGTGCTCGGTGTCCAGTGGGCGCTGGTGTTCCTGGCGGTGCTGGGCCTGGTCGGCGCCGCGTCCGCGCTCTCGATGCCGGACGTCTCCCGGGGCGCGAGGTGAGACCCCGCGGCGGAGCCGCGAAAGACGATAATTATGACGACGACGACAACGACCACACACTAGGAGCCCTCATGGCCGCTGACCGCACCCTCTCGGATTTCGAGGCCAACCTGCTGGACGGCAGCGAGAAAGACCTCGCCGACTATGCGGGGCAGGTGGTCCTGGTGGTCAACACGGCGAGCAAGTGCGGATTCACCCCGCAGTTCAAGGGGCTGCAGAAGCTGTACGAGGACTACCGCGACGAGGGGCTCGTGGTGCTGGGCTTCCCCTGCGATCAGTTCGCGAACCAGGAGCCGGGCGACGAGGAGCAGATCGGCGCGTTCTGCGAGCGGAACTACGGCGTCGAATTCCCGATGTTCTCCAAGATCGACGTCAACGGCGGCGACGCGCACCCGCTGTACCGCTGGCTCAAGTCCGAGAAGTCGGGGATGCTCGGCGGCCGCATCAATTGGAACTTCACAAAGTTTCTCATCGGCCGCGACGGTCAGGTCGTGGGCCGATTCGGGCCGAACCGTAAGCCCGAGGACCTGCGCAAGGATGTGGAGCAGGCGCTGTCGGAGTGATCTTGGCCGCCAAGCGGTAACGATGTCGGCTCAGGCACGTTTAAGCTTCCTGAGTATCGTGTCCCACTTTCATCGGAGCCCAATGTCTCTCGGATTTCGCCGTTTCACGGCCACCACGGCGGCTGTCCTCGCCGCCTCCCTGACGTTCGGGCCGGCAGGTCCCGCCGCCGCCCAGGAGGGGGCGCTCGATCCCTCATCGCTCGGCGACGGCAGCGTCGAGCTGGCTCTCGGGAGCCTGGGAGCCCTGCCCGTCGGCTCGACGGCCGGGCTCATCGGCTCGGTCGGGTCCGCCGACTTCCCGCTCGGTGCGGGATCGATGGAAAAGCTGTATGGCGAGCCGCGACCGCACAAGGACGTCGCCCAGTCGGGCTTCGTGAGCAAGACAACCGACGGGAACTTCGAATACTGGGTCGTCGACTCGTACGCGATGCAGCGCGAGGTCCTGGTCGAGGTCAAGCCGTCCACGGGCGACGGTCCGGCACCGGTGCTGTACCTGCTCGACGGTGTGGATTCCCCGGAAGACCCCTCTGGTTGGCGATCGATGGCCAAGGTCGATACCCGCCCGGTCGCGAACGACAACGTTCACATCGTGGCTCCGACCGGCGCGTACGCCTCGTACTGGACCGACTGGCAGAACAACGATCCTCTGCTGGGTAACTACAAGTGGGAGACCTTCCTGACGGAGGAGCTTCCGGACATCGTCGCCGACCAGTTGAACGTCAACGGCAAGAACGCCGTCGGCGGTATCTCGATGGGCGGGCAGGCGGCCATGCACCTCGCCGCGACGGACGACATGTATGACGCCGTGATGTCGTTCAGCGGCAACTACTCCACCATGGATCCGCTCGGCTACCAGACCCTGCGCCTGACGGTGGAGACCCGTGGCGCCGAGCTCGACAACATGTGGGGACCGCACGGCAGCGAACAGTGGCGTGCCAACGACACGATCTCGCATGTGAACGACCTGGCCGGCAAGAAGGTGTTCTTTTCCGCTGGCAACGGCGCACTCGGGCCGGATGATCTCGGCGTGTACAAGGACGACGTCCAGTCGATGGCCGTGGGCGTCGTTCTCGAGCGCGGGGTCTTCGAGGGAACCACGGCATTCGAGCGTGCGCTGAACAGTGCCGGTGTCGAGCACGAGGTCGTCTACACCCCGACCGGCGCCCACAACTGGGTCAACTTCATGAAGAACTTCGACGCCGGCTGGAATTACATCAAGGGCGCGCTCGACTGATCCGCTGCTGCGCGTCGGCCGGCCAGGTGCCTGTCGGGCGCGCAGCGCGGCACCGCCCGAATCGATTCGTACCTGGAGCCCTGATGTCCTACGGAATGCGCAGTGTGGCCGCCACGGCTGGCGCACTCGCGATCGTGTTGACCGTGGGATCCACGACGACCGCCCTCGCGCAGCCCGCCGCCGGTGACCTGCCATCGGTGTTGCGTGGTTTCGAGGACGCCGTCCGGATCGGACCACTGCCCGCTCCGCGCCCGATCGGGTCGACAGCCGAGCTCGTCGACGCGCTCGGGGCGGCGCAGTACCCGGTCGGCACCGACCCGACCAGCGCCCTCGAGGTGCGGCCGCGGCCGCCGAAGGACGTCGACCGGACGGCCGTGGTCAGCACGCGGACCGACGGGCGCTACGAATACTGGGTCGTCGACTCCCTCGCCATGCAGCGGGAAGTGCAGGTTGAGGTCCTGCGTGCGACCACCGATGAGGCTGCACCGGTGCTGTACCTGCTCGACGGCGTCGACTCGCCGGAAAACCGTTCCGGATGGCGTTCCGAGGGCGAACTGGACACGCATCCCATCGTCGAGGACGACGTGCATGTGGTGATCCCGACCGGGGCGTACGCCTCCTACTGGACCGACTGGGAATCCGACGACCCGGTCCTGGGCCGCAACAAGTGGGAGACCTTCCTGACCGAGGAACTGCCCCGCGTCGTGGCCACACATCTCAATGCGACGGACCAGGCGGCGGTCGGCGGGATCTCAATGGGAGCCCAGGCCGCCATGCATCTCGCCGCCACCACGGACCTTTACGACGCGGTCATGGCGTTCAGCGGCCACTACTCCACGATGGATCCGCTCGGCTTCCAGACCAGGCGAGTGACCGTCGAAAGTCGTGGCGGCGACGTCGAGAACATGTGGGGCCCGCGCGGCAGCGAGCGGTGGCGGCAGAATGACACCATCTCCCACGTCCGCGGCCTGGCCGGCAAGAAGGTGTTCTTCGCGGCGGGCAACGGGATCATCGGACCCGACGACCTCGCCGTCTACCAGGATGACCAGCAAGCGGTGATCGGCGGGACCATCCTGGAACTCGGTGTCCACGAGGGCACCACCGCATTCCAGCGGGCATTGATCGAGGCCGGAATCGACCACCGGGTCGATTACGCCGCGACCGGCCTGCACAACTGGTCCACCTTCATGGCCAGCTTTGACGCCGGCTGGGAGTACATCAAGCCGGCACTCGAAGACTGACCTCGCCCGGGGCGAAGTCAGGCGGCGCCGATGCTTCGCTCCCATCGCCAAGTGGGTTTCGCACATTTCTACTCGGGCGATGCGTGCTGAACTCTCTTGGCGATGACCGGCCAGGGCCAGGGCCAGGGCCGGGGCCGGGGCGGTGTCAGGCGGCCACGGCGACCCGGCGGCGGGGTGGGTCAGGCGGCGACGGCGACACGGCGGCGGGCCAGATATGCGGCGATCGACGAGATCGCACTCTCCAACACGCCTGCCTCCGGCAGGCAGACGATCCGGAAATGGTCCGGCTCCGGCCAGTTGAAGCCCGTTCCATGCGTAACGAGAACATGCTCCGACCGCAACAGATCGAGGACGAAGGCCTCGTCGTCGTCGACCCCATACATTTCTCGATCGATGCGCGGGAAGCAGTACAACGCTCCGCGCGGCGGTACGCAGCTCACCCCGGGGATCGCATTCAGCATCTCCGCGGCCATCGCCAGACGCGACTCCAACTCGCCGCCCGGATCCACCACGTCAGCGGGCAGCTCCGAGCCCGGCTGGCCCGCGGCGAGCGCGACGGGGATCGCGTACTGGCCCGGGACGTTGGGGCACACCCGCATGTTGGACAGCAGCGTGATGCCCTCGAGCAGGTCCGACGCGCGATCCAACGGTCCGGTCGCAGCCACCCAGCCCGCCCGGTAGCCGCACACCCGATACGCCTTGGACAGGCCGCCGAAGGTCAGGCACAGCACGTCGCTGCCGGCGGCGAGCGCAGCGTGATGGTGCACCGCGTCGCCGAAGACCAGCTCCTCGTAGATCTCGTCGCTGAGCAGGACGAGCCCGTGGCGGCGCGCGATGTCGGCCATCCCTCGGACCGTTTCCTCGCTGTAGACGGCGCCCGTCGGATTGTTGGGGTTGATCAGCACCAGCGCGGTGGTGCGGGGCGTGATCTTGGATTCGATGTCGGCCAGCGACGGGTTCCAGCCGTTGTCCTCGTCGGCCAGGTAGTGCACGGGCACGCCGCCGGTCAGGTTCACCGCGCCCGTCCACGTGGGGTAATCGGGTGCGGGGACCAGGATCTCGTCGCCCGGGTTGACCATGGCCTGCAGCACGAGCGTGATGAGTTCGCTGACGCCGTTGCCGAGGAAGACGTCGTCGGCGGTGACCTGGTCGACCCCGACGCGGCGGTAGTGTTCGGCGACCGCCTCGCGCGCGACCGGGATTCCGCGCGAGTCCGAGTAGGCCTGCCCGTCGCCGAGGTCGCGGGCCACGGCGTCGACGATCTCGGGCCGGGCCTCGAGCCCGAACGGGCGCATGTTGCCCAGGTTCAGTCGCAGGATGTCGTGGCCCTCGGCCTCCAGTCGCATCGCCTCGGTGAGGATCGGGCCGCGGACGTCGTAGCGGACGTCGCGGAGCCGGGCGGACTGGCGGTAGGTGGGCGCGGTGGTGTTCATGCGACCATTCCACCGCCCAAGTGGCGCGACTGGAAGGTCCACTTTGTGCAGAGTGGCGAGACCACTTTGGCGCCGGCGGGCCGCCCAGGGCGCCGGGCGGGGATGGTCGTCAGGGCTGCGGACATGGTCGCCACCAGTGCGACGACACGCCCTCAGGGCCGCAGCCATGACGACCATCCCGGTGGATCCAGCCGAAACCGGCTAGCCGGGCGAGCTCAGCTCGGCCAGGTCAGCCCGGCCAGGTCAGACCGTGGGGCCCTGCTGCTTGACGATCTTCTCGGATTCGCCGACCTCGCGTCCGGCGGCACGCGCCGAGGCGAGCCGGGTCTCGTGGGCGGTGCGGATGATCTCGGAGTATTTGTCGTGGTGGTCCAACAGTTCCTCGCGATACTTCGGCGCCACGGCCTCGGCCTTGCGTGTCCACTCGTCCATCAGCTGCTCGGCCTTTTCGCGGTCGGCGTCGGAGGTGTCCGATTCCTCGGCCAGCTTCGAGTAGCGGTACGAGTACTTCTCGGCGTTCTGCAGTGCGCGCAGCGCCTTGCCCTTGGGGCTGGACAGCGAGACGATCACGGTGATCGCGAGGATGCACACGATCACCAGCAGCGAGGTGGTGGTGGGGATCTCGGTGACGGGGACGTTCTCGCCGTCGTTGATGAAGCCCAGGTTGTTCTCGTGCAGTGCGTGCAGGATCAGCTTGACGCCGATGAAGCCCAGGACCGCGGACAGTCCGTAGGACAGGTAGACCAGCCGGTCGAGCAGGCCGTCGATGAGGAAGTACAGCTGCCGCAGACCCATCAGGGAGAACGCGGTGGCGGTGAAGACGATGTACGGCTCCTGCGTCAGACCGAAGATCGCGGGGATCGAGTCGAACGCGAACAGGATGTCGGTGGCGCCGATCGCGACCATGACGAGCAGCATCGGCGTGAGCATGCGCTTGCCATCGATGCGGGTGAACATCTTGTCGCCGTCGTAGTGCTCGGAGGCGGGCAGGAACTTCTTGGCCAGCCGGACCATGACGTTGTCCGCCTCGTCCTTCCCGTCCTTGTCGCCGGTCAACTCGCCACGCAGCTGCTGGCCGGCGATGAGTAGGAGTGCGATACCGAAGAGGTAGAACACGTCCGACCAGGCCTCGATGATCGCGGCGCCGAGCAGGATGAAGATCGTGCGGGAGATCAGCGCGAACGTGATGCCGAACAGCAGGACCTTCTGCTGGAACTCGCGTGGCACCTTGAACGACGCCATGATCACCAGGAACACGAAGAGGTTGTCGACACTCAACGCCTTCTCGGTGATGTAGCCGGCGTAGTACTCAACCGCGTGCGCGGTGTCGCCGACGGCGAAGAAAATCAGACCGAACAGCAGCGCGATGCCGATGTAGATCGCGGACCAGATCGCGGACTCGCGAATCGTGGGCAGGTGCGCCTTGCGCACGTGGAAGATGTAGTCGAATGCCAGCAGGCCCACGATGACTGCGATCGTGATGCCCCACAGCAGCGGAGTGATCTCCATGGAGGGACGGGTGTCCTTTCGTGAGAAACGGTGCGGGGACGACGAGGTCCCGTGAGTCTCTCCGCCCACTCCCGCACGAGCTGCCGGTGTGAACCGCTGCGCCCGGCCGGTCCGATTGGCGGACCCGCGTGTTGACGATCGCAGCGTTGTGGATACTCCCCCACTGCCGGTGAATGCTACACGGCTTGGTCCAGACCGTCAGTGGACGAGACGGCCGCCACTCACTCGCCTGGACTGGCCCAGCCGGCCAGGAGGCCCGCGGCTGTGGCGGCGTCGGTCTCCCCGGCCGCCATGGAGACCACGAGGTCGTAGGCGGGATCGTCGGGTGCACGGGCCGCTCGGGGCCCGGCGGCACCGTTCACGCAGGCCGCGCGCACAACCTGCGTGAACCAAACCCCTAGGCTGCAACCATGGCCCGCACCGCCCGCACCGCCACCCTGGTCCTGGGTGACATCGCCGGTGCCGCCGACCTGGTGGATGCGATCATCGCCCGCATCGCCGACGGTGCGCTGGCCGACGGCGACCGCCTGCCCTCCACCCGTGCCCTCGCCGAGCAGACGGGCCTGTCCCGCGGAACCGTGGTCCGGGCGTTCGACGAGCTCGCCGCCGCCGGGTTCGTGGCCTCCGAGCACGGCTCCGGCAC
>NZ_JAALDM010000153.1 GCF_014144865.1 Dietzia aerolata | reverse complement strand
GGGCTCGGCGTGGTGCCGCACGCGGGCGAGCTGGCCGGGCCCGAGGAGGTGCGGGCGGCGCTCGACCTGGGCGTGGACCGGATCCAACACGGGGTGCAGGCCGCCCGGGACCCCGCGGTGCTGGAGCTACTCGCCGAGCGCGGGACCTGCCTCGATGTGTGCCCCACGTCGAATGTGGTGCTCGGCGTCGCGCCCTCCCTCGAGGAGCACCCACTGCCCGCGCTGCTCGACGCCGGCGTCCGCTGCTCCCTCGGTGCCGACGACCCCCTGCTCTTCGGCGCCGACGTGGTGGACGAGTACGTGCTCGCCGAGGAGCGGATGGGGATCACGCCCGCGCGACTCACCAAGGTCGCGCGGACCTCCATCGAAGCGTCGTTCGCGCCCGCGGAGGTCAAGCGCGCAGCCCTGGCGCGACTGGCCTGAGCCGGGCGGGAGTGGCAGACGGCCGAGCCGTCAGTACAGGATGACCACCGCGTTCTCGCCGCCGCGGCAGATGATCCCGCCGTCGTTGTGGTTCTCGACGCAGCCCATCTCGTACCGCTGCCCCGTCGCGGGACTGAACGCCTCGACCATCGCGGGATCGCCGGGCCGCGCGGTGCGGAAGTAGGCCTGGTGGACCGCGACGGCAAACTCGCAGCTCGTAGCCTCGGATCCCCGCCCTGACCTGGGCAGGACCGCCTCGCCGGAGTCGCTGCACTGCTCCAGGACCGCGGGTGGCGCGTCCGAGGGAAGATCCGACGGACTATCCGACGACGACGACGAGGCGCCCCCACCCGTCCCGTCCGCGTTCACCCCGCTTACGTCTCCGGCATTCCCAGCTCCGCCGTCGGCAATCCCGCCGCCGACCGGATCGCGCATCAGCAGCAGGATCGCCACGGCCAGGCCGACCACCACCAGCGCCGACACCGACGCCGCGGCCACTACAGCTACAGAGGGACCCTGGCGCCAGCCGGAGCCGCGCTCACCGTCGCCGGTCACAGGCTTCCCCTGTCCCGCCGCTCATCAGTTAGCGCCGCTCATCAGCTCACGACCGGTGCGCTGTCACGCCGAGCGGCGGATCTTGTCGGCGGCCATGATCATCGGGATCTGCAGTGGCAGACGGCCCCACGCGATGACCTTGTACGGCCAGACCGGCTTGTTGCGGTAGGCGCGCACCATCTGCAGGTTGCCGGGGAACACGCCCACGAACAGGGCCGTTGCGGCCGCCCCGCCGAGTGCGCGGGTGTCGCGGTTGGCGAGCAGGCCGGCCACCGCGAGCTCGGCCACGCCGGAGCCGTAGGTCCAGGCGCGGCGGCTGCCGGGAAGTTCCGGCGGGATGAGCCCGTCGAAGGGCTTGGGCGCCACGAAATGCAGCACGCCCATCGTGCCGAGGGCGGCGGGCATGGCCCAGTACTTCACGGCCTTGGTGGTTGAGTACCTCATGGCCACGACACTACGACCCCGCGGCGTGGTGCGTTACCGGATCCCCGGCAGGACCACCTCGCCGAGCAGCCGCATCGACTCCCACGCCGCCTCCAGCGGAATGCCGCCGCACAGCGGGTGGGTGGCGAGGAGGCCGAGCTCGCCGTCGCGGACCCGTCGCACCAGGTCGTCCGGGGTCGCCACCACGTAGACGCCTTCGGCGCGCAGGTGGTCGACGGTGTCGGCCTCGGACTGCACGAACGAGCCGCGCTCGTCCCCCACGTGCCACTCGCGGTAGCCGCGCGCGTCGGCGAGGAGGTGGTGGCCGTGGCGCGACCAGAACTGGTCGGGGTCGGCGGCGCAGAACACCGTCGCGGGGCCGGGAACAGGGGCGACGACGAGGCCCGGCTCATGCCCATGCGCGCGGCAGGTGTCCCGGTAGAGCGTCTCGAGCGTCGGATCGTCGAGCTGCGGCTGGTAGTGCATGCCCAGTCGCCCGGCCCGCCGCGCGGCTGCCGCCCCACCGCCGAGGAAGATCAGCGGATGCGGCTGGGAGAACGGTCGCGGGGTGACCGTGAGCCGCTGCGAGTCCGCCGCCGGGTCGTCGCCCGAGTCGGCGGTCGGGTCGTCGACCGGGTCTCCCACCGGTTCCCCGCGCCAGGCGGCGAGCATCGTCGTGAGTTGGGCCTCCAGGCGCGCGCCGCGACCCCGCCACTGCCGCGAGTGCAGCGCGTACTCGGCTGGCCGGTAGCCGATCCCGAAGGTGTAACTGACCCGGCCGGCGGAGATGTGGTCCAGAACGGACAGGTCCTCGGCGAGCCGGACCGGGTCGTACAGGGGCGCTATGACCGCCCACACCGAGATCGGGATCCGGCTGGTCACGGCCGCGATGGCTGAGGCGGCGATGAGGGGCGACGGCAGGTAGCCGTCCTCGGACCCGTGGTGTTCGGAGAGGTTGACGGCGTCGAAGCCGGTCTCCTCGGCGTAGCGGGCCAGGTCGAGGGCCGCGCGGTATCGGTCGCTGCGCTCGGCCGGTCCGGCGCCGGGGGCGCGGAAGTCGAAACGCGTGACGACAAAGACCATCAGCGCATAACCGAGTAGGCGGTGCCCCGCTCCTCCCGCTCCCACCAGGTGTCGGGGGTCGCGGCGTCGGGATTCGCAGCGTCGCTGCTCCCTCCGCGCCCTCCGCCGACGCCCTGCGTGATCAGCTCGCGCTTGAGGATCTTGTTGGTCGCCGTGATGGGCAGCTCCGCGGCGAGCCGCACCCAGCGCGGCCAGCCCTTGGTCGACAGGTCCGCCTGCGCGGCGAGGAACTGCTCGAACTCAGCCGGGTCGAAGTCGGCGTCGTGACGCGGGACGATCGCCGCCGCGAGCTGGTCGCCCACCCCGCGCGGGTCCGGCAGTCCGTAGACCGCCACTCGGGAGGCTCCGGGGTGCCGCAGCAGGATCTCCTCGACGATGCCGGTGGCCATGTTCTCGCCGTCGACCCGCAGCCAGTCGCCGGTGCGGCCCGCCATGTAGATGTAGCCGTCCGCATCCCGATAGGCCAGGTCACCGGACCAGTATTTGCCGTCCCGGAGACGGTCGGAGGTGGCCTGCTCGTCATTGTAGTAACCCGAAAAGAAGCCTGCGCCTTCCGTATTCACGAGCTCGCCGACACACTCATCGAGATTGGTGACGGCGCCGTCGTCGTCAAATATCGCGCGGGGACATTCCTCGCCGGTGACGGGGTCGAGCACGGCGACCCCCGGGAACGGTTCCCCGATCGACTCGAGCGGCGAGTCCTCCGTGCGGACAATGATCACGGCGAGCTCGGTGGAGCCGTACGCGTCCTTGACGGTGCAGCCGAAGCGCTCGGCGAACGCGGGGATGTCCTTGGGCGCGGCCTCGTTGCCGAAGACCACGCGAAGGGTCGTGTCCGCGTCGTCCGGGCGGCGGGGCGTGTCGAGGATGTAGGCCAGCGGTTTGCCGACGTAGTTCATGTAGGTGACGCCGTAGCGGCGGACGTCGTCGCCGAAGCGGCTCGCACTGAATTTGCGGGCCAGCACCATCGTGGCGCCCGTCGCGGCCGCGGGCGAGAAGCCGACCATGATCGCGTTGGAATGGAAGAGAGGCATGGCCACGTACATGACGTCGTCGCTGGTCAGCTCGAGGTTTCCGGCCTGCATCTCGCCGGCCATACAGACGGTGAAGTTGCCGACCTTGACCGCCTTGGGGTCGCCGGACGTGCCCGAGGTGAAGATGAGCATGAAGGGGTCCGCGCCCGTCACCTCCGGCGGATTCGCGGGCGGCTGCGACGCCTCGACCAGCGCCGCCCACTGCTCCGAGTCGGTGTCGATCACGGTGGTCTGCCCCAGGTCCAGCCCGTCGAGCAGGTGCTTGAGCTCAGAGTCGGTGAGGATGACCTGGCAGTCGGCCTTGCGGATGTCGCGCGCCAGGCCCTCGCCGCGGCGGGTGGCGTTGAGCCCGACGGTGACGTACCCGCCGAGGGTGCCCGCCGCCAGCGCGTAGAGCATCTCCGGGGTGTTCTCCAGCAGGGTCGCCACGTGGCGGGGCCGGTCGGCGTCGGTGCGGGCGTTCTGCGACCACACCCCGTCGAGGACCTCCTCAATCGCGCCGGCCCGCTTGGCGGCGCCCTCGAGGTACTCGCGCCAGGTGATGGAGGTGTCCTCGTAGCGGATCGCCACATCGTCGTTCTCGGTGTGACGCAGGAGCTGTTCGCGGACGGTTTCGGCCATGGTGAGGGGTCCTTCGCGAGGGGGATGCGGGGCACCGGACGCTGCGCTGAGCGGGCGCGCGATGTGACCCACATCATAATCATGGGGGCTGACAGGCGTCAGGGAATCGACGTGGGCGGGGCGCCATCTCTCGCCAACACAACTAGTGTGGCGACGGGAGCCCGGCCACCCACCGCAGCTATTCCGGCCGTCCCGCACTCGACACACCCTCAACCCACGGGAGAGCAACATGGACGTCGCCGCCGTCACCGCGATCGCACCGGACGCACCGCTGGAGAAGACCACCATCCACCGCCGCGACACCGGCCCGCAGGATGTGCTCATCGAGATCGAGTTCGCCGGCATCTGCCACTCCGACATCCACCACGCGCGCGGCGAGTGGGGCCGCACCATCTACCCCGCGACGACCGGCCACGAGATCGTCGGCATCGTCCGCGAGGTCGGCTCCGAGGTCACCGGCCATAAGCTCGGCGACCGCGTGGGCGTGGGCTGCATGGTGGGCGCCTGCCATGACTGCGCCGCGTGCGAGGCCGGCCAGGAGCAGGAATGCCGGCAGGCGGTCATGACCTACGGTTCCCCTCTACCCGAGGACGACCCGGAGGGCCCGGTCACGCAGGGCGGATACTCCACACACATCGTGGTCGAGGAGCGCATGGTCGTCGCCGTGCCCGAGGGCCTGGACCCCGCGGCGGCCGCGCCGCTGCTGTGCGCCGGCATCACCATGTTCTCGCCGCTGCGTCAGTGGAACGTCGGCCCGGGCACGAAGGTCGCGATCGTCGGCATGGGCGGCCTCGGCCACGTCGGCGTGCAGCTGGCGGTGGCGATGGGCGCCGAGGTGACCGTGCTGTCCCAGACCACGTCCAAGCGCGACGACTCCCTGAAGTTCGGGGCCGTCGAGCACTACGCGACCGCCGGCGAGGAGGGCACGCAGACGCTCAAGAACCTGCGAGGCACTTTCGACCTCATCCTCAACACCGTGTCCGCGCCCCTGCCCCTAGACCGCTTCATGGGCACGCTCAAGCCGCGCGGGGTGTTCGTGGAGATCGGCATCCCCAGTGAGCCGATGTCGGTGCGCGCGGGCTCGGTGACAGGCGGCCGCAAGATCCTGACCGGTTCGATGATCGGCGGCATCCCCGAGACCCAGGAGATGCTCGATTTCTGCGCCGAGCACGGCATCACCGCGCAGATCGAACTCATCTCGGCGGACAAGATCAACGAGGCCTATGACCGCGTCGTCAGCTCCGACGTCCGCTACCGGTTCGTGATCGACGCCAAGACCTTCTGACGGGAAAAGATAAAGACCAAGAAGGTACGACGACGACAACACCGACCCGCTTCCTCTTCGCCGGAAAGCGGGTCGGTGTTGTCCGCTCTGGCGGACGTCAGCGATCGCATCCTGCGCTCACAGCCATCCGAGCCAGTAACCATCGATAAAGACGAAGACCCAGGTAGCCGCGACGAGATAGGTCGTTTCCTTCAACTGGTTCTCGTGCCATTCGTAGCCCATTCGCCGCTTGAACTCGGCCCACGTCTCAGCCCAATAGCCGGGCTCGGAGTCGAGTGCCGGATGCTCGTAAGCGCCTGGTACGCCGTCCGGATGCGACGCGCCTTTCTCGCCTTTGTCCACACTCACCCCGCTCTCTGCTTACTGAAAGCACGAATGGCCTATAAGCAGTCCTCAGGCCACACTCATTGCCACCCGAACAAGAAATTCCCAGACAAAAACCACGACTATGACCGCGACGCAGAGATAGACCCTTTCTTTAGTGCCGTTCTCGTGCCAGTTCTGCGCGAATAGCCGCTTGAATTCGGTCCATCTCTCGGCCCAGTAACCAGGCCCATCATCCGGCGCAGGATGCTCGTAAGCGCCTGGTGCGCCGTCAAGGTCGCCTGGCCGCCGATGCTGTTCGTCGTAGGACATGCCCCTCCCCCCCCCTCGCCGCCTGGTGCACGTCGTGGAACGTGCCGTCACCAGGCATGACGGGGCCGCCGGTCAGGTGGTTCCCTCGCGAGCAGAAATCACCGTCCAGGTCACGCCAGCATGCACAACGCCGGCCCGCCTCCCTCGAAGGGGAAGCGGACCGGCGCTGTCTGCTCAGGTGCCAGGCGGGGCAGGTACCACGCTGGTCGGGCGGGCTAACTCAGCCTTGTGCACTCAGGCGAGCATCACCGGGTGTGATTGCGCTCAGAATCCGAGGCTGCCGAAGACGTCGATCCGGGACAGGAGATCGCGCCACCAGCTGCCGCCGTTGTCGTCGTCGTCCCCATCGTCACCATCGTCGCCGCCGTCGTCACCACCGTCGCCGTCACCGGCGAGGTCCAGTCCGACGATCACGGGGTCGTGGTCGGAGGAGCGGAACTGGTCCGGCGCGTAGATCGCGTCCTGCGCGTCCTTCTTGAACTCGGTGGTGTAGTCGATGAGATCCGGCTCGTCCGAGTTGATCTTCCAGGCGACCGTGTCCGTGACGAACGGGTTCATGGCCTCGCTGGCCAGGGCGTGATCGAGGTGGCCGAGCTGGCCGTCGAAGACGTAGGTGTAGGCCTCGTCGCCCTCGGCCTCGCGGAGGGTGTCCACGTAACCGGCCTCGACCAGCGCCTGGATCGGATCCTCCATGGCATAGGCGTTGAGGTCACCCATGATCAGCGTGCGATCGACCGTCGACAGGGCCTCGTCGTCCTCCATCCAGTCCGCCAACGCGCGGGCCGCGTTGGTGCGGGTGCCGTTGCAGTTGCCCTGGCCGTTCGGGTCCTCGGGGTCGCCGAGCTCGTCACAATCCGAGCCCTTGGACTTGAAGTGGTTGACCGCCACCGCGAACTGCTCGTCGGTGCCGTTCTCGGCGAAGACCTGCGCGAGCGCCGGGCGGTTCTTGGAGGTGATGAACCGCGGGTCGACGCTCTCGTCCAGCACGCGGTGCTCGCCGACCGGGGTGACCGCGGCGGGCTTGTAGATGAGCGCCTGCGTGATGGCGTCCGTGCCGAGCTCGCCGGTCTCCACGTGAGCGTAGGTGCCCTCGCCGACCTCCGCGTTGAGTGCCTCAACAAGTGTAGTGATGGCCTCGGAGTTGTTCTCGATCTCCATCAGACCGACAACGTCGGCGTCCATGCCGGCCAGCGCTGCGACCAGCTTGTCCTGCTGACGCTGCAGGTCCTCGGCCGTCAAGGCGCCACGCGCGTTGGAATCCTCCGAGCGGAGGGTGGTGAAGTAGTTGAGGACGTTGAGCGAGGCGACCTTGAGCGGTGCGTCGACGCCGTGCGCGCCGGGGCGCTCGTTGGCCGGGACGTGAGTGGCGCCCTGGGTGGGCTGGATCGCGAAGTTGTCGAAGCGGTAGTCCAGCACGCCCGTCACGCCGTCCAGCTTGTCGCCGATGCGGAAGCGGTGGTCGATGGTGAACGGCGTGCCGTCCGGGTGCAGGGCCGGATCCGGATTCTGGGCACTGCGGCCGTCGTCGATCATCAGACGGTCCGCGGCGTTGGCCTCGGCCAGCGCGACGGCCTCCGGCGAGCCCGGGAGGTGGATGTTGGTCGGCTGGAACTGGCGGTCGGAGGAAACCACGATCTGGCCGTAACGGTCGTAGTTGAACGCCTCGATCACCGTGGCCTCCGCGGCCAGGGTCGTGCGCATGCCCTCGAGCGACTCGAGGTCGACGTCCAGCGGCAGGGCGACCTCGACCGGCGCGGGCAGCGGGGCGTCGGTAGCGCACTCGAGCACGGCCTCGGGGCTGATCTGGGTCATGCCGTAGTACTCGGCGACCTCGCCGAGGACGCGGATCTCGTCGCCCACCTCTACAGCCGGAGAGGTGGAGTAGACGAAGATGCCGTCGGAGGTGGCGGCGTCATCGTCGCCGTCATCCTGGACGTAGTAGCCGCCGAAGCCGCCGTCCTGGAAGTCGCCCACCACGACGCCCTCGATCACCTGGTCCTGGCCCGCGACCGGGGAGGTGGCGCCGGGGCCCTGGACGGCGCCGATGGCCGCGGCCTCGTCGCCGCACTCCCCGATCGGGGCCTCAGGGTCGGGGTCACCGGGATCGCCCGGGTCGCCGGGGTCACCCGGGTCGCCGGG
>NZ_JAALDM010000014.1 GCF_014144865.1 Dietzia aerolata | reverse complement strand
CGACTGCCCGGCCGACTGCCCGGCCGCGGGGGCCTCAGCGGCCGGCGCGGCCGAGGCCTCGCCCCCGCCACGACCCTCGAACCAGGTCAACAGCACCTCGCGGGTCACGCCGGACTGGGCGCTCTTGATCTCCACGCCGATCCCGGACATGGCGGCGAGGAACTCCTTGCTGGTCATGCCCACGGCCTTGGCGGCCGCGTGTGCGCGCATCCTCTCGGGTAGCGCATTGAGATCGTCGATTGTCAGGTTCGGATCCGACACGTGTCTCCTCTGGCCGGACTCCGGGCGCGATCACGTCACCGTCTCCGGTGACCCACGCCGCCGCACGGGGTCGGGCGTTTCTGGTCTCGGCCCCGCCTGAGCGGGGGCAATGTCTTATAGTCCGCGGAACCGATCTTGATCGGCCACGGGTGGCGGGCGCCCGTTCCGGGGTGGACTGGTAGACCACGCGCCAGGATGAGCTCCGGCCATTCTCCCACATCTGGGGTCCGAACGTCGTCGCGCGGGCACCACGAACACAGAACGCGCCCGCCGGTAGGAGAAACCGGCGGGCGCGTCAGGCGTTCGGAGCGTGAAGCCGCCCCGTGGGAACTACGGGATCAGGCCAGGCCCGGGAACCAGAGTGCGATCTCGCGGGCCGCGGACTCCTCGGAGTCCGAACCGTGCACGAGGTTGAACTGCGTCTCGAGGCCGAAGTCGCCACGGATCGAGCCCGGCGCGGCCTTCTCGACCGGGTCGGTGCCGCCGGCGAGCTGACGCCACGCGGCGATCGCGCGGGGGCCCTCCAGGACACCGGCGACGACCGGGCCGGAGGTGATGAACTCGAGCAGGTCGCCGTAGAACGGACGCTCGGCGTGCTCGGCGTAGTGCTCGGCCGCGGTCTCCCGCGGCACCTGCCGCAGATCCATGGCGGAGATCGTGAGGCCCTTGGCCTCGATGCGGGCGAGGATGGTGCCGGTCAGGCCACGCTCGACGCCGTCGGGCTTGATGAGGAAGAAGGTTCTCTCGGTCACGAGCACAATGCTACAAGCTGACGGCGCCCCGGCTCGGCCGGGTCGAGATCAGTCGTGCTGGCTGGGCAGGAAGCCGCCGGCGATCCGCCTGCTCAGGTCCCGCCGCAGGTACAGGATGTAGCCCCACACTGCCGCGAACATCAGTCCGCACACGCCCATCGACCAGTGGACGATCCAGCCGGGGAAGACGGCCAATCCCGCCAGGACCACGTTCATCGGGATCGCCCAGGGCCGCCGCTGCAGACCCGCCGCGACCAGCATCGCGATCGCGAGCAGGCTGACGAACCACACCTTCCAGGTCTGGAAGTGGTCGCCCCCGTCGAGGCGGGCGATGACCGTGAGCACCAGACCGATCACGATGGCCTCGAGGAAGAGGGTGCCGGCCATGATGCCGCGGAGCCCCTTCCACGGATCCACCGACGGAGCGTGCGCCGCTGCCGGATCGGTCTCGGGGCCGGCGCCGGCGCCGGTCTCGGGGTTGGTCACTGTGCGTCCTTTCCGAACAGGCTTCGTGCGGCCCCGGCGGTCACCACGGAACCGGTGACGAGGACGCCGACGCCGGAGACGTCGTCATCGGCCGTCGGGTCGGGCACCCCCACCAGGTCCAGCGCGGCACTGACCGCATCCGGCAGCGTCTCCACGACGTGGACGCGCTGCGAAGTGAACCGCTCCTCGGCGATCCGCGCGAGCTCGGCGAGCTCCATCGCGCGCGCCGAGGCGGTACGGGTGACGACGACCTCCTCCACGACCGGCTCGAGCGCGGCCAGGAACGCATCGGCGTCCTTGCCGTCGAGCATCGCCACCACCGCGACCAGCCGCTTGAAGTCGAACTCGGAGGTGATGGACTGCGCGAGGGCTCGCCCGCCGTGCCCGTTGTGCGCGGCGTCCACGATCACGGTCGGACTCGAACTGAGGCGCTCGAGCCTGCCGGGGTTGTCCACGGCGGCGAACCCGGCGCGGATGAGCTCGGGGTCCAGCATGCGGTCGGGTCCGGCACCGAAGAACGCCTCGACGGCGGCCAGTGCAGTGGCGGCGTTCTCGGCCTGGTGCTCGCCGAACAGCGGGAGGAACACGTCCGTGTACTCGCCGCCGAGGCCGCGGAGGGTGAGCTGCTGGCCGCCGACGGCCAGCTTGCGGTCGACCACGTCGAACTCCGAGCCCAGGCGTGCCACGACGGCACCCACCTCGACGGCCTGCCGTAGCAGCACCTCCATCGCCTCGGGTTCCTGCCGGCCGATCACCGCGACGGGGTCGCGGGGCAACAGGTCGTCCGTGGGTGCCGGTTGGATGATCCCGGCCTTCTCCCCCGCGATCTGCGCAAGGTTGTCGCCCAGGTAGTCGGTGTGGTCCAGGCCGACGGGGGTGACGACGGCGACGGTCGGCCGCACCACGTTGGTCGCGTCCCACGTGCCACCCATTCCGGTTTCCACCACGGCCACATCGACCGGTGCGTCGGCGAACGCCGCGAAGGCCATCCCTGTGAGTACCTCGAAGTAGCTCATCCGCGGGCCGCCGGCCTCCTCGGAGCGCTGGTCGACCATCTCCAGGTAGGGCTGCAGTTCGCGGTAGGTGTCCACGAAGGTCCGGGCGGTGATCGGCTCACCGTCGAGGGCGATGCGCTCGGTGACGCTCTGCAGGTGCGGGCTCGAGTTCCGTCCCGTCCGCTGGTGCAGGGCGCGCAGGAGGGCGTCGATCATGCGGGTGACCGACGTCTTGCCGTTGGTGCCGGCCACGTGGACGACCGGGTACGCGTGCTGGGGGTCGCCGAGGACTGACATCAGCTCGGCGATCCGGTCCAGACTCGGCTCGAGCTTGGACTCCGGCCACCGGGTGGTGAGCTCCTCCTCGACCGCGGCCAACTCGGCGGTATCGGCCTGCCACTCCGGGCTGCCGACCTCGGGGATCGGTCGGGGCGGCAGATGGTCGTCGCCGTCGTCGTCCTCGTCCCCGGGCAGGGGCCCACCCAGGGAGACCCCGGCCACGAGGCCGTCCTCGCCGAGCAGGTCGGCGACGTCCTCCTCGGTCGGGGTGTCCCACCCCTCCTCGGGGTCGTGCGGCGGGAGCCATTTCCGATCACTCACGCCGATCAGCTCCCGGCCGGCATGGCCTCGAGGCGGGCGCTGATGCGCTCCACCTCGGCCTCGGCCAGGTCTCGCCGTCCGCGGATCTTCTCCACCACGTGATCGGGGGCCTTGCCGAGGAACGCCTCGTTGCCCAGCTTCGCTCCGGTGGTCTCCAGTTCCTTACGCGCCGACGCGAGGTCCTTCTCCAGGCGGCGACGCTCGGCGGCCAGGTCGATGGTGCCGGAGGTGTCGATCTCCACGCCCACCGTCGACAGCCCCAGCCGGACCTCGAGCGAGGCCGTCGCGGTGAAGTCCTCCTCGGCCGGCGTCAGCCGCGCCAGGGAGGTGACCTGCTCGAGCAGGTCGGCGGGCAGGTCCGCGTCGTCGGTGCGGGTCAGTCGAGCGGGGACCCGCTGGCCGGGCTTGAGCCCCTGGTCGGAGCGGAACCGGCGGATCTCGGTGACGAGATTCTGCGCATCCGACACGCGTCGGACCGACACCTCGACGTCCGCCGAGGGGGCGACGTCGGTGGGCCAGTCGGCGACGACGAGCGACTCACGCCCGGTCAGCGCCACCCACAGGGTTTCGGTGACGAACGGGACCACCGGGTGCAGCATGCGCAGCACCACGTCGAGGACGTGGCCCAGGACGAGTCGCGTGTAGCCGGCCCGATCGGAGGAGCGGGCCTCGTCGTCGCCACCGAACTGGACCTTGGCCAGCTCCAGGTACCAGTCACAGACCTCGTCCCACGCGAAGTGATAGAGCGTCTCGCACGCCTTGGAGAACTCGTACCGCTCCAGCGCGTCGTCGACCGACACGCGGACCTCGCCGAGTCGGTGCAGGATCCAGCGGTCGGCGTCGGTGAGTTCGGAGGAGGTCGGCAGCGTCCCCACGGTGGCGCCGTTCATCAGGGCGAAGCGGGTGGCGTTGAACAGCTTCGTGGCGAAGTTGCGGGAGGCCTGGGCGGAGTCGTCGCCCACGGACAGGTCGCCGCCGGGATTGGCGCCGCGGGCCAGTGTGAAGCGCAGGGCGTCGGCGCCGAAGCGGTCCACCCAGTCCAGCGGGTCGATGCCGTTGCCCTTGGACTTGGACATCTTCTGGCCGTGCTCGTCGCGGACCAGGCCGTGGAGGAAGACGTCGGTGAACGGGACCTTGCCCGGTGCGGCCTTCTCGCCGGTGAGGGTCTGTCCCACGAAGGTGCCGAACATCATCATCCGCGCGACCCAGAAGAACAGGATGTCGTAGCCGGTGACCAGAACGGACGTGGGATAGAACCGCTCCAGGTCCGTCGTCTGCTCCGGCCAGCCCATGGTCGAGAACGGCCACAGCGCCGAGGAGAACCACGTGTCGAGGACGTCGGTTTCCTGGGTGTAGCCGGCCGGTGCCTCCTCGTCCGGTCCGACGCAGACGACCTCTCCCTCGGGTCCGTACCAGATCGGGATCCGGTGTCCCCACCACAGCTGGCGGGAGATGGTCCAGTCGTGCATGTCGTCGACCCAGTCGAACCAGCGCGGCTCCTGGCTCTTGGGGTGGATCACGGTGTCGCCGTCGCGCACCGCGTCGCCGGCCATCCTGGCAAGTTCTTCGACGCGGACCCACCACTGCAGGGACAGTCGCGGCTCGATCGGCTCGCCGGAACGCTCGGAGTGGCCCACCGAATGTAGGTACGGGCGCACCTCCTTGACGATCCGCCCCTGCGCGGCCAGGTCCTCACGGACGGCCTTGCGTGCCTCGAAGCGATCCATGCCGTCGAAGCGGGTGCCCGTATCGGCGATGTGGCCGGTGGCGTCCATGATCGTGGGCATCTCGAGCCCGTGACGCTGGCCGATCGCGAAGTCGTTCGGGTCGTGGGCGGGCGTGACCTTGACGGCACCGGTGCCGAACTCGGGGTCGACATGCTCGTCGGCCACCACTCGCATGGTCCAGCCCTCGCGGAACGGGTGCGGCAGTTCGGTGCCGACGAGGCCGGCGTAGCGCTCGTCGTCCGGGTGCACCGCGATCGCGGTGTCGCCGAGCATCGTCTCGAGGCGGGTGGTGGCCACCACCAGGTGCGGCTCGGAGTCGTCCATCGAGCCGTAGCGGAAGCTTACGAGCTCCCCCTCGACGTCCGCGTACTTGACCTCGATGTCCGAGATGGCGGTCTGGAGGGTGGGTGACCAGTTGACGAGCCGCTCGGCCCGGTAAATCAGGCCCTTGTCGAAGAGCTCCTTGAAGATGGTCTGCACCGCGCGCGACAGGCCCTCGTCGAGGGTGAACCGCTCGCGGGACCAGTCCACCCCGTCACCGAGTCGGCGCATCTGCTCGCCGATCGTGCCGCCGGACTCGGCCTTCCACTCCCAGACCTTGTCGATAAAGGCCTCGCGACCGATCTCGTGTCGGTCGATTCCCTGCTCGCGGAGCTTGCGATCCACGAGGGTCTGCGTGGCGATGCCGGCATGGTCCATGCCCGGCAGCCACAGCACCTCGAAGCCCTGCATCCTCTTCCGGCGCGTGAGCACGTCCATCAGGGTGTGGTCGAGCGCGTGGCCCATGTGCAGGCTGCCGGTCACGTTCGGCGGCGGCAGCACCACGGAGTAGGCCGGCTTGTCGCTGGAGGCGTCGGCTTCGAAGAAGCCGGCGTCCACCCAGCGTTGATACAACTCCGCCTCTACCTCACCTGGATTCCAGGAGGCGGGCAGGGCGTCCGCGCGGTCTGTGTTCGGGGCGGGAGATGCTGGAGTCGTCACCCGCCCATCGTAGGCCGTGAGCGCGCGGGCTCGACACACGCCGTGGTCTCCGGCTCCACTCCCACCGCTGGGCCGACCGTGCCGACTCGGCCAGGCAGCGTCAGTCGACCAGTCCCAGCGCGTGGACCTGGTCACGCTCGTCGACGAGTTCGGCCACCGACGCGTCGATCCGTGGCCGCTGGAACTCGTCGATCTCCAGGCCCTCGACGACCTCCCACTCCCCGCCGTCACTGCGGCACGGCAGTCCGGTGACGACACCCGGGACCGTCCCGTACTCGCCCTTGGACGGCAGGGCAACGGTGGTCCAGCTGTTGTCGGGGGTGCCGCGGACCCAGTCGCGCATGTGGACGATGGACGCCCCGGCTGCCGAGGCCGCCGACGAGGAGCCCCGGACCTCGATGATCTCCGAGCCCCGCTTGGCGACGCGCGGGATGAACTCGTCGGTGAGCCACTGCTGGTCGAGCCCCTCGGTGACGGGGACACCGCCCCGGGTGAGGTAGCTGACATCCGGGAACTGGGTGGCCGAATGGTTTCCCCACACCACGACGCGGTCCAGCTCGCCCACCGGCGCGCCCAGGCGGGTCGCGAGCTGGCTCAGTGCCCGGTTGTGGTCCAGACGCATCAGGGCGGTGAACCTCTCGGCGGGGACGTCGGGGGCGTGACGCTGGGCGATGTAGGCGTTCGTGTTGGCGGGATTGCCCACCACCAGGACGCGCACGTCATCGGCCGCGTGATTATTAATGGCTCGGCCCTGCCCACGGAAGATCGCCCCGTTGGCGGTGAGGAGGTCGGCGCGCTCCATCCCCGCACCGCGGGGGCGTGCCCCCACGAGGATCGCGGCGCTCGCGCCGTCGAAGCCCACGGCGGGGTCATCCGTGATGTCGATGGAGGCCAGCGCTGGGAACGCGCAGTCCTCGAGTTCCATGGCCACTCCCTCGGCCGCGCCGGTGGCGGCGGTGACCTCGAGCAGTCGCAAACGGATCGGCACGTCCTTGCCGTAGACGCCGCCCGCGGCGAGCCGAAAGAGCAGTGCGTAGGCGATCTGACCGGCGGCGCCGGTGACGGTGACGGTGACCGGGGCGGAGGTACTCATGCGCGTGTTCAGATCCTTTGGGAAGAGACGACGACGGGGCCGGTCCCCACAGTAGTGAGGATCCGACCCCGTGTTCACCGCTCCGCGAGCCGTACACCCGTTGTTCCCCGACCGTCTGCCGGGGCGCTCGCGGAGCCGGCACACTGCGCGCGCCGCGCGGTGGGCGACAGCATGCGCGGCTATCTCATTCGTGGACCTGCGCGTCGGTCTTCTCGCGGACCTCATCGAGGGTGACGTCCGGCGCGAGTTCGACCAGCTGGAAACCCTTGTCGGTGATGTCCAGGACGCACAGGTCGGTGACGACCCGCTGGACGCATCCGCGGCCGGTGTAGGGCAGCGTGTTCTCGGCCATCAGCTTGATGTCGCCCTTGCGGGTGACGTGGTCCATCATCACGATGACCTTGCCGGCACCGTGGACGAGGTCCATCGCGCCGCCCATGCCCTTGACCATCGCGCCGGGGATCATCCAGTTGGACAGGTCGCCGGCCTGCGAGACCTGCATGGCACCGAGCACCGCGACGTCCACGTTGCCGCCACGGATCATCGCGAACGAGTCCGAGGAGCCGAAGAACGCGGCGCCCGGGGCAGCCGTGATGGTCTCCTTCCCGGCGTTGATCATCTCGGGATCAAGCTGGTCGCGGGTGGGGTACGGCCCGACGCCGAGGATGCCGTTCTCGGAGTGGAGAGTGACCTGAACGCCCTCGGGAAGATAGTCCGGAATGAGGGTCGGCATGCCGATGCCGAGGTTGACGTACTGGCCGTCCTGGAAGTCGGCGGCGATGCGGGCCGCCATCTGCTCGTGGGTCCAGCTCATGACCGGTCCTCCCCCTTGCTGCTGAGCTTCTCGATCTCGATGCCGGTCTCCTGGCGACCGACCTCGACGAGACGCTGGACGAAGATGCCGGGAAGGTGCACGTCGGCCGGGTCGATCTGACCGGCGGGGACGATCTCCTCGGCCTGGACGATGGTGATGCGCCCGGACATCGCGGCATCCGGGTTGAAGTTGCGAGCCGTGCCGTAGAACTGCACATTGCCGGCGGTGTCCGCCCTGTGGGCGTGGACGAGGGCGAAGTCGGTGACGATGGAGCGCTCGAGCACGTAGGTCACACCGTCGAACTCGCGGGTCTCCTTGGGCTCGGAGGCCTTGGCGACCCCGCCCTTTCCGTCGTACCGCAGCGGCAGGCCGCCCTCGGCGACCATCGTGCCGACGCCGGCCGGGGTGTAGAACGCCGGGATCCCGGCACCGCCGGCACGCATGCGCTCGGCGAGCGTGCCCTGCGGCGTGAGTTCCACCTCCAGCTCGCCGTTCAGGTACTGGCGGGCGAACTCCTTGTTGGCGCCCACGTAGGAGGCGGTGGTCCGGGTAATGCGCCCGGCCTCGAGAAGTTTGCCGAGGCCGAAGCCGTCGGTGCCGCAGTTGTTACTGACAGTGCGGAGATCGCTGGCCCCCTGCTCGAGGAGCGCATCGATGAGGACGGCGGGGATGCCGACCAGACCGAAACCCCCCACGGCGAGGGAGGCGCCGTCCGGGATGTCCGCGACCGCGTCGGCGGCCGAGGCGAAGATCTTGTTGGTCATGTCACAGACCGTAGCCGATGTTCGCAGTTTGTACAAGCGTTCGCAATTCGCACATTTGGCGCGTATTATGGCCCGTATCACTGATCACACCTCCATTCTCGCGAGAGAGCCAAGAAAGGACCGATCCATGCCTGCCACCCTGTCGTACGAGGTCAGCGGCCCCCGGTCGCCGGAGATTCCCGTGGTGGTCCTGCTCGGCTCCCTGGGCTCGGACCGACGGATGTGGGACGGCCAGGTCCGCGATCTGCAGGCCGACCACACAGTCGTGGCCGTCGATCACCGCGGACATGGCGACTCGGAGGTTGTGCCCGGCCCCGCCACGATCGCCGACTTCGCGGGCGATGTTCTGGCCCTGCTCGACTCTCTCGGCGTCGACGGTTTCCACGTGGCCGGACTGTCGATGGGCGGCGCGGTGGCCCAGTGGCTCGCCGTGCACGAGCCCTCCAGGGTGCAGTCAGCGGCCTTGCTGTGCACTGCGGCCCGGTTCGGCGAACCGTCCGGCTGGATCGAGCGGGCGGCGGCCGTCCGCGAGGGCGGGATGGAAGCGGTCGCCGACGCCGTTGTGGCGCGGTGGATCACCGCTGACCGCGCCGAAGCCGAGCCCGAGCTCGTCGCGAGCCTGCGGGCGATGATCACGGCGACCGATCCCGAGGGCTACGCCGCCGCCTGCGACGCTCTCTCCGGGTGGGACAACCGGTCCGATCTGGGCCGGATCACCTGCCCGACGCTCGTCCTGGCCGGCGAACAGGACCCCTCCACTCCGCCGGAGGTCCTGCGCGAGATCGCGGACGGCGTGCCCGGATCGACGTTCGTCACGCTCTCCCCCGCCGCCCATGTGCCCACGGTGGAGATCCCGGACCAGGTGTCGGAGACACTTCGCCGGCATCTGGTCGAGGCCGCGAAGGCGGGGCGGGCATGACCGCCGCCGACACGAATCCCGGCACCACCCCGAGCACGGACCACGATTCGGCAAGCGCGCCCGAGCGGACCGCCTCCCCGGACTTCGTCCAATCGCTCGCCCGTGGCCTCGCGGTGATCACCGCCTTCGACGCGGACCACCCCCGGCAGACCCTCAGTGAGGTCGCCCGGACCACCGGCCTGACCCGCGCCACCGCGCGGCGTTTCCTGCACACGTTGGTGGAGCTCGGCTACGTCGACACGGCGGGAACCAGCTTCTGGCTGACCCCGCGGGTACTGGACCTGGGCTACAGCTACCTGTCCTCGATGCCGCTGTCCGAGCTCGCCCAGCCCCATCTGGAAAAGCTCAGCGCCCGGCTCGACGAGTCGTCCTCCGTGGCCGTGCTCGACGGCTCCGACATCGTCTACGTCAGCCGTGTGCAGGTCCGGCGCATCATGAACATCGGCATCACTATCGGCACCCGCTTCCCTGCGGTGTCCACCTCGATGGGCCGCGTCCTGCTCGCCGCACTGCCGGATGACGAACTCGACCTCCATCTCCAGCAGGCCGATCTGCCGGCGATCACCGCCCGCAGCATCACCGACACGACCGGTCTACGGGCGGAACTCGCCGAGATCGCCGAGCGCGGCTGGGCCCTGGTCGACCAGGAACTCGAGCCCGGGCTGAGGTCGCTCGCCGCACCCGTCCGCGACCGCGACGGGCGCGTCGTGGCCGCACTGAACGTCTCCACGCACGCCGCCCGGTACTCGATCGAGGAACTGCGCGGCGAGCTGGTTCCGGCGGTACTCGATGCCGCGCGAGCCCTGTCCTCGGACCTGGGCACCGTCAACCGATAAGGCCACCAGAGCTCGCGCCCCGGCAATCACGTCCCGGCCCCACCGCCAACGAAGCCCCCGCCCTTCAATCCCCGCCTTCGACCCCCACCTTCACTCCCCCGCCCTTCGATTCACAGCCCCGCACAAAGGAGAAACCATGCGTGACGTCGTCATCTGTGAGCCACTTCGTACCCCGGTCGGCCGCTTCGGCGGCGTGTTCCGCGACATCGACGCCAACACCCTGGCCTCCGACCTGCTCACCGCCCTGGTCGAGCGGACCGGACTGACCGGAGCCGACGTGGACGACGTGATCCTCGGTCAGGGCTCCCCCAGCGGCGAGGGCCCGGCGATCGGCCGCATCGCGGCCCTGGACTCACCGCTCGGCATCGACGTGCCCGGTATGCAGCTCGACCGTCGCTGCGGCTCCGGCCTCCAGGCCGTCATCACCGGCGCCCTGCAGGTCGCCTCCGGCGGAGTGGACCTGGTGGTGGCCGGCGGCGTCGAGTCGATGAGCCAGGTCGAGTTCTACGCGACCCCCACCCCCCGCTGGGGCATCAAGGGGGACGGCGTGCAGCTCGTCGACCGTCTCGGCCGCGCCCGCACCACCGTGGGTGGCCGCTCACACATCATCGACGGCGGCATGATCGAGACCGCCGAGAACCTCCGCCGCGAGTACGGGATCGGCCGCGAGGAGCAGGACCGGCTGGCCGTCCAGTCGCATCAACGCGCGGTTGCGGCCCAGCAGTCAGGAGTGTTTGACGAGGAGATCGTGCCCGTCAACGTACCCCAGCGCAGGGGCGACGACGTCGTCGTCGACACCGATGAGCACCCCCGTGCCGACAGCACCGTCGAGGCCCTCGCGGGGCTCCGCCCCATCATGGGGCGCGCCGACGCCGAGGCCACGGTGACGGCGGGCAACGCGTCGGGACAGAACGACGGCGCCGCCATGGCGATCGTCACCACCGCCGACAAGGCGGCCGCGCTCGGCCTGACCCCGTTCGTGCGCCTGGCGTCCTGGGCCGTCGCGGGAGTCGCGCCGGAGACCATGGGCATCGGCCCCGTCCCCGCCACG
>NZ_JAALDM010000152.1 GCF_014144865.1 Dietzia aerolata | reverse complement strand
CGAGCAGGCCGGCAATCCGGCCCGCGCCCCGGACCCAGCCCCGGGCGCGGACGCAGCCTCGGACCCGGACCGGCCGCTGGGCCTGCACCCGTACCCCGGCATGGACCGGCACCGGCGTTGGGCGATCATCACCGGCTTCCTCGGCGCGTTCCTGGCGATCCTCTCCGGTTTCCTGCCGGTCCACCAGGACACGACGCAGGTGCAGTGGACCGCCGGCCCCGACTACGCCTCCGTCACCTCGCCGCTCGTGTCCGGGCGGCCGCTCGACCTGACCATCTCCGCGCCGTGCGGCCCGCTGGCGCAGGTGCCGGAGAACTCCGTCGTGTTCTCCACGCTGCCCAAGGGGGCCCCGGGGCGGATCTCGGACGGGCTGGTGGTGCAGCGGTCCAGCGACGCCGCCGGTGACCCGGTGATCGAGGTGGTGGTGCGCAACCGCACGCTGCTGTCGGTGCCGCTGGACACGCTGCGCGACTCCGACTGCCAGACGCTCAACGTGCGAGCGGAGACCGGCATCCTCGTCGCCGAACTGACCGGGATGGAGCAGGACCCCGAGGACGCCGAAGACGGGGAGAACCCGGTCCGCGCCGCCGTGCCGGGCAGCATGCGACCGCAGGTCACCGGCATCTTCACCGACCTGACCCCCACCACCGCCCCCGACGGGCTCGGCGAGTCGACCGTCGAGGTGACCGTCGACTCCCGCTACTCCTCCAGCCCGACGCTGCTCAAGCAGATCCTCATCCTCGTGGGGATCGCGGCGACCATCGCCTCGGTGTGGTTCCTGCACCGCCTCGACCGCATCGACGGCCGCACGCACCGCCGGGTCGTCCCGCGCTCGTGGCTGCGCCTGTCCGGGGTCGACGGCGTGGTGATCAGCATCCTCACGTTCTGGCATTTCGTGGGCGCCAACACCTCCGACGACGGCTACCTGCTCACCATGGCGCGTTCCGCCGGGCCGAGCGGCTACATGGCCAACTACTACCGGTGGCTCGGCTCACCCGAATCGCCGGTGGGCTGGTACTACGAGATCCTGCGGGTGTTCGCGGAGATCTCCACCGCGAGCCCGTGGATGCGGCTGCCCACGCTGGTGTGCGGAATCCTGTCCTGGCTCATCATCAGCCGCGAGGTCATCCCCCGCCTCGGCCGCCTCGCCCGGACGTGGCGGCGCTCGCGCTGGACCGGGGCGGCCCTGTTCCTCGCGTTCTGGATGGCGTTCAACAACGGTCTGCGGCCCGAGCCGGTCATCGCCCTGGGCGCACTGCTGACCTGGTCGCTGGTCGAGCGGTCCATCGCCACCCGCCGGCTCATGCCCGGGGTGCTGGCGATCGGCGTGGCCGCCTTCTCCGTTGGCGCCGGGCCCACCGGACTGATGTGCGTCGCCGCGCTGGCGGCCGGCGCCCGCGAGTTCATCCGGATGGCCCGCCGCCGCGCGAGGGTCGTGGGCTGGGCCGCGATCATCGGGCCGGTCCTGGCCGTCGGGCTGGCGCTGCTGTTCACGGTCTTCGCCGACCAGACGGTGGCCGCCGTGCTCGAGGCCACCCGCATCCGCACCGAGCTCGGCCCGAGCCTGCCCTGGTACGGGGAGAAGGAACGCTGGGAGTCCCTGTTCGGGGTTTCCGCGGACGGCGGCGTCGCCCGTCGGTTCCCCGTGCTACTCATGCTCATGTGCCTGGGGCTGGTCACGGCCGTCATGTTGCGGCGCGGCAGCATCCCCGGCGCCGCCGCCGGCCCGTCGCGCCGCCTCATCGGGGTGCTCGCCGGGTCGCTGCTGTTCCTGGTGTTCACGCCCACCAAGTGGACCCACCACTTCGGCGTCTTCGCCGGTCTCGCCGGGGCCCTCGCCGTGCTGACCGTGATCGCCCTGCGCTCCTCCTCGGTGTCGCTCGCGCGCAGCCGGTGGGTGGTGTGGGCGGCACTGTGCCTCGTGGTGGGCCTGTCCACCGCCACCGACAACACCTGGTGGTACGTCTCCGACTACGGCATCCCCTTCTCCGACTCCTTCCCCGCCGTCGCCGGGATCCAGATCCAGTACGTCGCCTTCCTCGGCGGATTCGCCTGCCTGATCATCGCCGGCCTCATCCACATCGGATTCCTTCCCGACGAGCCCGGCCGCGCCCTGTGGCGCAAGATCACCGTGCGACTGTCCTTCCTGCGCTCCCGCCCCGACACGCCCGCCGCGCGCAAGCGGGACGGCCGCGGCATCGACGGGGCACCGCTGACCGTCGTGGCCTTCTCCGTCGTGATCTTCGAACTGTGCTCGGCCGTGATCGCGGTGTTCATCCAGTCCCCCGCCTACACGGTCGGTCGCGCCAACATCCGCGCGATCTCCGGCGAGCCCTGTTCCCTGGCCGACTCGGTGCTCGTCGAGGAGAACTCCAACGACGGCATCCTCTCCGCCATCGGCGCCGGCCCCGAGATCTCGCTCGGCGCCGGCGTGGTCAACGGCTTCGCACCCAACGGCCTGCCCGACTCGATCACCGTCGAGAGCGCCGAGACCTCAGGCTCCCTCGCCGAGGCCCAGACCGACGAGCGCGACCCCGACGACGGCGTCGACGCCGGCACCACCGGCGGCCGCGGCTCCCTGACCGTCAACGGTTCCACCGTCGCCCTGCCCTTCGGTCTCGACCCGGAGACCACACCGGTCCTCGGTTCCTACCGTCGCGGGCCGCAGGTCGCCGCCGAGCTCACCTCCGCCTGGTACCGCCTGCCCGCCCGCAGCCCCAACCGGCCACTGCTGGTGATGGCCGTCGCCGGCCGGATCGGCGCCGGAGACCTGCGCATCGAGTACGGACGCCCGGGCCACGTCGGCGCCGCCGGCCCCACCGATTTCGAGGTGATGGGCTCCATGACCCCTATCGACATCGGACCGTCCCCCGCATGGCGAAACCTGCGGATCCCGCTCGAGTCGATCCCGGAGGACGCCGAGGTCGTCCGGATCGTCGCCCAGGACAACAACCTCGACCCGGACCGCTGGCTCGCCGTCACCCCGCCACGAAATCCGCAACTTCGCACGCTCGACGAGGTCGTCGGCCACGACGATCCGGTCCTCATCGACTGGGTCGTGGCTCTGGCCTTCCCCTGCCAGCGACCGTTCGTGCACAACGGCGGCGTCGCCGAGATCCCCCGCTACCGGATCCTCGCCGACCGCGAATCCTCCGCGGCCGCGAACTGGTGGCAGAGCGCCAACGGTGGCGGGCCCCTGCTGTGGACCACCCAGACCGTCGAGGCCGTCACCGTCCCCACGTACCTCGACCATGACTGGTCACGCGACTGGGGTTCGCTGCAACGGTTCGAACCACTGGACCCGACCGCCACTCCCGCATCGCTACTCCGGAGCAGCGACAGGCGATGGGGCTGGACCACACCCGGCCCGATGAACTGATCGTCGCCTAGAATCTGGCGACGTGTCAGACTCTTCCTCCGCCGCGGGCTCCGCCGCGTCCTCGGACCCCGACCCGGCCGCGCCTTCGGCGTCGGATCGGGCGACGTCCGCGCTCGCCTCCGACCCCCGGGTCACCCGGCTCCGCATCATCGCCATCGTCAGTGGCCTGGTGGGCACCCTGTGCTTCCTGGCCCTGCCGTTCCTGCCGGTCGCGCAGACCAGCTCGTCGGTGCAGTGGCCGCAGAACGGGTCAGTCGAGTCGGTCACCGCGCCGCTCATGGCCCACACACCGCAGGAGGTCACCGCGACCATCCCCTGCGCGCTGGTCTCCGATCTCCCGGAGGACGGCGGTATCCTGCTGTCCACCGCGCCCGCCGGCGGTGAGGAGGCCGGGGAGCGCGCACTGTTCGTCCGCGCCTCCGCCGACACGGTCGACGTGGTCTCCCGCAGCAGGCTCATCGCCTCCGCGCCGCGCGAGCAGGTCCAGGCCGGTGACTGCGGGGTCCTGACCCTGGTGGCCGGACCCACCTTCGTCGAGGCGTCCTTCGACGGCATCGAGGACCCGGCCGCCACGGGCCGCATCGACGCCGATGACCTGCGCCCGATGGTCACCGGCATCTACACCGACCTGCCGCTCGACACCGCCGTGCCGGCCGAGCTCGCGGTGACGGTCGACGTCGACTCCCGGTTCACCACCGATCCCACCGCGCTGAAGTGGGTGGCGATCATCCTCGGCCTGCTCTCCACCGCCGTCGCCCTGTGGGCGCTGCACGGGCTCGACCAGACCGACGGCCGGCGCAGCCTGCGGTTCCTGCCGCGCGGATGGTTCCGACCGCGCCTGCCCGACGTGGCGGTGATCGGCACCCTCGGCGTGTGGCACTTCATCGGCGGCAACACCTCCGATGACGGCTACATCATGACCATGGCCCGGGCCGCTGACCCCGCTGGCTACATGGCCAACTACTACCGCTGGTACGGCGTGCCCGAGTCGCCGTTCGGCTCGCCCTACTACGACCTGCTCACCCTGTTCTCGCAGGTCTCCACCGCCAGCCCGTGGATGCGACTGCCCGCGCTGATCGCGGCGATCCTGTGCTGGCTCGTCATCAGCCGCGAGGTCCTGCCCCGCCTCGGCCGGGCCGCCCGCACCACCCCGGTCGTCGTGTGGAGCGCCGCCGCGGTGTTCCTCGCGTTCTGGATGGCGTTCAACAATGGCCTGCGGCCCGAGCCGGCCATCGCGCTGGGCGCGCTGCTGACCTGGGTGTCGGTGGAACGCTCGATCGCGACCCGCAGACTGCTGCCGTTCGCGGTGGCCGTGATCATCGCCTCGTTCTCACTGGCCACCGGTCCCACCGGGCTGATGGCCGTCGCGGCCCTCATCATGGGGCTGCGGGGCGTCATCCGCACCATCGTGGTGCGCGGCAAGCGGATCGGCTCCTACCTCGCGCTGGTCGCCCCAATCCTCGCGTCCGGAACCATGGTGCTCATCTGCGTCTTCGGCGTGCAGACGCTCGCGTCGGTCCTCGAGGCCATCCGGGTGCGCGGCGCGATCGGCCCCAGCCTGAGCTGGTTCGAAGAGTTCGTCCGCTACTACTACCTGATGATCCCGACGGTGGACGGGTCACTGTCCCGCCGCCTGCCGGTCCTGCTGGTGCTGCTGTGCCTGGCCATGGTGGTCGGGACGCTGCTGCGCCGCGGCAAGGTCCCCGGCGCCGCCTCGGGCCCGGTGTGGCGCCTGGTGGGCGTCGTGGTGGGCACCGCCTTCTTCATGATGTTCTCCCCCACCAAATGGACCCACCACTTCGGCGTGTACGCCGGGATCGGTGCAGCGATCGCCGCGCTGGGGGCACTCGCCATCTCGGCGTCGGCGGTACGCACCGCCCGCAACCGCACCCTGTTCCTCGGCGTGATCCTCATGGTCCTCGCGCTGGCCTTCGCCGGCCCCAACGGCTGGTGGTACGTCTCCAGTTACGGCATCCCCTGGTGGGACAAGGCCCCGAGTGTCAGCGGGATCAGCGCATCCAACGTCCTGCTCGTGCTGGCGATCCTCACCTTCGCCTTCGCCGGTTGGCAGCACCTGCGCCGCGACTACACGGGGGACCAGGCGCCCAAGACCTCGGCGGGCCGCCGCCGGATGCGGACCATCGCCGCGGCCCCGATCGCGGTGGTCGCGGGCCTGCTGGTCATCTTCAACGTGGCCTCGTTCGTCAAGGGCGTCCAGAAGCAGTTCCCGGCCTACTCGATCGCCGCGGGCAACGTCTCGGCGCTGGCCGGGAACCCGTGCATGCTCGCCGATCGCGTCCTGGTGGAGCCGGATGCCAACGCCGGCATGCTGACCCCGCTCGACGCTCCGCGCCTGCCCGACGGTTCCGTCGACCCGCAGGCCCGCGCCGAAGCGCTCGAGGCCGGCGGGAACACCGGCTTCACCCCGAACGGCGTCGCCCCGGACCTGTCCGCCGACGCGGTGGTCTCCGATCCGGGTGCCGCCAACACGACCTCTGATCCCGGCGGCGGTCCGTCGGTCAACACCGGCGAGAGCGCCGGCACGGGCGGCGGTCGTGGCGCCGAGGGCGTCAACGAGTCCACCGTGGCACTGCCATTCGGCCTGGACCCGGCCACCACCCCGGTGCTGGGTTCGCACTTCTCCGGCCCACAGCAACAAGCCGAGCTCGAAACGGGCTGGTACGAACTCCCCGAGAACCGCGAGGCGCACCCGCTGCTCGTCATCTCGGCAGCCGGTCGTATCGGCCGCTTCGACGCCGACGGCATCTACAAGTACGGCCAGTCCGTCACCGTGGAGTTCGGCCGGGACACCGGCAACGGCGTCGAGATAGTCGGCGCACCGATCGTGCCCTACGACATCGGCCCCGCCCCGACCTGGCGGAACCTGCGGGTGTCCATGGAGGACGTGCCCGCCGACGTCCAGGTCATGAGGATCCGGGTCGACGACGCCGACCTCACCCCGGACCAGTGGGCCGCCATCACCCCGCCACGGGCCCCGGAACTCCAGACGGTCCAGGAGATGGTCGGTTCCGAGTCGCCGGTCCTGCTGGACTGGGCCGTGAGCATGCAGTTCCCGTGCCAGCGCCCGTTCTCGCACTTCGCGGGTGTGGCCGAGCTGCCGGAGTTCCGGATCCTGCCAGACCGTCCGCTCGCGGTGAGCGCCACCAGCACGTGGATGTCGTACGAGGGTGGCGGCCCGCTCGGCTGGGTCGAGACCGCGCAGCGCGCGCGCACGATCCCGTCGTACCTGCGTCACGACTGGAACCGGGACTGGGGCTCGATCGAGGCCTACACCCCGCTCGGCACCTACCAGGACGCGCCGCCGCAGCCGGCCGAGCTCACCCTGGAGACGGTGACCCGCTCGGGCTTCTGGTCGCCGGAGGGTCCGATCCTGGTGACCAACCCGGAGTAGCCCCGGCGCAGTAGCCCTCCGGGCCACTCCCCTACTCCCCTGCAGCCGCGCCACTCAGGTGCATCCGCTCCCGATATATCCGGAGCGGATGCACTTGGACGGCGCGGCTGCGTCGTTCATGCCCGTCGCCCCCGCTGCAGCGTCGTTAGCGCTAGCGCAGCCCGCTCGGCCGGGCCCAAACCCAGCCCCTGCCATCGACAGCACACAGCCCGCGGGTGAGTTTCCACCCACGGGCTGTGGTCGTTCAGTGCGCCGGAGCTCTCAGCCCTGAGGCGATGAGACCCAGTGCGCCGCCGCCTGGTCAGCGACGGTCGCCTGCGATCAGAGGGAGTACTCGCCGCGGTTGCTGGCGGCGCGACCCTCCTTGAGGACCAGAAGGATGTTGTCGTGATCGGCCAGCGAGTCGATGTCGGCCAGGGGATCGCCCTTGACGACGACGACGTCGGCGAGCTTGCCCTCCTCCAGGGTGCCCAGCTTGTCGCCGAGGTCGCACAGCTCCGCCGAGGTCTTGGTGCCCGCGACGATCGCCTGCATCGGGGTCATGCCACCGAACTTGACCAGCGCGCCGAGCTCACCGAGCGTGTCGCCGTGATCCGGGACCAGACCGGCGTCGGTACCGACGGCGATCTTGATGCCCGCCTCCACGGACGCCTTGAGCGAGTCGTGGGCCAGGGAGTGCCACTTCTCGCTCTTGGCCTTGGCCTGCGGGGTGGCCGTGTCCGGCTTGAGGGTCTCGATCAGCGTCGGCACCAGGAACTGGCCGCGCTCGACCATCTCCTGCCGCAGCTCGTCGTTGAGGGCGTAGCCGTGCTCGAGACTGTGCACGCCACCCTGGACGGCCGCCTGGATGCCGGCGAACCCGATCGCGTGGGCGGCCACCTTGCGGCCACCGTAGTTGTGGGCCTCCTCGACCAGCGCGGAGACGATGTCGATCCGGGCGCCCAGCCAGTCCGGGTCGTCCGAGGGCGAGGTGACGCCGCCGGAGGAGGCGACCTTGACCACGTCGATGCCGTCGCGCAGCAGGCCACGCACGTGCCGGCGGGCCTCGTCGACCGAGTCGACGAGCAGGCCACCGACCAGGCCGGAACCGTCGATGCCCGACGGGATGTGGAAGTCGGCATGGCCGCCGGTCTGGGAGAACATCTTGTCGGCGACCAGCAGTCGCGGGCCCTCGAGCAGGCCGTTCTTGACGGCCTCGCGGACGCCGACGTCGACACCCATCAGGTCGCGGACCGTGGTCACGCCGGCCTCGATGGTGACCTTCAGGCGGCTGATCAGCTCGAAGTAGCGGTAGGACGGCGGGACCATGGCGGCCATGATCGGCGAGCCCTTGGTACCGGGAAGGGACAAGTGGACGTGGCAATCGAAGAAGCCCGGGGTGATGGTGTTGCCACCCACATCGACCTTCGTCGCGGAGTCGTCGGCCTGCGGGGCACCGTCTGCCGGGCCAGCGTAAGAGATCTTGCCACCGTCGATCACGACCACGGCGTCGGCGATCGGATCCCCGCCGGTGCCATCGATCAATCGGGCGTTGTGCAGAATAGTCGTCGTCATAAGCGGCATCTTATCCACGGGTTGCCCGGTCTGAATCGGTTTTGGCGGGGAGTTCGCCCCTGCTTCCGTCATCGTTCCAACACCTGTCGAACAGAAATCGTCGAGCGGCAGCCGTCAGGGGACGGCTACCGCTCGACAACCGCGCGCCCGTCATATGCACTCGGGCGGGGTGGGTTCCTGATCGTTGGTCAGCGCTGGCCCGACCATCCGCCTTCCGGGATGTGCGACAGCGGAGACAGGATGCCCTTCCACACAACCTCGTCGAGGTGCGGCAGTTCCGACTTCTCGCGCTCGGACAGTCCGTACCCATCCGGGTTCTCGAGAACCTTGTGGAACTGGACGATTCGACTGTCGTAGCGGTCCTCTCCGAGGGGTGCGTTGACGATGTACAGCGGCAGCGTCTGGACGTGATCCCACGAGACGTAGGTACCGCCACCGGTCACGACCTTGGCGATGTCGAACTTGATGGCGTAGGTGAGCTTGGAGTTCCGGCTTTCCGGGTGATAGCTCACGAAGTCGCCGAAGGCATAGGTGACCAGTGCCTTGGGCTTGTCCGGCCCCCGATCGATGGTCTGGGCGGGCTGCGGCACGTGGGGGTGGTTTCCGAGGATCACGTCGACGCCTCGCTCGACCACCTCGCGGGCGGCATCGGTGACGTTCGGGTGGGGGTACATCTCGAACTCCCAGCCCCAGTGGCAGTAGGCGACGATGAACTCGGCGCCCTTGGCCTTGGCGGCCGCCACATGCGCCTCGACCAGCGCGTAGTTGGGCCCCGGGTCCACGTCGTTGAACCGCACCTCGTTGACGAGGTACTTCTGCCCCTCGGGGACCGGCCGACCGTTGAGGTCGAAGGTGAAGGTGAGCAGCCCTATCTTGATGCCGTTGCGCTCGACGACCACCACGTCATCCTGGCCGGCCTGGTCGCGGGCGGTGCCCGAGTAATCCGCGCCCGAGGCATCCAGCAGGTCCAGCGTCGCCAGGAGGCCCTCCGTGCCCCAGTCGTTGGAGTGATTGGTCGCCGTGCTGAAAAAGTTGATCCCGGCCTCGTTCCGGAATTTGTCGAACATCTCCGGGGAGGTGTTCATCTTGAACGGTTGGCCCGCCTCGTCGCCGTTGCGCCCCGCAGCCTGTGCTCTGTACACGGTGGACTCGAGGTTGGAACTCACGATGTCCGCGCTGCTGTAGAAGTCCGTGATGTCCTCGAACAGTCGCCCGGTGTTGGCGGGGGTGAGGACGTCGACCGCCAGCAAGTCGCCAGCGCACGAGAGGGAGACCCGGGAGACCGACTCCACTGCGGAGTCGTCCATCGTCACGCTGTTCTGCAGCACCTGTCCCCGGAAGAACTCCTCCAGACCGGAACCGGGCTGCGCCACCTCGAGCTGGTTGAACCAGTACCGGTACACCCACTTGAGCTTGTCGGCGGTGCTGTGGGCGATGTCGTAGACGCCGGTCTCCGGCTGCGGGAAGTGGAAGTCCTCGTAGAACACGTAGCTCGCTGTGATGATGGCCAGTCCGGCCAGTCCGTGACTGTAGTCCTTTTTGACCTCTCCGGCGATCTTGAGAACCGCTTTGATCCGTGGGTCGCCCTGTGTGGCTCCCCCGTCGGCGTCACCGTGATGGGCGAAGTGCTTCCGGACTGCTTCGGTGAGGAATCCGGCCGCGTGCCGGGCCGAGGCGATCATGTCGTCGTTGATCTTGCCCGGGATATGCGCGCGGGCGTCCTCGACGAGAGCCAAGACCTCGGGATGGATGGTGGCGGCATGCGCGAGCGATGGTTCGGCGCTGACGATCCACCCGAACAGTTGACGGGTCAGTGCCTTGTCGGCATCGGAAAGGGTCTCGACCATCTCGAGTTCGCCGGTGGAGACGCGGCGTAGGACGTCCAGCACCTTGGGCCCGTGATGGGTGAGCCGGTCGACGATCGCGTGGACCAACTCCGCAGAATCCGCCGGCAAAGATGGGAGTTTGTTCATGTGCGCGACTCTAACCACCGCCCGGCGATGCCGCGGCGAGTTTGCCGTACGGACCGCACCCGTCTCCACCGATTTCACAGGGCCCCGCCGCAGCGCGGCAGGGCCCTGGTGATCAGGATGTCCCCGAGGACGGCTCGACCGGCCGCCGGAGTCGTGTTACAGCGGCGCGATGGGGTGCTTGCGCGGCGGCTCGTTGCGGATCTTGTCGCGGAGCTGCTTGAGGGCGCCACGCAGGATCAGCCGGGTCTCGGACGGCTCGATCACGGCGTCGATGTAGCCCCGCTCGGCCGCGGTGTACGGCGTCGCGATGAACTCGTTGTACATGTCGATGAGCTGCTGACGGAGCTTCGGCCCCTCCTCCGGGCCGGCCTCCTCGATCTGCCGCCGCTGCAGCAGGTCGACCGCGCCCTCGGCGCCCATCACGGCGATCCGGGCGGTCGGCCACGCGAAGTTGAGGTCGCCACCGAGGTTCTTGGACCCCATCACCGCGTACGCGCCGCCGTAGGCCTTGCGCACCACGAAGGTGACCTTCGGGACCGAGCTCGCGGCGACCGCGTAGCCCATCTTGGCGCCGCGGTGGATGATGCCCAGCCGCTCCTGCTGGACACCCGGCAGGTAGCCGGGGGTGTCCACCACGTAGACGATCGGGATCGAGTAGGCATCACACAGCAGCATGTGCCGGGTCGCCTTCTCCGAGGCGTCGATGTCCAGCGCACCGGACAGGTGCAGCGGCTGGTTGGCCACCACGCCGACCGACTGTCCGTCGACCCGCGCGAAGCCGGTGATCATGTTGGGCGCGAACTGGCCGGAGGTCTCGACGAACTCGCCGTCGTCGAACATCCGGATGAGCACGTCGTGCATGTCGTACGCCGCGTTGTCCGAGTCCGGGATGATCTCGTTCAGCGACCGGTCGGACTCGGTGATCTCCGGCTCCAGGCCCGGGTTGATCAGGGGTGCCTTCTCCGCGGCCGAGGAGGGCAGGTAGCTGAGCAGGTTGCGCACGTACATGAACGCCTCGTGCTCGCTCACGGCGACGTGGTTGACGTTGCCGTTCTTGGCCTGCTGCAGTGCCGAGCCGAGATCCTCCATGGAGATCTCCTCGCCGGTGACCTGCTTGATCACGTCGGGGCCGGTGACGAACATGTACGCCTGGTCCTTGACCGCAACGACGAAGTCGGTGGTCACGGGGGCGTACACAGCGCCGCCGGCACACTTGCCGAGCATGATGGAGATCTGCGGGATGTAGCCGGACGCCGGATACTGCCGCTTGGAGATCTCCGAGTAGTAGGCCAGCGAGGTGACGGCGTCCTGGACGCGGGCGCCGCCCGAGTCGTTGATGCCGATGATCGGGCAGCCGACCTTGATGGCGAAGTCCATGATGGCGCAGACCTTCTTACCGAAGCCCTCGCCGACCGATCCGCCGAACACGGTGTTGTCATGCGCGTACACCACGACCGGGCGGCCGTCGATGGTGCCGCGGCCGGTCACCACACCGTCGCCGTACGGGTTGTTCACGTCGCCGGGGGCCTTGGCAAGCTGCCCCATCTCCACGAAACTGCCCGCGTCGAGCAGCTCGTCGATGCGCACGCGCGGCGGGGTCAGTCCCGCGGCATCACGCTTGGCCTTGGCGCGCTCACTACCCGGGTCCTGCGCCTCTTCGATCTTGAGCCGCAGGTCCGCGAGCTTCTCTGCGGTGGTCTTCGCCGTCACGCGTCCGGTCCCTTCAGTACGTCGGAGTCGAGTTCGGAGAGTCGACGTGCCAGATGCTTACCGACCGTACCGACTACCGGCTCATCAACGATTGCCAGGTGGTCTCCCGACAGGTGGACGATCTCCAGTTCGGTCACGATCTGGGCCCAACCGCCGTCCGGATCGACGTGCGCGTAGCGGGGCTCGAGCTCGATGGCCCCGTCGTGCATCCGCTCCGCGCGGTACAGGACGAACGGAACCTCGGCCCCGGTCCCGGCCCAGTTGGTCAGGTCGGCGCTCTGCAGGATCCGGTTGTCCACGAAGCTGGCCCGCTGGTGCTCGATCACGCCGCCGCCCATGGCGTTGGCCTCGGAGCCCATCGCCTCGAGCAGCATCGCCAACACGCCGTCCTCGCCGTGCTCGGCCAGGAACTCGCGCGGCACCTGAACGTCGAGTCCGTAGGTCTTCTTGGCGAACTCCGAGTAGCGCTTCCAGCGCGCCTCGGCCTCATCCAGCGTGTCCGGCACGGCCTCCGACGGCTGCACGGTGTCCAGTAGAACCACCAGTGCGATCTCGTGGCCCTGCCCGCGCAGCTGCTGCGCGACCTCGACGGCCAGTGCGCCGCCGAAGGACCAGCCGCCCACCGCGATGGGACGGCCGCCGGCGATCTCGCGGATGCGGTCGAGGTAGCTCGCCGCCCGCTCCGGGAGCGGGCCCTCGGTGCGCTCGACGCCGTAGACGGGGGTGTCCGCGGCGAG
>NZ_JAALDM010000151.1 GCF_014144865.1 Dietzia aerolata | reverse complement strand
GACGACGACGGCACCATCAGCCAGAGCGCGGGCGATCCCGAACGCCCCGTGCCGCACGGTCGCCACGTCGACCTCACCGAGTCCGAGTTCCGATGCCCGGTCCGTCACCTCCCCGGATACGACGCAGGCCACCGGTAGATCGATGCCGGACTCGCGGGCCAGTGCCCGCAACTCATGGGCGAGGCCCTCCGGGTCAAGGGCTCCGGCATTCGTGACGACGCGAACGCCGGTGTTGTCGTCGTCCCCGGATTTTCCCGGACCACCACCGACGTTGCCCGCCCCACCCCGGTTCCCACCGGCCCCGCCGCGCGTTCCCCCGACGGCGCCGAGCAGGTCCAGGCACTCCCGAAGTTGGACCACCGCGGTGCGCTCATACCCGGGGCCGCCGTCGGCGCGCTGCGCGGCTAGATCCAACATCGCCTCATCCGAGAGCATGTCCAGCGCCACGACGTCGAGGGTCGAGGCGGCGAGGAACTCGGCGGTCGCGGTGGCCCGGTCGGCCCGGGAGGCGGAGATGTTTCCGATCCGCAGGGGGCGCGTGCTGGTCGTCATCGATCCTCCGGTGCGTCTCGGGTGGCGTCAGGTCCTACTCCAGCATGCTTCCAGTCGCGGCGAGACGGATGTGGAATGACAGGGCCTCTTCGAGGATATGCGGAGTGTTGCCCGCGTTCGGCCGTGCGGTCGCCCGATCGAGATAGTCGTGCAGCAGCGGACGGAACGCCGGATCGGCGCAGCGGTCCACGATCACCCGCGCGCGCTTGCGGGGGCTCAGGCCGCGCAGGTCCGCCAGGCCGTGCTCGGTGACGATGACCTGCACGTCATGCTCGGTGTGATCCACGTGCGGCACCATTGGCACGATCGACGACACCGCGCCGCCCCTCGCCGTGGACGGCGACAGGAACATGGACACGTACCCGTTGCGGGTGAAATCGCCCGAACCACCGATGCCGTTCATGATGCGTGTGCCGCCGATGTGGGTGGAGTTGACGTTGCCGTAGATGTCGGCCTCGAGCATGCCGTTCATGCCGACGATCCCCAGGCGGCGGACGATCTCCGGATGATTGCTGATCTCCTGCGGGCGCAGCGTCACATGCTCGCGGTAGAGGTCGATGTTGTCCACCAACTCGGCCAGGCCCGCGCGCGAGAGCGCCAACGACGTGGCCGAGGCGTGGGTGACCGTGCCCCGTCGGATCAGCTCCAGCATCGAGTCCTGGATGACCTCCGAGTAGCAGGTCAGGTTGGTGAATGGGCCGTCCGCCAGGCCGGCGAGCACCGCGTTGGCGACATTGCCGATCCCCGCCTGCAGCGGCAGCAGACCATCGGCCGGCATGCGCCCGCACTCGACCTCGTGCCGGAAGAACTCCACCACGTGGCCGGCGATGGCCTGGCTGATGGCGTCGGGCACGGTGACCGCGGTCTCCGAGTCCTGCTCGTTCGTGGGCACCACGGCCACGACCTTCGCCGGGTCCACCTCGAGGTGGGGCTGGCCGATCCGGTCGGCCGGCCCCGTCATCATGATGGGCCGACGATCCGGCGGCAGCGCGGTGCCGTAGTAGACGTCGTGCATGCCCTCGACCTCGAGCGGAACCCACGAGTTGACCTCGAGGATCACCGCGTCGGCCACCTCGAGCCAGGTCTTGTTGTTGCCCACCGACATCGAGGGGATGAGCTTTCCGTCCTCGGTGATCGCGGCGACCTCGACCACGGCGACATCCACCTTGCCGTAGTTGCCCTCCCACACCTGCTGGGCCACGTGCGACAGGTGGATGTCCACGTAGTCCATCCGGCCGTCGTTGATCTTGCCGCGGGCGGTGGGTTCGCTCTGGTACGGCATCCGCAGGGCCACGCCGTCGACCTCGGCGAGCAGCGACTCCGCCTCGCTCGCCACCGACGCGCCGGTGAGCAGGTTGACGCTCAGCTCTCCGCCGTCCGCACGCACCCGGCGGATGCGGTCGGCCAGCGCCGGTGCGAACGCCTTGGGCGTCCCCGCGCTGGCGAAGCCACTGATCGCGACGGTGTCGCCGTGCCGGATGCGGGCCACCGCGGACGCGGCGTCCGTGACCAGGTCCCGGAAATACGGGTGGCGGACGCGGGCGGGGTCGACGACGGCACCCGGCTGGACGGTGTTGGTCATCAGCCGAGCCTATCGCCGGTTCGCGGCGGCCCCGAACTGCGAGAACTCCGGCTACCCCTCAAGTGGTGGACCCACTCACGGGGCCGGAGCCGCGGGCCTTCTCTCAGCGCCTGGTATCGGCCCCGTTCGCCCCGCCTGACCGAATTCACCTGCGCTGACCGGTAGAATCGGCAGATCAACCGACCACCGTGGCCCCAGGAGTGAACCTTGTCCCCCAGGACCGCACCGATCCCCGATCGCATCGACCAGGCGCGCGCCAACTGGGAACGCGAGGGATGGGTCGACGCCGCTCAGGGTATGACCGTGGTGACGTCGGTGATGCGGGCGCATCAGATCCTGCTGGCCCGCGTCGAGGAGACCCTGCGTCCCTGGAACCTGTCGTTCCCCCGCTATGAATTGCTGCGCCTTCTCGCGTTCTCCCGCTCCGGCGCCATGCCCATCACCAAGGCCTCTGAACGACTGCAGGTCCACGTCACGAGCGTCACCAGCGCGATGAAGCGCCTCATCGACGCCGGGCTGGTCGAACGTCGCCCGCACCCGACGGATGGCCGGACCACCCTGGTCGAGATCACCGAGGCCGGCCGCGAGGTCGTCGCACAGGCTACCGACGCACTCAACTCCGGCGTCTTTGCCGATCCGGGCATCGACGAGTCTGACCAGGTGGCACTCATCGACGCCATCGCGTCCCTGCGGCGCACCGCCGGCGACTTCTGACCCGCCACCTCGTCTCCACGTCCGGTCACCCCTTCTCCCGCCACACGGCGGAGGTGCTGGCACACCATCCCGTCGTACAGACGACACCGCGCCCGGCCCCCTCTCGGGTGGGGCCGGGCGCGGCTGCTGTGGGGAGGTGCGGCCCATCAGGGCCTGCGGTCACCTGATCAGGGAACCTCGGTGGCGATGGTCGAGTCGGTGCCCTCAACATCTGCGAGCACCTTGTTCTTGCTCGACTCGGACATCGCGAGCACGCACATCATCGACATGGCCGACAGCAGCGAGAGCATGATGCCGATTCCGAGGGTGTTGCCGGCGGCGGCCATCGCGGCGGCGGCCAGCGGGGGCAGCGCGCCACCGAGGATGCCGGCGAGGTTGTAGCCCAGTCCGGCACCGGTGTAGCGGTAGCGAGCTTGGAACAGCTCGGGCAGCAGCGCACCAGCCGGGCCGTAGGCGATGCCGAAGATGATCAGCGTGACGAACAGAGCCAAGGCGAACGAGAAGGTCGATCCCATGTCGAGGACGGGGAACACGACCAGGGCCCAGACGATCGCCAGTGCGACCGAGGTGCCGATGACCTTCTTGCGGCCGATGCGGTCCGAGTACATCGCCGACAGGGCGATGGCGCCACCGAAGACCACTGCCGCGACCATGCCCATGGCGAGCATAAACGGGCGGGTGTGCCCGAGGCTGGCACCGTAGCTGGTGAAGAACGACGTGCCCATGTAGAACAGCGAGAACAGCGAGGTCAGCGCGCCACCGGCGATCAGGATCTCCTTCCACTGATGGCGGATGGCATCAGCGAAGGGCAGGGTCTTGGGCCCGGTGGTCTTGGCGGCGATGTCGCGGTCCTTCTTGAACACCGGGGTCTCTTCGACAGAGACGCGGATCCAGAGGCCGATGAGCACCAGGACGGCGGACAGCAGGAACGGGACGCGCCAGCCGTACTGCATGAAGGCACTGTCGGTACCGGCGTCGTTACCGGCGACCAGCGCGAAGATGAGGAACGTTCCGGAGGAGAGGAAGAACGCGAACGCGACGCCCAGCTGCGGCCACATGGCCATCAGGCCACGCTTGCCCTCGGGGGCGTACTCAGCGGTGAGCAGGGTTGCACCGGCCCACTCGCCACCAACCGCGAAGCCCTGGAAGAACCGGCACGCCACGAGCAGGGTGGGCGCGAGGATACCGATGCCGTTCTCGAACGCGCCGAACGCGCCGGTCTCGTACCCGGGCAGCAACCCGATGAACACGGTTGCCACACCCATGATCATGAGCGTCCACACCAGCGTGCGCTTGCGGCCGATACGGTCGCCGAAGTGGCCGAAGACCGCGGCGCCGACGGGGCGGGCGAAGAACGCCACGGCGAAGGTCGCGAACGACGACAGCGTGGCCGTCGCCGCGCTCTGCTCGGGAAAGAACAGGGTCGGGAACACCAGGGCGGCGGCGGTGCCGTAGATGAAGAAGTCGTACCACTCGATGGTGGTGCCGATCGACGAGGCCGCTGCGACCCGGGTGAGCGAGGTCTTCTTCTGTGCCGGTGCGGTGTTCGATGCGGATGGCATCGCGCCCCCTACCGGTGAGTTCGTGGCTGTCAAGACAACTCCAGTCTTCTCAGTGTCGCCGGGTGGTGAACCTGCGGCGCTGGCAATAGTTAACGACGGGTAAACGTCGATGCCGAAGAAGTTATGTGAGTCATGCCACACCCCGATACACCCGAAAGTGGATGCGCAGTGATCCGGGCCACACCGACACCCGCGGAACGACTGTGGACGGCAGTGGATCCTCCCCGGTCACAGCGGGATTCGCGGCGACGAGCAACTCGACCTCACTCCCCGACTTTCGCTACCCCCTGCTCGCGCGCTCAGGTGCTCGCGCGCTCAGGTGCTCGCGTGCTCAGGTGCTCGCGCGCTTCGCTGACGGTCACCCCGCAACGACAAGAGCGTTCCGCACACGTTTCCCGAAAGGGAGGTGTGCGAAACGCTCTGATCGATGGGGCGGGCGGCCGGCAACCGGGCCAGGCCAGGTCAGACCAGGGCCGAGGCAGGTCAGGGAAGGATCCCCAGCAGGCGGGCGCGGGCTACGGACTCCATCCGCGAACGCGTATCCAGCTTGGTGCCGATGTTGCGCAGGTAGGCCTTGATCGTCTCCGGTGACAGCGACAGTCGAGAGCCGACCTCCGCGTTGGAGCAGCCCAGCGCCACCTGGGCGAGGACGTCGATCTCACGCGGCGACAGGACGGGCTTCTCGGCGACCGGGATGTCGCGGGCGTCGGCGGTCCGGCCGACGCCCGCGAGTGCGGACCCGGCCTGGAGGAGCCGGTCACGCAACGCGGGGTCGCCAAGTTCCGCGGCGATGGCCCGGAGTTCGCCGTGCAGCATCCGGAGCTGCTCACGGTCCGTCGACTCCAACCCCGCGCCCTGCTCGGCGGCCGCGAGATCGGCCATCCGGAGGCGACGGTCCACCTCGTCGCGGACCCGGAATTCCGACGACAACTCGGACGCGACCGAGGTGAAGATCCGCGCGACCTGATCCCCCAATTGGGTGGCCTCGCGCACCGAGCCGTACAGGATCGTCCTGGCCACGCCGGAGACCATCACCGGAACAGAGATGATGGCCCGGAGTCCTTCGGGGCGCACCGCGAGCGCGTAATCGCGGGTGATGCCGTCGCAGTCGCGATAGTCGCGGACCGACGCCGGACGGCCGGAGGCCATGACGTGACCGCCCAGCCCACGGCCCTTCGCCACAGCCAGTCCCTGCATGGAACTGGTACGCGCGCCGATGAACTGCGTGAGCTTGGCGGTCTCGCCGTTGGCCTCGCCAGCGAACACCATCGGCAACCCGGACTCCTGCCGGACCTTGCGAAGGGCCCCGAGGACTGCGTCCGAATCACTGGGTCGAAGGGTGGACATTGTGTGACTCCCGAGAGTGGAGATGTGTTCAGTTCCCCGCCGAAGCGCGGATACTGGTGATTATCGCACTGAAATCCTTGTCGCCATTGTCTTGCGCGAACTCGTCGTACAGTGCTGCCGCCGCAGCTCCCAGCGGGGCGACCGTGCCCGTGCTCTCCAGAGCCGCCAGGGCGAGCCCGAGGTCCTTGTTCATGAGAGCCGTGGCGAAACCGGGCGTGAAGTCGTTGTTCGCCGGCGACGTGGGCACCGGGCCCGGGACCGGACAGTTGGTGTGCAGGGCCCAGCTGTTGCCGGTCGCGCCGGTGACGACATCGTGCAGTGCCTGATGCGAGAGCCCGAGCCGCTCGGCGAGGACGAACGCCTCCCCGATCGCGATCTGGTGGACCGCGAGCACCATGTTGTTGCAGACCTTGGCCGCCTGCCCGGCACCGGTGCCACCGCAGTGGATGACCTTGCCGGCCATCGGCTCGAGTACGGGCTCGGCCGCGGCGAAGGCCTCGTCCTCGCCGCCGACCATGAAGGCCAGCGTCCCGGCGGTGGCGCCCTTGACCCCGCCGGAGACCGGAGCGTCGACCTGCAGCATCCCGGCGTCAACCGCCTGGGCGTGCACCGCACGTGCGTCGTCGACCGAGATCGTGGACGAGTCGATGAACAACGTCCCCTTCCCTGCCGAGGGCAGCACCTCGGAGTAGGTGGAGGTGACCAGCGCGCCGTTGGGCAGCATCGTGATGACCACCGATGCCCCCTCGACGGCCTGCGCCGCCGACTCGCACACCGTGACACCGGCCTGCTGTGCGGCCTCCTGGGCAGCCTCGACCGGGTCGAAACCCCGGACCTCGTTGCCCGCCTTGACCAGGTTGGCAGCCATGGGTCCACCCATGTTGCCGAGGCCGAGGAACGCTATCGCCTGTGAACCGTTCGTCATCTTCTATGCTCCCAGTCCGCGTGCGGCGACGGCCCTGCCGACGACGACACGCATGATCTCGTTCGTTCCCTCCAGGATGCGATGCACCCGGAGATCCCGCACGATCTTCTCGATTCCGTACTCGGCCAGATACCCGTATCCGCCGAACAGTTGCAGTGCGCGGTCGGCGATGTCGAAGCACCGGTCGGTCACGAACAGCTTGGCCATGGCGCACAGTTCGACGTGGTCCGGCTCCTTGGCATCCAGGGCCGCGGCCGCACGCCACAACAGGAGCCGACTGGCCTCCAACTCGGTGGCCATCTCGGCCAGCGTGAAGCGGATGGTCGGCTCGTCGATGAGTGCGCCGCCGAACGCCTCGCGGTCCCGAAGATGCGCCACCGCCTGGGCGTAGGCCTGCTGGGCGCCGCCCAGCGAGCAGGCCGCGATGTTGATGCGGCCGCCGTTGAGACCCTTCATGGCGATGGTGAAGCCGAGGCCCTCGCCGCCGGTGTCCGCGCCGCCGATGAGGTTGGCGGCCGGCACCCGGACGCCCTCCATGATCACCTGCGCCGTGGGCTGCGCGTTCCAGCCCATCTTCTGCTCGTTGGGACCGAAGCTCAGCCCCTCCGAGTCGGCCGGGACGATGAACGTCGAGATGCCCTTGGCCCCCGCCTCACCGGTCCGTGCCATCACCACGTAGACGTCCGATTGACCGCCACCGGAGATGAACTGCTTGGTACCGGTCAGCACGTACTCCGCGTCCGGGCCCTCGCCCTCCTTCACCGCCTTGGTCCGCAGCGCCGCGGCGTCCGAGCCGGCACCGGGCTCGGTGAGGCAGTAACTCGCGAAGAGCTCCATCGACGCGAGCTTCGGGATCCACTGGTGCCGCTGCTCGTCGGTGCCGAACTCGTCGATCATCCACACGCACATGTTGTGGATCGACAGGTACGCCGCCACCGACGGACAGCCGCGGGCCAGCTGCTCGAAGATGCGCACCCCGTCCAGGCGACGCATCCCGCTGCCGCCCACATCCTCAGAGACGTAGATCGCACCCATGCCCATCTCGGCCGCTTCCCTCAGAACGTCCTTCGGGAAATGATGGCCTTCGTCCCATTCAATCGCGTGGGGCGCTATCCGCTTGTCCGAGAATTCTCGCGCTGCGTCGACGATGACCTTGTCGTCGTCATCAAGGGTGAACATGTCCGTTCCTCTCCTACGGTGACCGACGTCAGTCCATGGTCGGGATGACGAACTCGGCGCCATCCTTGATGCCCGAGGGCCAGCGCTGCGTGACCGTCTTGACCTTGGAGTAGAACTTGATCGACTCCGGGCCGTGCTGGTTGAGGTCGCCGAATCCGGACTTCTTCCAGCCGCCGAAGGTGTGGTAGGCGATCGGCACCGGGATCGGGACGTTGACGCCGACCATGCCGACCTCGACGCGGGAGACGAACTCGCGGGCGGCGTCGCCGTCGCGGGTGAAGATGGCCACGCCGTTGCCGTACTCGTGCTCGTTCGGCAGGGCCAGGGCCTCCTCGAAGTCGTTCGCGCGCACGATCGCCAGGACCGGGCCGAAGATCTCGTCGGTGTAGATGCTCATGTCGGTGGTGACGTTGTCGAACAGCGTCGGCCCGACGAAGTAGCCGCCGGAGATGTCCTCACCGTTGTACTCGGCGTTGTAGGCGCCGACGCCACGGCCGTCGACGAGGATCTTCGCCCCGGCCTTCTCGCCCTGGTCGATGTAGTCGAGCACCCGGGCCTTGGACTCGGGCGTGACCAGCGGACCGTAATCCGACTGCGGGTCGTGGCTGTGGCCGACCTTGAGGGCCTTGACCTTCGGCAGCAGCTTCTCGAGCAGGCGCTCCGCGGTGCCCTCGCCGACCGGGACGGCGACCGAGATGGCCATGCAGCGCTCACCGGCCGAGCCGAAACCGGCCCCGACCAGTGCGTCCGCGACCTGGTCCAGGTCGGCGTCCGGCATGATGATCGCGTGGTTCTTGGCGCCACCGAAGCACTGGGCGCGCTTGCCGGTGCGGGCGGCGTTCTCGTAGATGTACTGCGCGATCGGGGTGGAGCCGACGAAGCCCACGGCCTTGATCGTCTCGCTGTCGAGGATCGCGTCGACGGCCTCCTTGTCGCCGTGGACGACCTGGAAGACACCGTCCGGCAGGCCGGCCTCGGTGAACAGCTCCGCCAGACGGACCGGCACGGAGGGGTCGCGCTCGGAGGGCTTGAGGACGAACGCGTTGCCACAGGCCAGCGCCGGGCCGGCCTTCCACAGCGGGATCATGGCCGGGAAGTTGAACGGGGTGATGCCGGCGACGACGCCGAGCGGCTGGCGCATCGAGTAGACGTCGACGCCCGTGCCGGCGCTCTCCGTGTATTCGCCCTTGAGCAGGTGCGGGATACCGATGGAGAACTCGATGACCTCGAGGCCACGCTGGATGTCGCCGCGGGCGTCCGGGGTGGTCTTGCCGTGCTCGATGGCCAGCAGCTCGGCGAGCTCGTCCATGTTCTGGTTGACCAGGTCGACGAAGCGCATGAGCACGCGGGCGCGCTTCTGCGGGTTCATGGCCGCCCACTCCTTCTGGGCGACGGCGGCCTTGGCGATGACGTCGTCGACCTCGGCCTTGGACGCGAGCGGCACGACGGCCTGCGCCTTACCTGTGCTCGGGTTGAGCACCTCCTGGCTGCGGCCGCCGGTCGCGGCGACACGCTTTCCGTTGATGTAGTGCTCGACCTGCCTCAGATCCGACATGGGGTTCCCTTCTCGACCTACGGGTGGCGACCTCTGCTGGCCACTGCCCTATCCCGTGATGACCATCACCATATACTTGCACATCCTAGTAATCCAGGGCCGAGCGCGGAAGTGGGTGCCAACCCTCCTCTTTCGGGTGTATCGACCCACGTCGCCCGCGACATAGTGTGAGCTGACTCACTAGATACACGTCTGTCGACAGGAGCATCCATGCCCCCGCTCTCCACCGAGGCCACCGAGAAGTTCCGCGCCGCGCGCGATTTCCTCCAGGCCCACGCCGAGGACTACGACGCCGCCCGGGCTGGCTTCTCCTGGCCCGAACTCGACGAGTGGAACTGGGCTCTGAACTGGTTCGACGTCCAGGCCGAGGGCAATACCGACCCGGCGCTGTGGATCGTGGAGGAGAACGACGGCGGCGGCGCGCCCACCGAGGCCAAGTACTCGTTCGACGAGATACGCATCCGATCTGACCGCACCGCGAACTGGCTGCGCGAGCGTGGCGTCGAGCCCGGCGACCGGATCCTGCTCATGCTCGCCAACCAGGTGGAACTGTGGGACGTCATGCTTGCGGTGATCAAGCTGGGAGCCGTGGTCATCCCGGCCACGACGCTGCTCGCCGAGGGCGACCTGCGCGACCGGATCTCCCGGGGCGGAATCAGCCATGTGATCGCCCGCTCCGAACTGGCCGACCGCTTCGACGCCATCTCCGGTGACTACCAGCGCATCTCAGTCGGCGGCGCCGCCGAGGGCTGGACCGATATCGCGGCCGCGATGGACGCCTCCCCGGATTTCCAGCCGAGCCACACCACCCGCGCCGACGACACCCTGCTGCTGTACTTCACCTCGGGCACCACCAGTAAGCCCAAGCTCGTGGAGCACACGCACGCCTCGTACCCGGCCGGCCACCTGTCGACCATGTACTGGATCGGACTGCAGCCCGGCGACGTCCACCTCAACGTCTCGTCGCCCGGTTGGGCCAAGCACGCGTGGTCGAACGTCTTCACCCCGTGGATCGCCGGGTCGTGCGTGTTCATTTACAACTACTCCCGCTTCGATGCGACGGCGATGATGCGCGAGATGGACCGCTGCGGCGTGACCAGCCTGTGCTGCCCGCCCACGGTGTGGCGCATGCTCATCCAGGCCGACCTCGGCCAGCTCCAGAACCCGCCGCGCCTGGCCGTCGGCGCGGGCGAGCCCCTCAACCCCGAGGTGATCGGCCGGGTTCGCGATGCCTGGGGCGTGACCATCCGCGACGGTTTCGGGCAGACCGAGACCACGGTGCAGATCGCCAACACCCCCGGCCAGCCGATCAAGGACGGCTCGATGGGACGGCCCTGCCCCGGATTCGACGTGGCGCTCGTGGACCCGGCTACCGGCGAGGAGGTCACCGAGGACGGCGCCGAGGGCGAGATCTGCCTGCGCCTGGACCCCCGCCCGCTCGGCCTGATGGTCGGCTATCACGGCGACGCCGAGCGCACCGATGCCGCATACGCCGACGGTTTTTACCACACCGGTGACGTGGGCTCGCGGGACGCGGAAGGCTACATCACGTACGTCGGCCGCACCGACGACGTGTTCAAGTCGTCGGACTACCGCATCTCGCCCTTCGAGTTGGAGTCGGTCCTGCTGGAGCACCCCGCGGTAGCCGAGGCGGCGGTCGTCCCGTCCCCGGACCCGGTCCGACTGAGCGTGCCCAAGGCATTCGTGGTGCTGGCCGGGGGCTGGGCACCGGACGAGGGCACGGCCCGCGAGATCTTCGAGTACTCACGCACCCACCTGGCGGGCTACAAGCGGATCCGTCGCCTGCAGTTCACGGACCTGCCCAAGACCATCTCCGGCAAGATCCGGCGCGTGGAACTCCGCAAGGGCGAGTCTGACAACGGCCCCTCGGTGGACTTCCCCGGCGAGTTCCGCGAGGACGCCCTGCGCTGAGACGCAGCCGCGCCTGAACATTGCGTCTCGCGTGCGCCGCGGGGCGAGCGAGACGCCATCGGGGGGAGCGGCTGCGGGATTGGGGCGCAGGCACGGACGCGAGACTCCATCGGGAGGAGCGGCTGTGCCCCGGGCGCCCTGGTAGCCCCGGCCGCCCCTACCCCAGGCTTCAGGCACTAGCTCGAGCATGCGAGTGGGCACCGTTGGCGGCCACTGACAAGCACCTCAGTTCCGCAGGTGGCCGTCGATCTCCTCGGGGCTCCAGGGCGGGCTGTCGTGGAAGTCGCGATAGGCCAGGATCTGCGCCTCGGGTGTGGGGAACCGGCCGAGGAACCCGCCGGAACCGGCGAACACCTGGCCGGTGATCCCCTGCGACAGCCCCGTCGCTAGATAGGTGTAGAGAGGTGCGACGTATTCGGGCCCGGCCGGGTCGAGTGCGCCGGCGACGCTGATTTCATCTAGCATCCCGCGACGGCCCAGCTCGCGGATCTGCTGCTCGTAGTCGTCGCCCTCCGACAATCTGGTGCGCGCGCCGGGACAGACGACGTTGGCCCGGACCCCGTGCTCGGCGAGTTCGGCGGCGATCGCCATGGTCAGCGACGTCACCGCCCCCTTGCCGGCCGGATATCCGGTCCCGCCGTAGTCGCCCTTCCAGGCGAACGAGGAGGTGGTGACGATCGTCCCCCGGCCGGCGGCCACGAAATGTGGGGCGAACTCCCGGCAGGGAGCGAAGACGGTCCCCAGGTGGGCGTCCATGAGATCGCCGAATTCATCGTGGGAGACGGTGAGAATCGACGATCCCGGCGGCTCGGCGACACCCGCGCACGTGATGAGTCCCGCCACTTCCGAGCCCCCGTCACCGGCTCTTTCGAGGAGCTCGCGTGCCACATCGGGACGATGGGAGGATCCGGCGACCCCGCTGATGCGTCCGGTCGATCGCGCACCCAACTCCGCGACCTGCGCCTGCAGCGCATTGTCGTCGCGGCCGTTCAGCACCACATCAGCGCCGCGGGCCGCGAGGTCCTCGGCCACGGCGGCCCCGATGCCCCGGGAGGACCCGGTGATCGCGAAAGCCTGCCCGTCCAACCGCAATGACTGATCGGTCTCGTCGTTTGTCATTGCTGGGTCCTCCGGTCGGTGGATGGGGTGGACGAAACGGACGGCGCGGCCAGGCGGCCACGCGGAAGACGTTGACGTGGAGCCGCCGGCCTTCGTGGGTGGCGTCGGTCAGACCGGCGTGATCGGCAGCGCCTTGCGGGCGGGGCCGAACTCGAACGCCGCGCCGGTACTGATCCGGGTCACGGCGACCTCGTCGGATTCCTTGGCCGCCGTCTCCCCGAGCCGGAGGACAGCCTCGATCCGCGTGCCGTCGCCGGGCACGGCCTCGACGGTCCAATGCGGGTCGACCGCCTGCGCCGCCGCTTCGAGCGAGCGCAGGTCGCCGGCTGCCAGCAGCGGAGCCCAGGTGTCGTCGGCGAAGGCATCCGCCGAGGTATCCCAGGACACGGTGAGCTCGGTCCCGTCGTCGGAGACGCGGGAGGAGTAGCCGGTGTAGGCGACGGGCCCGGCCAGCGGGTGCACGTCCAGCACAGCGGCGAGCCCGCGCGCGTCGGCATCCACGCCGAGCACGTCCCGGATGCGTCCCGCGGCAACGCCCGCAATGCCGGTGGCCTGGTAGGCCAGCAGCCGGTCGGCGGTGGCGGTGTCCGAGCGACGGCGAACCGATTGGTAGAAGCCCACCGCCAACAGGTGCATCTGCAGGTAGATCTCGCGGGTGATGCGGATCAGCGCGGCCGAGGTGAATTCGGAGAACACCAGGTCGGCGAGCAGCGGCCCCGAGTAGTCGTCACGGCTGCCCTCGCCCGTGGTGTCGCGGGGCTCCGGCGGCGTGAATTCGAAGTCGATGATCCGCGACGACGCGGACTCGACCGCCGGCTCCGGCAACGGCGCGGGCTCGACATCCGGGTCGATCCGCACGGTCCAGTGGCAGTGCGGGGTCCGCCCCTCCGGGCTGCGTGGCGGCCGATGGATGGGTTCGACGACGGCGCGCGGGTTGGTGGCCAGCGCGGTGGCCGGGAAGGTCGGGTCCTCGATGTCGTGGCACATCGTGGTGACGAGCCGGTCCCCCATCGGTTCGACGTCCATGAGGGCTCCGCAGTGGTCGAGCCAGAACTCGCCGTTGTCGTGATCGGTGACGCCGTATCGGAAGTCCATGAATTCCGGGGGCGCGCCCACGTCGAGCTGGAACCCCTTGAAGATCTCGGCGACGCCGTCACCGGTGATCGACAGCGCCTCCTTCATACGACGGGCGTAGTGGGGGCTGGCGGCCTGCCACTCCTCGATCGCCACCTCGCCCATCCCGTCCACGCCGAACTCGCCGAGCAGCGCGGGCATGCCGGCGCGGTCGATGAGCTGGCCGATCAGCAGGAGATCGGGCACCAGGCGCGCGAGGGTGGCGTGGTCGAGCCCCTCCAACGGGTCGGGACAGTTCGCCGGGGTATGCCTGCTCATGAGTAGTCCTCCTCGATGGGGGCCTCGGGCTGGATCTCCAGTTCGGTGATCTGTGCGCCGCGCGGCATCGACACCATCGCGGTGACTCCGCGGGCGAGGTCGGAAGGCTTGCACATGCGCGGGTGGCGGCCGAAGCCGTGCTTGACCCAGTCGTTGATGACGGCCTCGGCGGTGGCCGGGTCGAACTCGGTGCCCATCTCGGTCATCACCGGACCGGGCCGGACCACACCGAGCCGCACCCCGGTGCCCTCGAGCTCCTTCCGGGCCTGATTCGCCATGTTCTCGAGCCCGGCCTTGGCGGCGACGTACGCGCCGGAGCGGGGCCGCGCCGTGTACGCCACGTCAGATCCGATGACGACGACATCACCGCGTCGGCGGCTGATCATCCCGGGCAGGACCGCGTGGAGCATCCTGTGCACCGACATCAGGTGGATGTCCATCTGGGCGGCGAAATCCTCCGGCGACAGCTCCCAGACGCGGCCCATCTGCAGGGAGCCGGCACTGGAGACGAGCACCTCGGGATCACCGTAGGCATCGGTGGCCGCGGCCACGAACGCCGCTACCGAGTCGGCGTCGGTGACATCGACCGCGCACGCCGTGGCCTCGCCACCGGCCTCTCTGATGCTGGCGACCAACTCGTCGAGGCGGCTGGCCCGGCGGGCGCCCACCACGACGGGGTGTCCCAGCGCGGCCAGGGCTTCAGCGGAGGCCCGACCGATTCCCGAAGAGGCACCGGTGACCAGCGCCGGGCGCTCCGCACCTGCCAGCTGTGGCGGAAAACGAAGGCTCATCAGTTACTCAGCTCTAGCCGCATCGGCAGGTGCGCGAATCCACGCACGTTGGACGAGTGCACGCGCTCGGCACCCGGCAGGATCTCGTACCCCGTGATGGACGTCGAGATCATGTCGAGCGCGACACGGCCCTCGAGCCGGGCCAGGTGTGCACCCAGACAGAAGTGCGGTCCCTGACCGAAGCTCAGGCTCGCCGACGTGTCGCGGTGGAGATCGTAGACGTCGCCGTCGTCAAAAATTTCCTCGTCGCGGTTGCCCGACCCGATGAGCAGGAGCACCTTCTGGTCCGCGGGGATCTTGACGCCGCGGATCGTGGTCTCGGTCGTGGTGGTGCGCAGGACCATCTGACTGGAGGTGTCGAAACGCAGGGTCTCCTCGACCCACTGCGGGACCATCGCCGGGTCGTCGAGGACCAGCTGGCTCTGCTGGGGGTACTCGTGTCCCCAGTACAGGGCGTTGGCCAGGAGTTTGGTGGTGGTCTCGTTGCCGGCCACGACCATGAGGAACAGGAAGGACAGGATCTCGTCCTCGTCGAGCTTCTCGCCGTCGATCTCCGCGTCGATCAGCGCCGAGGTGAGGTCCTCGGTGCGCTCCTTGCGGCGCTCGGCAACCATGTCCTGGTAGTAGGCGATGAGGTCCAGCGCGGCGACCATGGACTCCTTCGGGAGGTCCTGCTTGCCCTCCTCGCGGTGCATCACCTGGTCGGCCAGGCGGCGCAGCTCGGTGCGGTCGGCCTCGGGCACGCCCATGAGGTCGGAGATGACGTCCATGGGCAGCTTGCCTGCGTAGTCGTCGACGAAGTCGATCGCCTCACCGTCGCGGGCGCGCTCCAGGCACTCGTCCCAGTACTGACGCGAGATCTTCTCGATCCCCTCCCGCAGTGCGTCCACGCGGCGGGAGGTGAAGCCCTTGCTGACCAATCGGCGCAGCCGCGCGTGCCGGGGATCGTCCATCGCGAGGAACGACATGGTCTTGTAGGCGTGCGGGCCGTACGCGGCCGGGTCGAGCGAGACGCCCATGGCGCTGGAGAACACGTCCGGCGCGCGGAACGCCTCGCGCACGTCGTCGTACTTGCTCAGGGCCCAGAAGTCGAGCTCGGCGTTGTGGTAAACCGGCGCCTCGGCGCGGAGCCGCGAATAGAACGGGTAGGGGTCCTCGTGAACGTCGTAGTCGTACGGGCTGAAGATGAGCGGTGCCGGGTTTGCAGTGGTCATTGTGGTTCTGTCACCTCAAGATCAGTCGTGCGGCGGATTCGATCGCGTCTGCCATGTCCGAGTAGGAGCCGTAGCCCATGCCTGCCCTGACGAGCGCCCCCGCGTAGACCATTTCCAGTGCGGAGATCACGTCGTCGTTGTCGTCGTCGTAGTCATCACCCAGCGCCGTCACCAGACGGCGACGGATGTCGACACCGATTCTCATCCGGAGGTGGGACACCTCCGGGTCGTCCCCCAGCAGCGCCGCGGTGACCGCCGAGGACAGTTCGGGCTCATCGGCGATCAGCAGGGCGACGTCCCGCAGGACCCCGACCACCCTGTCGACGGTCGAGCCGTCCGAGGCGAACTCGGGCGCGTGGTCCTCCAACCGCCGCCAGAACACCTCGGCGATGAGATGCCCCTTGGACGAGAAGTAGGTGTAGGCGGTCGCCGGGGCGACCCCCGCCCGGGAGGCCACGGTCCGAACCGACAGCCCTCCGGGACCGTTCTCCCGCAGCACCTCGACAGCAGCGCTGGTCAGGCGTTCGACCGTCTCGGCCTGTTGGCCGTTGAGCCGGCGCCTGGTGGATTCGAATCGGACGTCAGTGGACATAAGTCTGGACAGTACACCACCCGCCGGACTATCGTCTAGACAGTTGTCTACCCATGCCGACGGAAGGTCCCACGTGACGACGAGCTTCACCGATCCAGCGCCACTACTCATCGGCGGCGCGCTGCGCCAGACCTCATCCGGCGCTACGTTCGAGGTTCTCAATCCGGCCACCGAGGAGGTCGTCGGCGCGGCCGCCGACGCCACCGCCGAGGACATGGACGCCGCGATCGCCGCTGCCCGCACCGCGTTCGACACCACCGACTGGTCGACCAATCACGCGTTCCGCGCGAAGTGCCTGCGCCAGCTGCGCGACGCCCTGCAGTCCCACACCGAGGAACTGCGCGATCTGACCATCGCCGAGGTGGGTGCGCCGCACATGTTCACCACCGGCCCCCAGCTCGAGGGCCCCATCGCGGACCTCGGCTGGCTGGCCGACCTCGTTGAGAGCTACCAGTGGACCGAGGACCTGGGCCCCTCGGAGGTCATGGGGGTCAAGTCCCACCGCACGACCCGCCGCGAGGCGATCGGGGTCGTGGGCGCCATCACGCCGTGGAACTTCCCCAACCAGATCAACCTCGCCAAGATCGGTCCCGCGCTGGCCGCCGGCTGCACCGTGGTCCTCAAGCCGGCGCCCGATACCCCGCTCATCGCCGCCGCCATGGCGCGCATCGCGGCCGAGGAGACCGACATCCCGGCCGGCGTCCTCAACGTGGTGTCCTCCTCGGATCACGGGATCGGCGCCCAGCTGACCACCGATCCGCGCGTCGACCTGGTGTCCTTCACCGGCTCCACCGCGACAGGCAAGAAGATCATGGTCTCCGCCGCGGAGTCGCTGAAGAAGGTCTTCCTCGAGCTGGGCGGCAAGTCCGCCTCGGTGGTACTCGACGACGCCGATCTCGGCACCGCCTGCTTCATGACCGCCCTCAACACCTGTACCCACGCCGGCCAGGGCTGCGCGCTGACCACCCGCCTGGTGGTGCCGCGTGAGAAGTACGACGAGGCGATCGAGGCCGCCAAGGGAGCCATGGCCTCCTTCGCCCCGACCGACCCCACCGATCCCGGCGCGTTCTGCGGCCCGGTGATCTCCGCCGTCCAGCGCGAGCGGATCGAGGGCTACATCGAACTCGCCCGCTCCGAGGGCGGCACCATCGAGATCGGTGGCGGGCGTCCCACCGGCGAGGGCAAGGACCGCGGATTCTGGATCGAGCCGACCCTCATCTCGGGTCTCGACAACTCGGCGCGCGTGGCACAGGAGGAGATCTTCGGTCCCGTCCTGGTGATCATCCCGCACGACGGTGACGAGGACGCGATCCGCATCGCCAACGACTCCCCCTACGGCCTGTCCGGCGCGGTGTGGGGCACCGACCCGGAGCGCGTCGAGAAGGTCGTGTCCGGCATCCGCACCGGCACCCTCGGCGTCAACGGCGGCCAGTGGTACGGCGCGGACGTTCCGTTCGGCGGCTACAAGCAGTCCGGCATCGGCCGGGAGATGGGCCGCGAGGGCTTCGAGGAGTACCTCGAGATCAAGTCCGTCGCCACCCCTGCCTGACCCGGCCCCACCCACCGCACCCTGCCCGGCCCGGCACTTCGCCGGGCCGAGCCGGGTCCACGTCGGCGCCCGAGGCGGCGTCGCATCCACCACACAGCACCAACACTTCGAGGAGACACGAAAATCATGGGACGTTTCGACGGCAAGTCAGTGATCGTGACCGGCGCGGCCGGGGGCATCGGTGAGCAGTACGCCAAGGCCCTCGCGGCCGAGGGCGCCAAGGTCGTGGTGGCCGATGTCTCTGCCGAGCAGGGCGAGCGCGTCGCCTCCGAGATCGTCGCCGCCGGCGGCGAGGCCTTCTTCCAGCACACCGACGTCTCGGACGAGGCCTCGGCCAAGGCCTGCGCGGACGCCACGGTCGAGCGCTTCGGCGAGCTGAACATGCTGGTCAACAACGCCGCGATCTTCGGCGGCATGAAGTTGGACTTCCTCATCACGGTGCCGTGGGACTACTACGAGAAGTTCATGTCGGTGAACTTCAACGGCGCACTGCTCATGGTGCGCGCCTGCTGGGAGAAGATGGCCGCGGCCGGCGGCGGCGCGATCGTCAACCAGTCCTCCACCGCGGCGTGGCTGTACTCGGGCTTCTACGGCCTGGCCAAGGTCGGCGTCAACGGCCTCACCCAGCAGCTGGCCACCGAGCTCGGCGGCTCGAACATCCGCATCAACGCCATCGCGCCGGGCCCGATCGACACCGAGGCCAACCGCACCTCCACGCCGCAGGAGATCGTCAACGACATGGTCGACAAGCTTCCGCTCAAGCGGATCGGCCAGCCGGAGGATCTGGTCGGCATGATGCTGTTCCTGCTGTCGGATGAGGCCAGCTGGGTCACCGGTCAGATCTTCAACGTCGATGGCGGACAGGTCATCCGGTCATGACGGCCCAGTCCGATGCCCCCATCGGTCCCGGCTCCCCCGACGCCAACCCCGCCCCGGTCGGCTTCATCGGCCTGGGCAACATGGGTGCGCCCATCGCCAAGCAGCTGCTGGCGTGGGCGGGCGGGCTGGTGGTGTGTGACGTGCGCGCCGAGGCCACCGAGCCGTTCGTCGCCGAGGGTGCCACCGCCGCCGCGACGGCCGACGAGGTCGCGCGCACGGCACGACTGATCTCGGTGACCGTGCTCAACGACGAGCAGGTCCGCGACGTGGTGGACGGTCCGCAGGGCATCCTGCGCACCGCCGCCCCGGGCACGGTGATCGCGGTCCACTCCACGATCTCCGACTCCACGGCTGTAGAGCTGGCCGAGGTCTGTGCCGCCGCCGGCGTGCATCTGATCGACGCCCCCGTCTCGGGCGGAGCGCAGGGCGCGGAATCCGGCGAGCTCGCCGTGATGGTCGGCGGCCCGCGCGAGGTCTACGACGCCTGCAAGCCGGCGTTCAAACTCTGGGCGGGCATGCCGGTCCACGCCGGCGAGGTGGGTGCGGGCACCCGCATGAAGCTCGCGCGGAACCTGCTGCACTTCATCTCGTTCACCGCCACGGCCGAGGCGTCGCGTCTGGCCGAGGCCGCCGGGATCGACATCGCCAAGCTGGGCCGCGTGGTCCGCCACACCGACGCCATCACCGGTGGCGCCGGGGCGGTCATGCTCCGCGACACCACCGCGCCGATAGCCGAGGATGACTTCTGGCACGGCGTGTTCACCCACGTCCGCGGCCTGGGCGAGAAGGACCTGTCCCTCGCCCTCGGCCTGGCCGACCGCCTGGACGTGGACCTGCCCCTGGGCACCATCGCCCTGCGCGACCTGGGCGCCGGGTTCGGCGTGGGGCCGGGCGAGATCGCGCTGGCCTCCAGCGTCGGTGCGGGTACAGGTTCACCCGGGGATGACGACGACGACAACAGCGCCACCAGCGGCGAGAAGGAGTCCTGATGAGCAGCGAGGCAGATTCCGCGTTGAGCCCGGAGCGCGCACACGGCCTGGCGAAGATGACCGAGGCGTACGGTTTCGAGATGTCCGACGGCCCCGGCGACTATTTCGCCGAGACCGCCGACCATCTCTTCGGCCGGATCTGGTCCCGTCCCGGCCTGACCCATCGGGATCGTCGCCTGCTCCTGCTCGGTGCACTGACCGCGCAGGGCAACTCCGATGTGGCCGACATCCAGGTGGGCGCCGCGCTGGGCAACGGTGAGCTCACTCCGGAGGAGCTGGAGGAGATCGTGATCTTCCTCTGTTACTACGCGGGTTGGCCGAACGGCACCAAGCTCGGCAACGTGGTGGGCCCGCACGTAGCCCGGGCCCGTAAGGCCGCACGCCGCGCCGAGGGCTGAGCGCCTAGGACGAGAACGCCGGGGCCGCGACTGCGGCTGCCGGCTACAGCTGAACGCTCGGGCGGGGCTGGGACCCACGGTCCGAGCCCCGCCCGATAAGTTGGAGACCATGGTTAAGACCGCACCCGAGATCGAAACGTCGCTGCTGGCCGCGGCGCTCGCCGCCCCCGGCTTCATGCCGCTGGAAGAGGGCCACACCCTGTACGAGATCGCCTGCGAGTACCTGGGCGACGGCGTCGGGGTGGAGATCGGCACGTACTGCGGCCGCTCGACGGTCTTCCTCGGTGCAGCCGCCCGCGTGACCGGCGGCAGCATCGTCACCGTCGACCACCACCGGGGCTCCGAGGAGCACCAGCCGGGCTGGGAGTACCACGACGCCGAGCTCGTCGACCCGCACACCGGTCGCCTCGAGACGCTCGGGAAGTTCCGGCACACGATCTGGGATGCGGGCCTCGACGACGTGGTCACCGCCGCGGTCGGCAGCTCGCGGCAGGTCGCCCGCGTGTGGGGCAAGCAGGCCTCCTTCGTGTTCATCGACGGCGGGCATTCGTCCGAGGCGGCGCAGGCGGACTACGAGGGCTGGGCCCCGTGGGTCGAGGTCGGCGGCGCACTGCTCATCCACGATGTGTTCCCGAATCCCGAGGACGGCGGCCGGCCCCCGTACGAGATCTACTGCCGTGCACTCGAGTCGGGCCAGTTCACCGAGGTCCGTGCCGTGGACTCACTACGGGTCCTGCGCCGCACCTCCGGCGAGGTCGGCGCACCTCTGCCTTGATCACACCGCTGCCCTGATCGACACGTCCGCCGGCAACGGCACCGACTTCGCGGCCGCTGGGTTCACATCGCCCAGCGGCCGCCGGCGTTCCACGGGTCCGACGCCCCTGGCCGGCCCCGCCGCGTGTGCAGGAACCGGCCGACCACCGCCGCGCCCAGGTCGTCGACCTCCGGCGCGACCACCGTGCCGCCCGCCCGCCGGGCCAGCGCATCGAGGAAGCGCGACAGTCCGGGGTCTTCGCCCAGACGGAAGAACGTCGTCTGCGCGCCGAATCGGGACACCCGGTCGAGTTCGTCGACGGTGGTGCGGATGGTCTCCGGATCCGGCGGATATGAGAACCACGGCTCGCCACCGGGGAGCAGGTGCGACGTCGGCTCGCCGTCGGTGACGATGAGCAGCACCGGCTGCATCGTGGGATGCTCCCGGAAGAACCGCCCCGCCAGCAGCAGCGCGTGGTGCAGGTTGGTCCCCGGCTCGTAGCGGGCGTCCAATGAAAGCAGGTGCTCGATGCTCTGCGACTGCGCGATCCTGCCGAACGAGATCAAGTGCATCCGGTCCTGCCGGAACCGCGTGCTGATCAAATGATGCAGGGCCAGCGCGGTGCGTTTCATCGGAACCCAGCGGCCCTCCATCGCCATGGAGAACGAGGTGTCCACCAGCAGGGCGACGGCCGCCTGGGTGCGGGCCTCCGTCTCCCGGACCTCGATGTCCTCGGGAAGCAGCCGAATGCCCTGATCAGTCTGGCGCCCCTCCGCCGCCGAGCGGGTGATCGCGTTGGTCACGGTGCGCGGCACATCCCAGGATGCCGTGTCGCCGAACTCCCACTGCCGGCTCGCCCCGGTCTGCTCCCCCGCCGCGCCCGACGCCCGGGTCTCGCGGGCGCCCGAACGGCCGGACAACCGGCGGGCGGCGTCGCGCAGCAGCGAACGTCCGAGTTTGCGCAGAGCCGCCGGAGACAGCCGCAGGTCGCCGTCGGGCTTGCGGCTGAGGTAGCCGGACTCGCGCATCTCCTGCTCGATGCGCGCAAGCGTCTGCACCGACACCGCCGCGTCCCGGCCGAGGTGGCGGGCGACGGCCTCGATGTCCAACTCGGACAGCGGCGAGGAGCCGGACTGCGCGAGCTGCTCGGCGAGCCGGTCGAGGTCCCCGAGCTCGGCCATCACCGCGGCACCCTCGCCCATCCCGAGGCCCTGGTCGCCCTCGAAATCCCCGGAGCCGTCCCAGTCCTCGCCCGGTCGCAGGGTCTGCAACAGCCCGTCGAGCCGACCGAGTTGGTCGGAAAGCTCCGGCGAGCCGAACGCCTGCTGCGACAGGGCCATGAGTTCCTCGCGCTGCTCGGGCGTCATCGAGTTGAGCATCCGCTGCGCCGCGGCGGAGCGGGCAGCCAGCGCGTCGATCAGCTCATCGACATTCTTCGGCTGCTCCGGGAAGGCGTCGCCATGCTTGTTCATGAACCGCTCGAAGTCCTCCTGCGTGTCCTCACCCAGCGCGTGCTTCTCCAGCAGGTCGTTCAAGTCGGAGATCATCTCCGAGACCGCGGCCCGGTCGGCGTCTGTGGCGTTCTCCAGCGCCTGCTTCATCCCGGAGAACCGCGCGTCCAGCGCCTCCCGGCCGAGCAGGTCCCGGATCTGCTCGTACGCCTGTTGTGCCTCGGTCGAGGCCCAGTCGTACTCCGACAACTCCGCGACCGCGCCGGCCGGGGAATCCGGCAGGTTCTCGATCGTCATCTCCCGCATCGTGCGGTCCAGCGGGTCCATCTGGGTGTCGCGCGCGAGCTGACCCCGCTCCGCGAGCAGCGCCTTCTCCAGGAGCTCGGAGATCTCGTCTATCGTTCCCCCGAGTCGGCTCTTCTCCAGCAACTCGCGCCGACGCCGATTGATCTCGCCCGCGAGCTCGTCCAGCCCGGTCAGGTCCCGCCCGCCGCCGCGCAGGAACTCCCGCATCGACTGCTCCGGCGAATACCCGGCCATGACGCCCTCCGACACCGCCTCCAGCGCCTCCGACAGGTCCAGCGGCGGCGCGAGCGGATCCGGCCCGCCGACATACCGTCCGTAGCGGGCGCCTCGTTCAGCTCGCGCCATCATGCACCTTCTCTCGTCGGGGCCGGCCAGGCCTGCAGTCATGACCGGATTAGCCGTATACCGCTTCAGCCGTATACCGCGGCGCCGTCGCCCGTCTCCTTGGACAACCGGCGCGACAGGTAGAGCCCCTCGAGCGCCAACTCGACCGCCCCGGCGTGCTCGCCGATGTTCGTGGCACCGGCCCGCTCGGCGATCTGGTCATACAATTCCGGCGCCTCCGGCAGGTCGGGCAGCGCGTCGACGAACTCCGCCGCCGTCACCGAGGCTCCGGTGGTCATGGTGACCTGGCCGTCGAACACCGCCACGAGCGGCGCCATGTCGATGCCGCGGAACAGATCGCGCACCACGTCGATGGTCGCGCTGCGCAGGAGATACCGGAGGATCTCCGGTTCCCGGCCCTCCTCGCCGGGCTCGAACTCGATCTTTCCGCGCAGGACGTCCACCGCGGCGTCGACGTCCACGAGGCGGGCGACTGCCTCACCGTTGTCGTCGTCCCCTAATCCACGTACCGCCACGCGACGGCGGGCGGCCGCTGCGACGGTCTCCGCGCCGGCGATCGCGAACCGCGCCGACACCCCCGACGCCTGGTTCACCGCGTCCGACGTGCGCAACTCGCGCGTGAACCGGGCAAGAAGTTCCATGAGCGGGGCCGGAACCTCCGCGGCGAGGTGCGACTCCTGCCGCACCACCTCGATCTCGTCGGCCAGGTCCAACGGGTAATGGGTGCGGATCTCGGCGCCGAAACGGTCCTTGAGCGGGGTGATGATCCGGCCGCGGTTCGTGTAGTCCTCCGGGTTGGCCGAGGCCACGACCAGCACATCCAGGGGCAGGCGCAGGACATACCCGCGGATCTGGACGTCGCGCTCCTCCATGAGGTTGAGCAGCGCCACCTGGATGCGCTCCGCCAGGTCCGGCAGCTCGTTGAGAGCCACGATCCCACGATTGGCGCGCGGCACGAGGCCGTAGTGGATCGTCTCCGGATCGCCCATGCGGCGGCCCTCCGCGACGCGCATCGGATCCACGTCGCCGATCATGTCCGCCACCGAGGTGTCCGGGGTGGACAGCTTCTCGACGTAGCGCTCGTCGCGGTGGCGCCACTCGATCAGCAGGGCGTCGCCCTCACGCTCGACCCGCTCCCGGGTGGGGTCCGTGATCGGAGCCAGCGGGTCCTCCCACAACTCCGTGCCCGCCACCACCGGCGACCACTCGTCCAGCAGCCCGACCAGCGTGCGCAGCAGGCGAGTCTTGCCCTGGCCGCGCTCGCCCAGCAACACGATGTCGTGGCCCGCGATGATCGCGCGCTCCAGCTGCGGGATCACGGTCGTCTCGAAGCCGTGCATCCCCGGCCAGGGGTCCCGGCCCTCGGCGAGCGCGTCGAGGAGATTGTGCCGCAACTCCTCTCGCAGAGTGCGGCTGCGGTACCCGGCGGCACGCAGCTCACCGAGGGTGCTGATGTCCGGTCTGGTACTCACACCTGCCACCGTAGCCCCGCTGACGCCGACGTGCCGGGGACCTAGGCTGGTGGCATGCGTGCAGTGCTCACCCTCGTCCTGAACATCATCTGGCTGGTGACCGCCGGGTTCTGGCTGTTCCTCGGATACCTCGCGGCCGGGATCCTGGCGATCATCTTCATCGTCACCATCCCGTTCGCCGTGGCCAGCTTCCGGATCGGGCTCTACGTGTTGTGGCCGTTCGGTCGGGAGGTCGTGGACACCGGTCGGTCGGGTGGGGTCGGCACCGTCGCGAACGTGGTGTGGTTCATCATCGCCGGCCTGTGGCTCGCGATCGGCCACATCGGCACCGCGATCGCGCAGGCAGTGACCATCATCGGGCTGCCGCTCGCGTGGGCGAACCTCAAGCTCATCCCCGTGACGTGCTTCCCGTTCGGTAAGGAGATCGTCTCGTCGAACCGCGCGCAGATGGTCCCGGTGGCGGGGCGCTGAGTCGGGTTTGGCGCTGGCGATTATCGGTGGCGCGCGGTTGCCCTGCGGGCGACTGAACTGCGCCGCGTTGATTTAGGTGCAATGACTGCGATTTTGGGCAACATCAGCGTCGTTTCGACGGCCTGATTCCGCACTGGTGTTGCCTAGAAAAACGCTGATGTTGCTCAGTTCTCTCAGCGCCCGGCGGCGCCGGCTGAAGCACGCGCTGCAGCGGCCGGCCAGAGCGGGGCCGGCCGCCTCAGTCGTCCAGGCGCGGCTGGTGATGGCTCGCGATGGAGATCCGGTTGAACGAGTTGATGAGAATGATCGTCCACTCCAGAGCCGCGAGCTGATCGGAGTTGAAGCACGCCGCGGCGTCGGCAAGCGCGGCGGCACGCTCATCGACGTCGTCGAGCGTCGTGAGGGTCTCGGCCAGCCTCAGCGCAGCCCGCTCGCGGGTGCCGAAAGCGTCGAGTTCACGCCAGGCCGGGAGCAGGTCGAGGCGCTTCTGCGACACCCCGGCCTTTCGGGCCGCCGGCACATGGGAGGCGAGGCAGGCCGCGCACCCGTTGATCTGCGAGACGCGCACGTTGACCAGCTCGCGCAGCGCCTCGTCCAGCCCCACCTCGTCTGAGACCTCCCGCGACGCGACGGCCGAGCGGACCATCTGCTTGTAGACCTCACGGTGGACCCGGTCCAACTGGGGAACGGCCATGTCAGGCCCCCTGCTCGCGGAGCCAGTCCAGGTCGTCCGGGGAGGGCAGGCGGTACGAGCCTGCGAACTCCTCCGAGTTCTTGTCGAGGAAACCCTTGACCATGGGACACACCGGGACGATCGTCACGCCCTCGGAGCGGGTCTCCTCGATGGCCCCGCGTACGAGTGCCGTCCCGATCCCACGACCTCCGAAGCGCTCGTCGACCACCGTGTGGTGGAAAATCCGGTCTCCATTGCGGGTGCGGAAGTGCGCCTGCCCCGCCGCCTCGCCGCCGGAGGTCCGGATCTCGAATGCGCTCTGCTCCGCATCAAGCTGCACGGTGACTGCCTCACCGGTCTTGTCTGTGTACTCGCGTGGTGCCATCGTCGTCGTCCCTTTCTCGGTTGACCCGCAGATCAGTCGGTCTGTGCTCGCGCCGCCGGGTTGATGCGCGGCTTGAGGGTCGTGGTGGGCAGGGTGGGCGCGGGCAGCCGGGTGAGCCCGGCCGGGTCGTGGCCGATGTAGCCGTGCACCCGGCCGAAGCGGTCTGAGTGCTCTTCCCACTCCTGGCGATAGCGGGCGATCTCGTCATGGGTTCGGCCGATGAAGTTCCACCACATGATGATCTCCTCCTCGAACGGTGTGCCGCCGATGAGGATCAACCGGGCCGGGGCGTCGCCGGTGTTGCGGACGGTCAGCGTCGACTCCCCTACACCTGTATAGGCGAGCTGGGTCGGCTCGACGCGCACGCCCTCGAGGGTGATATCCCCGGCGTCGACGAGCAGACCGTGTTCGTAGGTCGGGTCGACGTCCATGGTCAGCTCGGCGCCCGGTTCCAGGCGCAGTTCCGCACCGAGGAGCGGGGAGAACGTGGGAATGGGCGACGACGACCCCAGCAGCGTCCCCATGAACACCAGCGCGGAGCCGCCGTCGAAGGTGACCGGCTCGGGCGCGTAATGGTCGAAGCGGCGGCCGCTGCTCTCGCGGTGCTCGTCGGGCAGAACGGTCCACAGCTGGACGCCGTGCAGCATGGTGGTGTCCTGCGTGGAGACCTCGGTGTGGCAGATACCCGCGCCGGAGGTCATGAGGTTGACCTCGCCGGGCCGCACCGCGGCGTGGTTATCGCCAGAGTCGTGGTGGGTGACGTTGCCCTCAAAGAGCCAGCTCACGGTCTGCAGGCCGGTGTGCGGGTGCGAGGGCACGTCCATGCCGCCGGTCGCCGAGACGTCGTCCGGCCCGTAGTGGTCGACAAAGCACCAGGCCCCGATGAGGGAGCGTTGACGTTGCGGCAGGGTGCGCTTGACCGTCATCGCGCGGGGGCCACCGAGCGGCACGTCGCGCGAGGTTATGATCTCCACGCGCGCCCCGCCGAGCTCCGGCCCGCCCGGGGCGCCGCCGGCCTCACACTCGATCTCGTCTGGGTTCGGGTCCAGGTTGCTCATCGTGCCACCTCACTGCGGGTCGCGTCGGTTCTGTTCGGGCTGCTGGACGCGGAGTTCACGCTGGTCACGACTGACACCACGAGCGTTGCTGTCGCATCAACTTCCGAGCCTACGTGCGATGCTCGGCCACCTCCACCATCGCGCGCCGGGCCTCGTCGGCTTCGCGCTGCATCTCGCCCTCGCGCGCCGCGATCTTCCCGCGCAGCGCGAGCAGCAGAGCTTTGTCCACGACGGGGACGGGCAGGTGGTCGAGGAGCCGCCGCCCCAGGTCCCACTTGACCATGTAGCGACGCCGCGGGCGGCGGGTGGTGCCGGCCACCCACACCTTCTCCGCGAGCACCGACGGGTCCCCGGCGACCTCGTCCTGCCCGGCGGCCATCTCCCCCATCACCGATGCCATGGCGGCGAACGGCGAGCCCGGCCGGGTCGACTCCTGGAAGTTGCGGCGGATGGCGGCGGTCATCCCGGTGCGGAACGGCCCGGGTTGGACCAGCACGACGTCCAGCCCGAGGAACAGCAGTTCGCGCCGAAGCGCGTCGCCGTAGGCCTCGATCGCGTGCTTGCTCATCGCGTACGGGCCGTTCATCGGCATCGCGTGCTGCGGCCCGGTCTCGGAACTGATGAGCACCACCCGCCCGCTGCTCTCCCGCAGCAGCTCCCACATCGCGTGGACGGTGCGGACGGTGCCCATGACGTTCACGTCGAGCACGCGCTGGATCTTGTCCGGATCGCTCTCAGCCAGCGGACCGATCCCGAGGACCCCGGCGAAGGTGACCAGCGCGTCGACCCGCCCAAATTCGGTGCGGACGCGGTCGGCGACCGCCGCCAGCGAGTCCGAGTCGGTGACGTCGGCGGCCAGTCCGGTGATGCCGGCGCCGCCTGCGGGTGCGGCGAGGTCCACGGCCACGACGTGCCAGCCGCGCTCGGCGTAGAGTGTGGCCGTCGCCGCCCCGA
>NZ_JAALDM010000150.1 GCF_014144865.1 Dietzia aerolata | reverse complement strand
GCCGGCGCCGTGCCGTCGCAGTGGGCGTTGGACAACCACATCGACAACTGCGCTGTCATCGAACTGGTTCCCGACGGCGGCGGTTGGTCGTGCGCCCGGTGGGGCGATCACGTGGAGATGCCGCGGTTCTGAGTTATGAGGGCGCGAGCAGGGTTCCGAGCTCTGTGTTCTGAACTCTGTGTTCTGCCCCCTGAGCCGCCGGGGTTCGCGCGGGCGCGGGCGCGGGCGAGGTCAGCCTCAGCCCCAGCCAAGCTCGTGCAGGGTCTCCTCGCCGATGCCGAAGTGGTGCGCGATCTCGTGGATCACCGTCACCGCGACCTCGTGCACCAACTGCTCCTCGGTCGAGCAGAAATCGCAGAGCGCATCCCGGAAGATCGTGATCGTGTCCGGGAGGAAACCCGAGTAAGTGTCACCGCGCTCTGTCAGGGCCACGCCCTCGTACAGGCCCAGGAGGTCGGGCTCGTCGGGGTGGCGGTCGGCGATCAGGACGACGACGTTGTCCATGGCCCGGAACAGCTCGTCCGGGACGGAGTCCAGCGCGTCGTCGACCAGTTTCTCGAAGCGGGCCTCGTCAACCCTGATGGTCAAGGATTCCCGCCCGGGATCGGCACCGACACCGTGCCCTGGTTGCCGGCAGGCGCCTCGACACCGTCGCCCGGTTGCTGCCCGACCTGACCGTCCTGCGGAGCACCGGGCTGAGCGCCGGGCGGCGGGATGATCGTGGTGGTGGGAGCGACCGGGGTCTGGCCGTCGACGAGCACGCCCTGTGTCGCGGACCCGCGCAGGACCGCGAACGGCCCGGGATCGGCCGACTTCATGAGCCCGCAGTTGACGGTGCGGCTGCCGGTGAGCCAGGAGATCTCGGAGATCGGGTTCACCAGGGTGGAGATCAGGGTGCTGCGGCGCAGCGCCTCGCCGTCCCCGAAGTAGGCGATACCGGCCTGGAGGCAGGCCTCGGCGGTGAGCTCGGACTGCACGCGGGGCTCAGGTGGAACCGGCCCCTCGGGGAAGATCCCGGACACGTCCAGGTCCGACACGATCTCGATGGAGTGGTCCTCGGCGCAGGGGACGGGCGCGCCGGGCCGGCCCTCCGCGGTGAAGCCCAGGCAGGTGCCGGGCTCCCAGCGACGATGCTGATCTGCCTCGGCGAAGATCCCCGTCGACAGTGCGGAACGTCCGTCGAGTTCGGAGGCCGCGATTCCGCACAGCACGCTGTGATCGCCCTTGTCCCACCCGGCCTGCGACGGCGGCACGACCAGTCCGGTGAATCGTCCGTCCGGGTCGACCTCGCGGCCACCGGCGTACTCCGTCACGAGCGGGAGGCATTGTTCGGTGCCGATCGGTGCCAGCGCGGTGGTGTCCGGCAGGGGTGCGCCGTCGCCGAATCCGGGCTGGTCCGACAGGTCGATCCGGGCCGCGACCTCCAGGCGGTGAGGCTCGGCGCAGTTGACCGTGTCGAATGCCGACACCTGATCGGCGGCGTCGATGGACCAGGTCAGGCAGGTGCCCGGGGTGGCTCCCGCGTACGCGGGGCCGGACAGGGAGCGCGGATCGACCTGCGGGACGACAGCGGCGATCCGTCCGGCGCGGTCCGAACCGGGATCGTTCATCGCCGTGGCCATGAGAGCACCGGTGACCGCCCCGCCGGACAGGATCGCGACGAGTGAGGCCATGACCGCGCCCCGTGAACGGAGCAGGGACCGACCTTGATCTGAGGATCGGGAGGTGGGGCTCATCGCTACCATGATGCCGTAAACCCGTCGTGGCGATAGGATTCCGGGCATGAGCGGACACGACCACGAGCAGCAGGACGGCGCCGACGGCGGTACGCGTTCGCCGCGCGAAGGGGTGGACCCCGAGGTACTCGAGTTCGCCCAGATGCTGTTCCAGCTGGCCAGAGAGGGTGAGACCGAGCGTCTCGCGGCGTACGTCGACGCGGGGGTCACCCCGGATCTGACCAATGAGCGCGGTGACGCACTCCTCATGCTGGCGGCCTACAACGGGCACCCCGAAACCGTGCGCGCCCTGGTCGAGCGGGGCGCGTCGGTGGACCGCGCCAACGACCGTGGGCAGACCCCGCTGGCCGGGGCCGTGTTCAAGGGCTACGGGGAGGTCGTCCGCATCCTCTTCGAGGCCGGCGCCGATCCGTACGGGGGCACGCCCACGGCCGTCGACACGGCGCGCATGTTCGAGAAGGACGCCTTCCTCGAGCTCTTCGGCGTCTGATCGCAGCGGCCGCCCCGGAGCAGGGGCAAGGCTCGGCGACCGCGTCCCGCCGGACAGATTAGGCTGGGCGGCGTGATCGATCTCAAGCTGCTCCGCGAGAACCCCGACGTCGTCCGTGATTCCCAGCGCACCCGTGGCGAGGACCCGTCGCTGGTCGACCAGCTGCTGGCCGCCGACGAGTCGCGCCGGACGTCCATCGCGGCCGCCGACAACGCCCGCGGCGAGCAGAAGGCCCACGGCAAGAAGGTCGGACAGGCCTCGCCCGAGGAGCGCCCGGCGTTGCTCGAGGCCGCCGGTGCGCTGAAGCAGGCCGTCAAGGACGCCGAGGAGTCCGAGAAGGCCGCCGCCGCCGAGGTCGACCGGATCCAGCGACTGCTGTCCAACGTCGTGCAGGAGGGCACCCCCGCCGGCGGAGAGGACGACTTCGTAGAGCTCGAGCGGATCGGGGAGATCCCGACCTTCGACTTCGAGCCCAAGGACCACCTCGAACTGGGCGAGAGCCTCGGCCTGCTCGACATGGAGCGCGGCGCCAAGGTCTCGGGAGCCCGCTTCTACTTCCTCACCGGCTACGGCGCGCTGCTCCAGCTGGGCATGCTGCAGCTCGCCGCGCAGAAGGCCATGGCCAACGGCTTCACCCTGATGATCCCGCCCGTGCTCGTGCGCCCCGAGATCATGCAGGGCACCGGTTTCCTCGGCGCCCACGCCGACGAGGTGTACAAGCTCGAAGCCGACGACCTCTACCTTGTCGGCACCTCCGAGGTCGCGCTGGCCGGCTACCACCAGGGGGAGATCCTCGACCTGGCCGACGGGCCCAAGCGTTACAGCGGCTGGTCCTCCTGCTTCCGCCGCGAGGCCGGCAGCCACGGCAAGGACACCCGCGGCATCATCCGCGTCCACCAGTTCGACAAGGTCGAGATGTTCTCCTGGTGCAAGCCGGAGGACGCGGCCGACGAGCACCAGCGACTGCTGGCGCTGGAAAAGGAGATGCTGCAGGCCATGGGTCTGCCGTTCCGCGTGATCGACATCGCCGGGGGAGACCTGGGGTCGTCGGCGGCCCGCAAGTTCGACTGCGAGGCGTGGGTCCCGACGCAGGACGCCTTCCGCGAGCTCACCTCGACCTCGAACTGCACGACCTTCCAGGCCCGCCGGCTCGGGGTGCGCTATCGCGACTCCAGCGGCAAGCCGCAGATCGCCGCCACCCTCAACGGCACGCTCGCGACCACCCGCTGGCTTGTGGCGATCCTGGAGAACCACCAGCAGGCCGACGGCTCCGTCGTGGTGCCCGAGGCGCTGCGCCCGTTCGTCGGTAAGGACGTGCTCGAGCCCGTCCGCTGAGTTCGTCCGGTTTGTCGGGTCGGCACGATTGCCGACTGGGGCGGTCTGCTGGGGTCGTCCGGGTAGCGACCGTGCGGGCACGGGTGGGTGGCGGCGTTGTCGTCGTCGTCCTGGTTGTCTAAAAAACGGCGGCCACCACCTGCACGATCAGGGGCGGAACAACATCATCACGCCACTCGCGCTGGCGCAGGTGCGGCCGTCGGTGTCGGTGACCTTGGCCTGCACTACGCACGTCGACCGGCCCACGTGCTCGACCTGGGCGGTGACGGTCGCCGGGGTGCGCTCCAGGCGCAGCGCCCGGATGTACCGCACGTTCAGATCCAGCGTGTTGTAGCCGACTCCCGGCTCGACGACCGAGGCCGTGGCGTACCCGAGCGCGGAATCGACCCACCCCGAGACGATCCCGCCGTGGACCGTGCCGCCGTTGTTCAACGCCCACTCGGCGGGCGTGGCGGTCAGGGTCACCGCGCCCTCCTCGGCGTCGGTCAGCCGGACGCCCAGCGTGTGCGCGCCCGGGGAGAGGTGACGCTCGCCGCGGATGATCTCTCGGAGCGCGTCCACCCCGGCATACACGCGCTCGGTGGGGTCCTCCGGCGCCGGGGCCCAGGAGTAGTGGCGGCTGCAGGACCCGGGGTCGACCGAATCAAAAGGGGCGTCGTTCACACCGGCGAACCTACACGGGGCCACGGCCGGGCGGTGGGCCGCTACGCTGTGTGGCGTGGAGCTGTTCTATACGGTGATCATCTGGTTCGCGCGCCTGCTGTTCAAGATTCAGGGGCTGAAAATCACCATGCGCGGGGAGCATAATTTCCCGTCGCATGGCGGCGCGGTGGTGATGATCAATCACACCGGGTACTTCGACTTCGTCTACGCCGGGATCCCCGCGCGCGAGGACAAGCGGTTCATCCGCTACATGGCCAAGGCCGAGGTCTTCGACCACGCGATCGGCGGCCCGATGATGCGCAAGATGAAGCACATCCCCGTCGACCGGGCGGCCGGCAAGGACTCGTTCGACGAGGCCGTCAAGCGGCTGCGCGCCGGCGAGTTGGTGGGCGTGTTCCCCGAGGCCACCATCAGCCGCAGCTTCGAGATCAAGGACTTCAAGTCCGGTGCCGTGCGGATGGCGATCGAGGCCGGCGTGCCGATCGTCACGGTCACCATCTGGGGATCGCAGCGCGTGTGGAGCAAGGGCCTGCCCAAGAGCCTGCTGCGGCCCAAGGTGCCCATCATGATGGAGGTCAGCGAACCCATCCGGGCGTACGAGCCGGTCGCCGAATGCACCGCCCAGATCCGTTCGCAGATGCAGGCCACCTTGGAGAAGATCCAGGGCGAGTACGCCACGCGGTACGGGGCTTACCCGGCCGGCGCGAACTGGGTGCCGGCCCGGCTCGGCGGATCCGCGCCGACGCTCGAGGAGGCCACCGCGCTGGACGAGGCCGAGCACGCCGAGCGGGTGCGGCGCCGC
>NZ_JAALDM010000149.1 GCF_014144865.1 Dietzia aerolata | reverse complement strand
CTCCTCCAGCGGTTCGCGCGCGGCACCGACCAGGTCGACGCCGGCCGCCGCAGCCGCGCCGACCTCACGCAGCCGTGGCCCGGCCCGCCACCCACCGGTCACCTTTTCCGCCCACCCTTCGTCCCGCATGTGCTCGAGGACCGCGTGGAGCGTCGATCGGCTGGCGTCCGAGGCGCGGGCGAGTTCGGTCAACGGCAGGGGAGGGCCGTCCGCGGACAGGGCCTCGATCACCGCGAGCACCCGATGCGTGGGTTCGTGTCGCATAGTCGACACTGTATGTCGGATAGCCGAAAGTTGCTTATTCCGTGTGTCCCCGAGGGTGGAGTTTTCGCGGCGCCGGGCGCAGGATGGTCGAGATGCCACAAGGTAGACAGATCTGTCTGCTGGCGGTCGGCCGGTCAACTCGGTCGGCACCACAACACTGGAGGTCGCATGACGACGAGGTCGGCGGTGACGCTCTCGCATCTCGACGCGCTCGAGGCGGAGTCGGTCCACATCTTCCGCGAGGTAGCCGCGCAGTTCGAACGCCCCGGGATGCTTTTTTCCGGCGGCAAGGACTCCGTGGTGATGTTCCACCTGGCCCGCAAGGCCTTCTGGCCCGCGCCGATGCCGTTCCCGCTCATGCACGTCGACACCGGGCACAACTTCGACGAGGTGATCGAGTACCGCGATCGCGTGGTCTCCGAGACCGGCGTGAAGCTGCTCGTGAGCTACGTCCAGGACGACATCGACGCCGGCCGCGTGGTGGAGGAGACCGGTCCCGGTACCAGCCGTAACCGCCTCCAGACCGCCGCCCTGCTGCGCGGCATCCAGGAGAACCGCTTCGACGCGGTCTTCGGCGGCGCCCGCCGCGACGAGGAGAAGGCCCGTGCCAAGGAGCGCGTGTTCTCCTTCCGCGACGGTTTCGGCGCCTGGGACCCGCGTGCCCAGCGCCCCGAGCTGTGGAACCTGTACAACGGCAAGCACCGCAAGGGCGAGCACATCCGCGTGTTCCCGCTGTCCAACTGGACGGAGCTCGACATCTGGCAGTACATCGAGCGCGAGGACATCGACCTGCCGCCGATCTACTACGCCCACGAGCGCGAGGTGATCGAGCGCGACGGCATGCTCCTGGCCAAGACCCGATTCCTCGAGACCCTTCCCGGCGAGGAGGCCCGCACCGAACTGGTCCGTTTCCGCACCGTCGGCGACGCCACCTGCACCGGCTGCGTGGAATCCGATGCCTCCGACAACGCCGCCGTGGTGGCCGAGGTCGCCGGCACCCGCGTGACCGAGCGCGGCGCGACCCGCGCCGACGACCGAATCTCCGAAGCCGGCATGGAAGACCGCAAGAAGGAGGGCTACTTCTGATGAGCACCCCCACCACCACCTCCACCTCCACCGCCGCCGCCGCTTCGGCCGGGACGGACTACACGACCGGGGACGCCGTGCTGCCCGAGGGCCACACGATGTCCGAGCACGCGCAGCTGCTGCGCATCGCGACCGCCGGCTCCGTGGATGACGGCAAGTCCACCCTCATCGGCCGCCTGCTGTTCGACTCCAAGGGCATCTTCGAGGACCAGCTCGCCTCCATCGAGGCCACCTCGGCCGGGCGCGGCGACGAGTACACGGACCTCGCGCTGCTCACCGACGGCCTGCGTTCCGAGCGGGAACAGGGCATCACGATCGACGTGGCGTACCGCTACTTCTCGACCCCGCGGCGCAAGTTCATCATCGCCGACACCCCGGGTCACGTGCAGTACACGCGCAACATGGTCACCGGCGCCTCTACAGCTGACGTGGCGATCATCCTCGTCGACGCGCGCAAGGGCGTTCTCGAGCAGACCCGCCGCCACGCGTTCCTGTCCGCGCTGTTGGGCATCCCGCGCCTGGTCGTGGCCGTCAACAAGATGGACCTGGTCGACTACGACGAGGCCACCTTCGAGGCCATCCGCACCGAGTTCACCGATTTCGCCGCCAAGCTCGAGGTCCACGACGTGACGTTCGTGCCGCTGTCCGCCCTCAAGGGCGACAACGTGGTGAGCAAGACCGAGACGATGCCCTGGTACACGGGACCGTCGCTCCTCGATCATCTCGAGAACGTCCACATCGCCTCGGACCGTAACCTCACCGACGTCCGGTTCCCCGTCCAGTACGTGATCCGGCCCCAGCGCGCCGATGGACTGGATCACCGTTCGTTCGCGGGCACCATCGCCGGGGGCATCATCAAGGTCGACGACGACGTGGTGGTCATGCCGTCCGGTCGGCAGTCCACCGTGAAGGCGATCTGGGGCCCCGGCGGGATGGAACTCGATGAGGCCGCCTCGCCGGCCGCTGTGACGATCGCCCTCAACGACGAGATCGACATCGTCCGTGGCGAGATGATCGCGCGCCCCGGAAACCGTCCGCACCAGGGTACCGAGCTCGAGGCCATGGTCTGCTGGTTTGACGACGACACGACCATGACCACCGGTAAGCGCTACATCATCAAGCACACGACCCGCGACACCAAGGCGATGGTGACGGGGATGGAGTACCGGCTCGACGTCAACACCCTGCACCGCGATCAGGACGCCACCGAGCTGGGGCTGAACGAGATCGGACGCATCGGACTGCGCACGCAGACCCCGCTGATGTATGACGCCTACCGCCGCAACCGCGACACCGGCGCGTTCATCGTCGTCGACGAGCTCACCGGCAACACCGTCGGTGCGGGCATGATCATCGGGCCCGCCGCCAAGGGCTCCAACGTGGTGTGGCACGCCGGGACCGTCCAGCGTGGCGACCGCGGCCAGGGCCGCACCCTGTGGCTGACCGGCCTGTCGGGCTCGGGCAAGTCCACGATCGCCTCCGAGGTGGAGCGGGTGCTCATCGAGTCCGGGCGTCCCGCCTACATCCTCGACGGGGACAACCTCCGCCACGGACTGAACGCCGACCTCGGCTTCTCGGCCGACGACCGGGCAGAAAATATTAGACGGACCGCGGAGGTCGCCGCACTGTTCGCCGATGCCGGCGTCGTCGTCGTCTGCTCCTTGATCTCGCCCATGCGTGCCGACCGTGACGCGGCGCGCGACGTCCACACCAAGGCGGACCTGCCGTTCACCGAGGTGTTCGTGGACACGCCGCTGGCCGAGTGCGAGGCCCGCGACCCCAAGGGCCTGTACGCCAAGGCCCGCGCCGGCGAGATCGCCGAGTTCACGGGCGTCTCCGCGCCGTACGAGCCGCCGCTGACCCCCGATCTGCACATCCGTCCCGCCGACGGCACCGCGGAAGAGGTCGCGCAGCGGATCGTCAGCACGCTCCTGGGAATCTGAGCGCGTGCCCGAGGCCCTCTGGACCTACGATTCGCTGGGCCTGCTGGTCGTCAGCGCCGTCATCGGTGTGGTGATCGGCCTGACGGGGATGGGCGGCGGTGCGCTGATGACGCCGGCGCTCATCCTGTTCGGGATCCCGCCCACCGCGGCGGTGGCCAACGACCTGGTGGTCAACGCGGTCAACAAGGTCGTCGGTGCGGGCGTGCACTGGCGGTCCGGCAAGCCCAATCTCAAGATCGCGTTCTGGCTGGTCATCGGGTCGGTCCCCACCGCGTATCTCGGCGCCTGGCTGGTCCACGCGATCGGCGCCGAGGACGTGCAGGGGCTGCTCAAGAAGGCCATCGGCGCGACCCTGATCGTGGCGTCCACCGCGTATTTCCTGCGGGCGTTTTTCGAGATGTCCGGCAGGATTCGCACCGGCGACGACCCGGATCCGCAGGTCAAGCCGCTGCTCACCCTGCTGATTGGCGTGGTCGGTGGGCTGATGGTGGGCATCACCTCGGTCGGCTCTGGAACGGTGATCATGATGTGCATCATGCTGCTGTATCCCACGCTGTCCGCGCTGCGGCTGGTCGGCACCGATCTGGTGCAGGCGGTGCCGCTGGTGATCGCGGCCGCGATCGGGCACGTGATGGTGACCGGTGTCGACTGGGTGCTGCTGCTTCCGCTACTCGTGGGCGGCGCGGTGGGGACGTTCTTCGGTTCGAGGTTCGCCGGCCGGATCCCCGGCGGGATCATCCGTCGCGGCATCACGATCGTGCTGGCCGTGACCGCCTCGGCGATGCTCGGTGCCTCGCCGCTGCTGATCGGCGTGATCGCGCTGGTGCTGGTGACCGTCGGCCCGCTGGTGTGGAAGCTGCTGGTGCGTCGCTACTCGGTGCATCTGGGAGAGCCCGCCGAGCCGGCGCGCGTCTGACGCCGGCCTGCGCGGTACGACTCGTGCGGTCCGGTGGCGCGTCACCCATCCGCGGGTGACACTCCTCCGGTGCCCAACACCGACCTCATGCTCGCGGTCGTCGGAGCGGCGCTTCTCGTCGGTTCCATCCTGCCGCGACTGCTCCGCGAGCGGGTTCTGTCCGCGCCGATCGTCGTGGTTGGCGTGGGCATGCTCATCGGTTGGCTCATGCCGAGTGAGTCGAAACTCGTCGATGTCATCGAGCACGCGGAGCTCGCCGAGCGGATGGCGGAGGTCACCGTCATTGTCGCGCTCTTCGGCGTCGGGCTGGCGCTCGACCGGCCACTGACCTTCCGCGGCTGGAGTCCCACGTGGCGCCTGCTCGTCATCGGGATGCCGCTGTCGATCGCCGGCGTTGCGGTGCTCGGGTGGTGGGCCCTCGGTGTCACCCCGGCGGTCGCGATTCTTCTCGGGGCCGTACTCGCCCCCACCGACCCGGTGCTGGCCTCCGACGTGCAGGTGGAGGGGCCCGGGCACGGGGAGGGCGAGAAGGTCGACGACGAGCACGACGAGGCCCGCTTTGCTCTCACCTCGGAGGCGGGCCTCAATGACGCACTCGCGTTCCCGTTCGTCTACCTCGCGATCTTCCTGGCCACCAGAGGGCCGCTCTCGGAATGGGGGTGGTCGTGGGCGGCGTGGGACCTCGTCGGCAAGACGGTCATCGGGGCGGTGGCCGGGTGGATCATCGGCCGGCTGGTGGGCGCGGGCCTCTACCGTGTCCGCATCGGGGAACACCGCCTGGTGGGGTACGCCGAACCCGCGGCCGCGGTGGCCACTCTGCTCCTGGCCTATGGAATCGGCGAGTTGGTGGGCGGCTGGAGATTCCTGGCGGTGTTCTGCGCGGCTCTGGGAGTGCGCGCGGCCGAGCGACACGACGAGAAACACGCCCGCGCCCACGAGTTCATCGAGTTCACCGAGCATCTGCTACGCCATGGGCTACTTCTCGAAGGACGACGGCTGGTCACTCTGGCCCGCGGTGTCGCTGGTGATCGTCGCGTCCATCGGCCTCCACGGTGCGGCGGCGTCCCCGGCCATGAGAGCGCTCACGCGCTACCGCCGGAGGAGGCGGACGACCTGAGGCCGACCGTCGGCGTCAGCGAGGCTCCCACGCGTCGGTGTCGAGCGTCAGCTCGTGGACCTCGCCCGGCAGCTGCCTGTTCGCCAGATCGGCGATCGTGACGGCGTCCATCACCCGGCGCAAGGCCGCCCGCGAGGCGATCCACACGTGCTGCAGGACCGCGGCCCGCTCGTTGTAGACCACCGACTCCGGACGGACGTCGTAGACGCTGACGAGGGGGCCGTCGACGGCCCGCAGGACATCGGCGACGGTGATCCCCGAGGCCTCTCGGCCCAGGAACCAGCCGCCGGTCTTGCCGCGGCGGCTGGCCACGATGCCGGCCCTGCGCAGGTCGGACAGGATCGCCTGGAGAAACCCGTGCGGTATTTCCTGTCGCCGGCCCAGCTCCTCCGCGCTCAGCGGGTTCTCGCGGGGATCGTGGTCGGGGCTGGCCAGCTGGGCCGCCGCGAGTTCGACGAGCGCGCGCAGCGCATAGTCCGATTTCGCGGTGACCCTCATGGGGAACAGTGTCCCAGAGCGGGGCCGGCGCCGGGCAGGGGAGTGGGGCGCCCCGGCCCGGGTCAAGCGGGGTCACGCGCGGGCGGGATCGGTTTCCTCGTCCACGGCGGGTCCGGCCGCGGTGGTTGTGGTCCCGTCGACGGTGGCGGCGGCGTCGTCCAGATCCCAGGCCCCGCGCTCCACGGCGCCACTGTCCC
>NZ_JAALDM010000148.1 GCF_014144865.1 Dietzia aerolata | reverse complement strand
GGTGCGGCGAACATCCCGTCCGCCTCGATCTGGCCCTTCTCGCTGGCATCCTCGACGGACATTCCGTCGCCGGTGAAGCCGCCTTCGGCGGCTTTGGTGAGGATCGCGGTGGTGTCGGCTTCGACGTCGGCGGCTGTGGCCAGGATCGCTTGGACTTGGGCGGTGATCTCGGCGCGGGCGGCTTCCTTCGCGGCCTTGGCGGCGGCCGCGGCGGCCGGCCCTCCGAGAGCCGTAGCGACCGCCTCGGCAGTGCCGGTTCCAGGTCCGTCGATCACCGCGCCGTCGTCGGTGATCACCAGGCCGAACCGTGCCGCGTGGTCCCGGGCGTCGTCGAGGGCCCTCTTGAGGGCCTTGACCTGGTCGATCAGACTGGTGACTAGCTCGGTGATCGCGCCGACGGTCGCGGCCCGGTCGGAGATGTCGTCGGACAGCCGCGCGAAGTTCAGCTGCGCGGCGTCGGCGCCCTGGCCCATCTATCCGGGGATCTTCGCCGCGTCCTGCACACTCGTCCCGAGATCCTCGAGGGTGCGTGAGCGGCGGCCGAGCTGATGGGAGAACTCCTCCAGCGCACCGGTATCCCAGGAATCGATCTCCCCCAGGCTCAGTGCCACCTCGCCCCTCCCGCTTCCTCGACGCCGCTGTGGCCGAATGCTAACCGACCTCGACAGCAGGTGGGTGCGTTAACATCCCAGGCGAACAGCCCTCACACACCACATGTCTCGGAGAGGTGAGCACCGAAGTTGGGACTGGAAGTTGACCCCGTTGAGTTGCACTTGTCCGGAGGCATACTCGCAACCGCCGCCGACGACTACGGCCCCGCGCTAGTGGCGACCACCGGCCAGGACTGCGGGCGCGGTTTCCCCGGCACGTCGAGCGCCGCACACGCCGCACTGTCTTCCGCCTGGCAGGAGCAAGACCAGGCTCTGACCGCCGCGCTGCACTCGACCGCCGCACTGCTGCACAAGTCTGCCGAGAACTACGCTGCCACCGACCACACCAACGCCGCCGGCATCCAGAAACACTCGCCCGCCGCCAATCCACCGCCTGACGTCCCGCCGCTCAACCTCTGAAGACACCGCTTCACCAGAACGAGATGGGAGCCTGACCCACTTTCCCGGACACCGGGGGCTCATGAATGTTCGGAATGGCGGGTCAGGCTCTTCGGGCCCTTGACGACCCGTTGCAGTGATCGGGTTGAAGCCAGCACCATGCCAAGGAGATCGGCGATTTCTTCCCATGACTCGCCCGCTTCCCTACGTCGGTTCACGCACGCGGCGCGCAAGGACTGAGCGGTCGCCAGTAGTGCCCAATAGAGTGTGCTGTCCCGGGAGTTTCGGACACCGGATCAGGCGGATCATGGCGGGCACCTCGTCATCCTTGTCCAGCAGGTGTTCGCCACCCGCGCTCGGGCACGGTTCGCTGTCGCCGAGTACATCGAGGTGTTCTACAACCGTCGCAGACCACACTCCAGCATCGGCTACCGCACCCCGGCCCGGGCCTGGAACGATCACGACGCCGCCCAGGACCTATTCCGAGCAGCCTGACAGTTCAGAAATCACCGCGGCACTGTCCATATTCCTTGACACAGCCCAACCGCCTGGAGCGGGGCAACGAGAAACAAGATCGACAACGACGACGACGCGGCCGGGCTCGCGACGTACGCCACCTCCGGAGAACGCAACAGCCCCACCAGAAACCACAGGGAGACGCAGTGACCACCGCTCCGCCACGAGACCAGAACAGCGATAGCAGCGCACGCCGGGCAGGGCTGCATCCGTATTCCCTGGTCCTCCTCGGGGCGCTTGTCGGACTCGTGACCAACGCGGCACTGGACACTCTGCTCGACCTGTCCACGCTGCTGCGCTGGCTCATCGCCGGGGCTCTGGCCGGGCTGGTGGGCTGGGTTCTCGATCTACGACGGGGTGCCGGCCGGGGCTCAGGCGCCGGTGAAGAAGAACCGCACCAGATGGAAGAACACGGGCGCGGAGAAGGCCAGTGAGTCCAGCCGGTCCATGATTCCGCCGTGACCGGGGATCACGCTGTCGAAGTCCTTGATGCCCCGGTCGCGTTTGATCGCGCTCATCACGAGGCCGCCCGCGAAGCCCATGACGCAGGAGACGAACGCCAGTGCCGCGGCCTGCAGCGGGGTGAACGGGGTGATCCACCACAGGGCCGCGCCCAGGGCGGTGGCTGTGAGGACTCCGCCGACAAGACCTTCCCATGTCTTGTTGGGGCTGACCGTCGGCGCGACCGGATGCTTGCCCAGGGTTTTGCCCCAGATGTACTGGAAGACGTCCGAGCCCTGGACCACCAGGAGCAGGAACAGCAGGAGGTGCGCTCCGACGGCGCCGCCGGAGCCGATGGCGGAACCGTCCGCGGCTGCGCGTCCGCTCTCCATGGCCACCGGCAACTGCAGGAGTGCGGGGGCGTAACTGATGGCGTAGACGCACACCATCAGCGCCCATTGGATGCTGGCGGCTCGCTGCAGGAAGTTGTCGGTACTGCCCACCAGGGCGTTGCGCGTCGGCAGGAAGAGGAACGCGTAGACGGGGATGAAGACGGTGAACATCCCGTACCAGTGCTCCCAGAGGAACCAGTAGTGGACCGCCGGGATGATGAACACCAGCCAGACCAGGACCTTGTGGTCACCACGTCCGGTCGGCGAGATGGTGATGAACTCGCGCAGTGCCATGAGGCTCACCAGCAGGAACAGCAGCACCGTGGCGGTCTCGCCCAACGCCAGGGCCACGGCGATCACGCCCGCCATCGGCCACCATGCGGCGACCCGTTGCTTGAGGTTCACCACCAGGGGCGTCTCGCCGAGCTTCCGGCCCAGCAGCCAGGAGACGACAGTGGCGATCACCAGCACTCCCAGCACGCCGGCCATCAGGGCCAGGGCCTTCTCGTCCAGCAGTCCGATGGTCATGCGGTGTCCCCTGGCTCCTCGTCCCCGGAACCGTCCTCGCGCAACGACTCCACCAGCACCTGCCTGGCGCGGTCGAGGAACTCGGCCTTGGGCTCGTCGGCGCCGACGTACAGCGGCGGGTGGAACGTGACCTTGGACAGGTGTGGCACCGGGACCCGCTCGCCCTTGGGCAGGATCCGGCCCAGGTTGGACAGCGCCACCGGCACCACGGGGATCCGGGGGTCGTGCTGCGCCAGCTTGTAGAGCCCCCCGTGGAATTGGGCGATCATCTCGCCGCTGCCCCGCGTGCCCTCCGGGAAGATGATGAGTGAGTCCCCGCCGTCGAGCACCTCGGTCATCCCGGTGATCTGCCCCTTGGGGCTGACGCCGGAGCCACTGTCGCGCCCCTTCGACGTTGATGCCCCGTGACGGTCCACCAGGTACGCGTTAAAGAGCTTCTCCGCCAGGGTTTTCTTGAGGCCGCTCCCCCAGTAGTCCTTGGCGGCGATGGGACGGACCCGCTTCTGCAGGTGCGCCGGGAGCGCCGCCCATAGTGTGACCATGTCGAGGTGGCTGGAATGGTTGGAGTAGAAGATGGCCTGCTGGAGAGGGGCCTGCCCGTCGTCGCCCGAGCGCAGTGCCTCCGGGTTGACCACGCGCGCTCCGCTCACGCCGGTGATCGCGGTGGCCATGCCTCGCCGTGCCACGGTGGAGAACAGGGACATCACCACTCGCCTCCGTCCCGCTCACGCAGGACTGTGCTGATCCGGCCCAATCGCCGCACGCAGGTGACCAGCGACCCCAGCGCGATCAACGCCACGGCCACGAACAGCACCCAGCCCTCGTGCCACGGCAGCCACGGCTCCGGTACCGAGATGAGGCAGGCGATGAGCAGCAGCCACATGCGGTGCGGTTTGGCCAGTGGGCCGTCGAAGAAGTTGTCCGTGCCCAGGGCTGCGCCGAGACTACGGATGTAGGCGGTGAGCACCGCGAGGATCGCGGCACTGAAGCCCAGCACCACGCCCAGGTCGACGCCGCCCACGGTCACCAGGCCGACGGCCGCGATACCCGCGGCGGCAAGGAAGAGGACGTCCGAGATGCGGTCGGGTACCTCGTTGTAGAGGTCGCCGACCGGCGAGTGCATGCCCTTCTCCACCGCCAGCATGCCGTCGAGCATGTTCAGCAGCAGGCGCAAGGGGATGCAGACGGCCGCGATCAGCAGCAGCGCGGCGCGCGCGCCGTGGCCGACGGACGGGGTGGCGACCAGCGCTGCCGCGCCGACGAGCGCGACGAGGGTCGAGCCCACCGAGATCTGGTTGGGGGTCAGCCCGATCGCGGCCATCGCGTCGGCGCCCTTGACCGCCCATCGGCTACTGCGCTGCGAGATTTCCCTGCGTTGGCTGCTCGGGTCCGCCGGTGGCATTGCCACTGTGGACCTCCTCTCGAGTACCCGTCCCGGACAGCGGGCGGCCGATATGGTCTGTGTCATGTTACGAGAGTCCGACCATGCTGTAGCCGGTGCTTGGGGATTCGCCGAGGCCACGTTCTTCTTCGTGGTGCCGGACGTATGGACGACCTGGGTGGCCGTGCGCCGACCGGAGCGTGCGCTCGCCACCTGCGTGAGCGCACTCGCCGGAGCCCTGGCCGGCGGCGTGGTCACCTACCTCTGGGGACAGCGAGTGGACGCCGCCGCGTCAAAGAACGCGCTGGTCAAGGTCCCGGCGATCACCGCCGGCATGGTCGACCAGGTCGAGGCGGACCTGAACGCCAGCGGGCACCTCGCCATGATGAGCGGGCCGGTCCGCGGTGTTCCCTACAAGCTGTACGCCCGCGCATCCGGACTGCAGCGACGGTCACTTGCCGGGTTCCTGGCGTGGAGTGTTCCGGCGCGGATGATCCGGTTCGTGGCCCTGACCCAGGGTTCGGTCTGGCTGACGCAGTTCGTCCGCCGGTACATTCCCCAGATCCCCGAACGCCTCATCACCCTGGGGTTCGTGGTCAGCTGGACGGGCTTCTACGCGTGGTTCGTGCCCACCATGACGCGGCGCAGGTAGAGCGGGCCACATCGACGAGATCATGCGGGTGATGATCGCTTCGTCACAGCTGAGCCGCGCGGCATTACGCTGACGCCATGAGCGCGGCAAAAACCGAGAGCAGCAGTCGCGGCGCCGGCTTCGCTGCGGGCATCGTGCGCGCTGTCGGCGTCGTCACTTCTGCGGTCGTGCTGATGGTGACCCTTGCACTCGCGGCACTCATGGCCGACTGGGTGCCGCTCAGCGATTACAACGTGACCGGCGGGGACCGATTTATTGGACTGATGCTTGCGGGGTGGGCGCTGGCGATCGCCGGATTTGTGTGGCTGGTCGCACTGATAGTGGCTTGGAGGAAACGACCTGGGGCTGATGCACGGTTAGGTGACAGGGTTAGTCACGCGGCCTGAGGGGCCTCGAGGGTCATGATTGTTTCGAATTCGACGGGGGTCAATCTGCCGAGGCGGTCCTGTCGTCTACGGCGGTGGTAGGTCCGTTCGATCCAGTGCACGATCGCGGCCCGGAGCTCGTCTCTGGTGGCCCAGGATCGGCGGTCGAGGACGTTGTTCTGTAGCAGCGAGAAGAAGCTCTCCATGGCCGCGTTGTCCCCACACGCACCGACCCTTCCCATCGACCCGAGCATGCCGTGCCGGGTGATGGCCTTCTGCATTTTCTTCGAACGAAATTGAGATCCTCTATCGCTGTGTAGGATGCAGCCGGCCACGTCCCCTCGCCTGGCGACGGCGCTGTTCAGGGCGGCCACGGCCAGGCGGGACTTCATCCTGGAGTCGATCGAATACCCGACGATGCGGCCCGAATAAACGTCTTTGATGGCGCACAGGTACAGCTTCCCCGCCGCCGTCCAGTGCTCGGTGATGTCGGTGAGCCACAGCTCGTTCGGGCCCACGGCGGTGAAGTCCCGCTCGACGAGATCGTCGTGTACAGGCGGGCCGGCCTTGCGGTGCTTGCCGCGGCCTTTCTTGCTGATGGCACTGGTCCAGCCGCTGACCGAGCAGATCCGCCAGGCGGTGCGCCGGCACATCTTCTCGCCCGCGGTCTCAGCTTCATCGGCGAGGTAGCGGTAGCCGAACTCTGGGTCTTCTCGGTGCGCGTCGAACAGGGCGTTGGCCCGGTACGCCTCGGCGAGTTCGGCATCGGTGACCGGGTTCTTGAGCCATCGGTAGTAGGGCTGACGAGCGATCTTGAGTACCCGCCCGCGCCACCGCGGGTGGGGATGCCGTCAGCGGCGAGCTCGCTCACGAGCGGGTACCACCTTTTCCCGGCAGATTCGCCTGGGACAGGTAGGCAGCAGCTCGGCGCAGAACCTCGTTCTCCTGCTCCAACAGCCGAACGCGGCGCTTGGCCTCGCGCAGTTCCTGGGATGCCGCGGCGGTCGTGCCGGGCTTGATCCCGGCCTCCACGTCGGCCTTGCGAATCCACTTCTGCAACGTCATGGGATGGATACCGAAGTCGGCGGCGATCTGCTCGAGCGTCACACCGTCTTCACGATTCTGGGCGACGCGGACAACGTCGTCGCGGAACTCCTGGGGATAGGGCCCCGCGCACATCAACATCCTTCCAGGCCGCCCCGGCAGGGCAAGCCAGATCAGATGATGCTCCTATGGGTGTCAAGCGGCGGTGAGCCAGGCACGGTAGGCGGTCGCGAGTTCTGCATTGGGTCGCCGTCCTCGTTCGAGTTCGGAGAGCCGGGAAGGCTCGGCTCCGATGCTCTTTGCGGCTCGGACGAGGGTGACGCCGCGTCGGTGCCGCAAGTCCCTGAGGTCATCGGTGGCCAGCACCGGCGCGGGGTGGACGAGCAGGTGAAATGCTTCGCGGGCGATCGCGCGTTTGAGACACCGAAGCACGTCCTTGGTCGACTTCCCGTTCGCGCGCAAGCGAGCTGAGTACTGCTTCGTGCGCTGATCGCTGGACAGACGGACCAGCGCAATCTGGTGCAGAGCCCAGTTCGCCTGTCGGTCTCCGCCACGGTTGAGTCGGAATCGATGTGTTTTTCCCGAGGATGCGGGGATCGGCGAAGCTCCGCACAGCGCGGCGAACGATGCTTCCGATCGCAGCCGCTCCGGGTTTGAGCCCGCGGTAACCAGAAGAGTCGCCGTGGCGATCACGCCATACCCCTTGGTTGCGATCATGGCGGGAGCAGCGGTTGCGACCAGCTCCCGCAAGTCCTCGTCCAGTTCCTCGATCTCCCCGGTCAAGTAGCGGTGGCGGCGCGCGAGTCGCCGAAGCGCATGACCAGTGGCAGCGTCTACCGAGGCGGTGGGAGCGCCGGGCCTGGTAGCCGCAAGTTTGGCGATCGCTTGATGCTCGCTGGATCTGTCCCACTGAGTCTTGATGGCCTCTGAGGCGGTGACCAGCAATGACTTGATCTGGCGGACCACAGCCACTCGGGCTTTGACCGCGCTGCGGCGAACGGTCAACAAGACGCGGATCTGCTCGACGATCCCGTCACCGGTCTTGGCCTGGGGTAAGGACTCTGGTTCGGCTAGTGCCTGTTGCGCGGCAGCGTAGGCGTCGATTGGGTCGGATTTCCCACGTCGACGCTGCGAGCGCCGGGGGCGGATGATCTCCCGGATATCGACGTGGTGCGATCTCAGGTATCGAGCAAGCCCAGCACCATAGGAGCTGGTGCCCTCGATGCCGACTAGTCGGACGTGCCCGAACGATTCGAGGTAGCTCCGCAGCGATTCGTAACCAGCGGTAGTCGTGGGGATCTGTCGATCGCCGAGCTTCCTTCCGGCCATGTCGAGTACTGCAACGTGGTGAGAGTCGGCGTGCGTATCCACTCCGGCAACGACGTCGAGGGCAGCCGCGGACTCAGTGACTTCGACTACGGGTGTTGTCATGATGAGGCTGTGCCTTCCTGGTGAGGGCACATCGGCCAGAGACCGAGCAGACAAGACGTTGACGGGGCTAACCAAGCTCGTATGAAGTCATACTCGCCGCTGGCCGACATGCATCGGGCGGTGCCGTCGCCACCGGCGCGCGGACGGATCAGCTACAAGACAAGCCCAGCGGCCATCAGTCACCTACAGAGTCACACACGCCGGCGACGAGGCACTTCCATTATCAACGTCACCTACTCGTGCATCAGCCCCCTAGGATGCTTTGCTCGCCGTACTCTGCCCGCCTACTCACGGCCCCCCAGGGTCTCCTTCTACCGGGGAGGTGACAGATTCCTGCGAATCGTGTGACACCCCAGTGAGAAACTGACAGATTGTTTGAGAACCGACACCGACAAGCGATCACAGCCCCCGCGCCATATCCACGAAGCGGCTGTAGTGGAGCTGATGCGCCACCGTGATGGTCGAGGTGGGGCCACCGCGGTGCTTGCCCAGGATCAGGTCGGCCTCGCCGGCGCGCGGGTCGTCGCGCTCCGTGGAGTCCGGGCGGTGCAGCAGCATGACGATGTCCGCGTCCTGCTCGAGCGAGCCCGACTCACGAAGGTCGGAGACCTGGGGCCGCTTGTCCGTACGCTGCTCGGGACCACGGTTCAGCTGCGAGATGGCGATCAGTGGCACGTCGATCTCCTTGGCCAGCAGCTTGAGCTGACGTGAGAACTCCGAGACCTCCTGCTGACGCGACTCGACCTTCTTGCCCGAGGACATCAGCTGCAGGTAGTCCACCACGATCAGCCGCAGGTCGTGCTTCTGCTTGAGCCGACGGGCCTTGGCACGGATCTCCATCATCGTGAGGTTTGGCGAATCGTCGATGAACAGCGGCGCCTCGGAGATCTCGCCCATCCGTCGCGCCAGTCGCGTCCAGTCCTCATCGCTCATCGAGCCCGACTTCATGTCCGACAGCTTCACGCGTGCCTCGGCACTCATGAGGCGCATGACGATCTCGGTCTTACTCATCTCCAGTGAGAACATGACCGAGGACAGTCCGTTCTTGATGGAGCAGGACCGCATGATATCCAGGCCGATGGTGGAGTTGTGCGTGGGAATCCCGGTGGGACCGGCCAGGTACAGGTGGTCGGCTGCGGCCACCTCGATGCACCGCACCGGCACACTGTCCGCGGTGCGTACGTCGGTGATGATCCGCGCCAACCGTCCGGTTTCGGGATTCTCGGGCACGAGAATCCCGAAGTCAGACACCAGCATCAGGGTATCGAGCGACTTGGTGGTAACCACCTGGTCGGTTCCACCCATTTCGATGCGCCACTCATGCTCAGCATCGGCAACGATCTCGGTGCCGTCACTGAACCGCACGACAAAACAGGGGCGGTCGTGCCACACCTCCGTCACGCCCGTGACCTTCGTGGGCTTTCCGTCCACGCCGAGAACCTCATCGCCCACGGCGACGTCACCCATAGTGGTCTGCCCTTCAGGCGTGGGCAGGACCGTATCCAACGCGAGCGCCTTACCGACGCCTGGGCGGGCGGCGATGATGATCATCTGCCCGCCGTGCAGGCCGTTGGTAATGGCATCGAGGTCCGCGAAGCCGGTGGGCACGCCCTTGCTGAGCCCACCGGCAGTGTGGATGGCGTCGATCTCGTCCATCGTGGGCTGCAGCAGCTCCTCGATGATCACAAAATCCTCGGTGGTCCGACGCTCTGTCACGTCGAAGATCTCGGCCTGCGCCCGGTCCACCACCTCCGCCACGTCCGCGCCCTCGGAGCCCGAGTAGCCGTACTGCACGATCCGCGTGCCGGCATCGACGAGACGGCGCAGCACGGCCTTTTCCGAGACGATCTGCGCGTAGTAGCCGGCGTTCGCCGCCGTGGGCACGGTGGAGATGAGCGTGTGGAGGTACGGAGCGCCCCCGGCACGACGGAGATCCCCCCGGCGGTCCAACTCAGCCGCAACGGTCACCGCATCGGCGGGCTCGCCACGAGCGTAGAGATCCAGGATGACGTCGTAGATCGCCTGGTGCGCTGGCTTGTAGAAGTCGTTCGGCTGAATCTCCTCCACGACATCAGCGATGGCGTCCTTACTCAGCAGCATTCCGCCGAGCACAGATTGCTCCGCGGTGAGGTCCTGGGGCGGCGTCCGGCCGAACTCGCCGCCCCCGCCGTCCTCGGGAGGTGGCATATCGCCGGGATCGTCGAATCCCCCCTGCGTCATGACCGCTCCTCTCCGCTGTAGTGGTGATGTTCACGCTGTATAGTGTCGCGTCCGTCGCGCCCGACGCCCGCCGGGGTCGCCTGCTGGACCTCTCCACTGTAGGTCACCGCGACGACACCTCCGCCGGTGAACCCCCTGAGTTATCCACAGGGTTGTCCACAATCGCGGGTGCGTGGTTGTGGAGAACTGTGGATGCTTGTGAGTTATGCAGGCGTGATCCGGCTCCAACTGTGAATAAACGGTGGAAATCCCAGGTCATTCGGCATAAACCTGCAGGTCACCCCTATCGATGCAGGTAGAGCGCTCGGTGGATTACTGCCGTTACCACGTCAAGATTGGGTACACAATGGGTAACGAAAGATGAACCCGAGCAATCGTCCAATCGTCGAGAACCTAGCTTTCCTACCGAGTTATCCACAGGCCGTCCACACAACCTGCCCTAGCGCAGATCGTCCCGCTGAGCCGGTGAATAACCAGGTACTCGGCCGCCAATGCGCCGGACAAAAGCGAGGGCCCCGGCCGTCGTGATGACGGGCGGGACCCTCGCAGGCCTGGTCCGGGTGGGTCAGGCGGGGACGACCTCGACCGCGACACGCGCGGTGGTGTCGTGACCCAGGTCGACGACGACGCTGTGCGAGCCGGTCGACTTGATGTGCTCCTTGGGCATCTGCACGTTGCGCTTGTCGAGCGCGGGGCCGCCGGCGGCCTTCACGGCCGACGTGACGTCGCCCGCGGTGACCGAGCCGAACAGCTTGCCGGTGTCAGAGGTCTTGACCGCGACCTTGACGTCGGCCAGCGACTCGAGCTTCTGCTTCAGCTCATTGGCGTGGTCCGAGTCGCGCACCTCACGAGCCTCCTGGGCCCGCTTGATGGACTCGATCTGGCGCTCGGCGCCCGGGGTGGCCACAATCGCCAGCCCGCGCGGGAGCAGGAAGTTACGTCCGTATCCGCCCTTGACCTCGACGATGTCGCCCGGTGCACCGAGCTTGTCGACGTCGGCGGTGAGGATCAGCTTCATGATCCGTCTACCTTTCTTTCCTCCGACGAGCCGACCGGGGCCGGGTTGTCGCGAGGTCATGTCTCATGCTTATGGGGTGGGGCGGTATGCCCCGGGGATTCGACCCGAACTAGAACGGGGGCTCGTCTTCCATGCCACCGAAACCGCCGGATCCGCCGGCCTGCGGGGCGCTGCCCCACGGGTCGTCGTTCTGCGGACGACCCTGGCCTCCGCCGTAGCCGCCCTGCTGTGGCTGGCCTCCACCGAAACCACCCTGCGGCTGACCGCCGCCCTGGAAACCGCCACCCTGGCCGCCTCCGCCCTGGAAACCGCCGCCCTGCCCGCCTTCGCGGGGAGTGCGGGTCACCTTGGCGGTGGCGTACTTCAGCGACGGACCGACCTCGTCGACCTCGACCTCGTACACGGTGCGCTTCTCGCCCTCGCGGGTCTCGTACGACCGCTGCCGGAGCCGGCCGTTGACGATGACCCGCATGCCCTTCTGCAGCGACTCCGCGACGTTCTCCGCCGCCTGACGCCAGACATTGCAGGTGAGGAACAGGCCTTCGCCGTCCTCCCACTGGTTGGTCTGCGAATTGAAACGACGCGGCGTCGAGGCGATACGGAAGTTCGCCACCGCGGCACCCGACGGCGTAAACCGCAGTTCAGGATCCGCGACGATGTTTCCTACCACTGTGATGGGTGTATCGCCCTGTGCCATGCGCTTCTCCTCCGTGCATGAAGACCTGCGTGTGCAGTCGTGAGGTGGATGGTGATCGAAGCCGACCGACCGCGCCCAGATTACCGGGCTGGTCGGACAGACAGCATCACTTGTCGGCGCGCAGCACCTTGGTGCGGAGCACGTTCTCGTTCAGTCCGAGCTGACGATCCAGCTCCTTGACCGCGTCCGGGTTCGACTTGAGCTGCACGACGGCGTAGATGCCCTCGGTCTGCTTGTTGATCTCGTAGGCGAAGCGGCGCTTGCCCCAGACATCGACCTTGTCGACCGAACCGCCCTCTTGCCGGATCACGTTCAGGAACGTATCCAGCGACGGCGCCACGGTGCGCTCGTCGAGACTCGGATCGAGGATGACCATTACTTCGTATTGACGCACGGGACCTCATCACCTCCTGTGGACTACAGATATCGGCCACGGTGTCTCCGTGGCAGGAGGGTCGTTGCGTCAGCAACCGTTCAAGGCTACCCCGTCCGGTACCGGCCGACGAAATCCCACCTTCGGGCACACGTACCGATCACTGCCTGCACAGACGGCAACCGGGCTAGAGATCGTCGAGCCGGATGTACCCGTCCTCGAGGGCGCGCAGCAGCAGCCGCACCTTGGTCCGTGCCGGCCGACCCACCGCCGCGTACTTCGAGCGCACCCTCTGGATGTAGGTACTGACCGTGGAGTCCGCCAGGAACAACCGTTCCGTGACCTCTTTCTTGCTGTCGGACGCCAACCACGCGATCAGCACCTCGACCTCGCGGGCGCTGAGATCGGGCCGTTCGCAGCGTCCGATGTCGTGTGGTGCGGACAGTATCGCGGCCATGTGATCCTCCATCAGATTAGAACCACCTAATGATCAACTTTTAATCACGACGTGTCGACACCTACCCCAATTGTCCATACATGTCCGTACGGATACGTCGTCCGTTCGCATGAAATCCCAGGCCAAAGAAACGTTAGACGCCCCGTACGGGCCATATCGAGCCGTACGATCCACCCTGTGACCATTTCTGAGAATGACGGATTGAGTCCGGAATCTGAGTCAGTTCTCTCTCAGGTTCGTACTCGCGAGGAATTCGGCGCCGCACTGACCGAGCTCCGGATCGAGGCCGGGCTCTCGGTCCGCGATGTGGTCCGGCTGGTGCCGTCGCTGTCACTCGGAACGGCCTCGGGGTGGTTCTCGGGACAGCACGTGCCCACCCGCTCGAGCGAGAAGACGGTCATCGACGTCCTCACCCTCCTCGGTGCGGCAGACAACACGGCCGAGTGGTTGTCCGTCGTGGAGCGGGTCCGGGCGCGTCCGGGCCCGCGTCGCCCCGCGCGCCGATCAAGGACGGCGCCGCCAACCGGGCCGGCGGCCCACACCGGTCCTGACGAGACCAACGGCACCGCGCCGTCCTCGTCACGGTTCGCCGGCCGCGAGTCCGCGCCGCGAAACGAGGCCGATCTCCCCGGTGCCGACCCCCTACTCCCCGTCGCACCGGGTCGGGCCGCCACGACCCCCGGGCCGGCCGGGAACACGAACGGGCCTGCCGGTCACACCGAGGGCCTCTCCAACGGCGTCCCCGATCCCGACATCGACAGTCCGTATGTGGGTCTGCGCCCGTACCTGACCTCGGAGGCCGGGCTGTTCCACGGCCGCTCCGCCGAGGTGGAGTCGATCATCGAGCGACTGTCGGCGCCCCGGACCCGGCCGCTCGTGGTGGTGGGCGCATCCGGAGCGGGCAAGTCCTCGTTGCTCGCGGCGGGCGTCGCGCCCAGGTGGTCGGCGGACGGGACACCAGTCACGATCCTGCGCCCCGACGATCTCACCGACGCCCACACGTCCGTCCCTGGTCTGCTGGTCGTGGACCAGTTGGAGGAATTGTGGGCGGACGGGGTCGACCGGCTCCGCAGGGCCAGGCTCCTCAGTCAGCTGGGCCGCCGCACCGCGGCGGGTTTGGCCACCGTGGTGGCCCTGCGCGCGGACTTTTTCCAGGCGGCGCTCGCCGAACCGATGCTCCGCGCGGCCGTCGACGACCAGGTCGTGATCGGCACCCCGGACCGGGACGCGCTGGCGGAGATCATCATCGAGCCCGCCCGCTCGCTGGGCTACACGGTCGAGCCGTCGCTGGTCACGCTCTTGCTGGACGCGGTCGCCCCGCCCGATCCGGGCGCTGACGAGCGTTCCCTCCTGCCACTGCTGTCCTATGTCCTCCTGGTCTGCTGGGAACGTAGCCGGAGGCGCCGCATCACGGTGGCCGACTACTTCGAGGCCGGCGGGATCGAGGGTGTGGTCCGCGATTCGGCGGAGACGATCTACCTGAGCCTGGGGCGGGACGGCCAGCTGGCGTGCCGGTCGCTGTTCCTGCAGATGGTCGACGTCAGTTCCGCCCGCACGGTCCGCCGCCACGCGCCGCTGGCGGAGATGCCGGAGGGGTTGCTCGTCGTCGCCACCTACTTCGCCCGCGCGGGCCTGCTGACCCTCGACGGCACCACGGTCTCCCCCACCCACGAGGTCCTCTTCTCGTCGTGGCCGCGCCTGGTGGGCTGGATCGACGCCGACAGGGAGGGGCTCCGTGTCCTCGCGCGCCTGCGGTCCGACGCCGCGGACTGGGAGGCCTCCGGCAGGGACGACGCCGCGCTCCCCACGGCCTCCGCCACGGCCGACTACCTGCGGTGGAGCGGGGCCAGACGCCTCGACGACGATCAAGAGATCTTTGACGACGACGACAACGGCAGCAACTCCGCACTCGCAGGCACCCACCGCGAAGACGTCCCGATCGACTCCCCGGAGTCCATCGACCCGAACGTGGACGCCTCCCCGCCAGGCCTTCCCTTGACTCCCTCGGAGTGTCAGTTCCTGCGCGCCGCGCGCGACCACCACGAGGGCGTCGCGCGCCGGGACCGGTTCCGCATCCGGACCCTGACAGCTCTGGCGGCGTCGCTGGCCGTGGTCACCATTCTGGCTCTGGTGGCCAGTGTGCTGGCACTGCTCGCCACCGACGACGCGCGGGAGACCCGCGACATCGCGTTGTCGCGGTCGGGGGCCGTCTCGTCCACCACCGCCCTCACCGCGGACCCCGCGCTGGGGCGGGCGCTCGCCCTGGCCGCGTACCGCATCCACCCCACCACCCAGGCGCGGTCCGCGCTGCTCAACACCAGCCGCACCGATATCCCGCTGCGGTTCGAGGCCGCGGCCGGCACCGGTCGGGTCGAGCCGCTGAGCGGGACGGAGTGGTTCGCCTCCGTCTCCTCCGATGGCGTCCTGCGACTGTTCCGCGATCAGGATCCGGCCGCCGGCGCCGAGCTGACCCTGGGTACCGGCGAGCGCCACGAGCTGTACGGTGCCGATCTGGCACCGAGCGGGTCGGTGCTCGCGGCCGTGGGCCAGGGCGGGGTCTACCTGATCGACGTCCGCGACCCATCCGCGCCCGTGGCTCTGGCCACGCTGGGTGACGGCGCGGGTCCGTTCCACTCGGTGGCCTTCTCCCCCGACGGCTCGACGCTCGCCGCGGGCAACGGTGACGGCCATGTGCTGCGGTGGTCGCTGTCGCCCCGCAACGGATTAACCCTGCCCACCGACGAGACTCCCGTCATCGCGCGCCCTGACCCGGGTGGCGAGCCCGGCAAGTCGGTCGAGGCTCTCGCGTGGCTGCCGGATTCGAGCACCCTGCTGGTGGCCAACCGCACCCTCGGGGTCAAGACGCTCCTGGACGCCGGGGCGCGCGGGGAGGCGGAGCGCGGTCCCACGCTGAGCACCGGCGAGACCGCGGTCCCGCTGGCGTTGGACGTCTCGCGGGACGGGAAGGTCATCGCGGCCGGGACGACCGGGCGCGCGGTGCACCGGTGGAAGGTCGACGACGACACCACCGCGGACGCCGCCGACACGATGTCGGACGCCGAGCCGCTCACCCGCCTGGACGGCTGGAACGCCTACGTCAGCGATGTCGATTTCAACGACGAGGGAATGCTTGCCGCCGCCGGCTCGGACGAGCGACTGCGCGTGTACGACGAGGACGGCGCACTTCTGAGCGAGATGCCGGCGTCGCAGGTGGCGACGGGCATCCGGTTCACAGACGAGAACCACCTGGTCACCTACTCGGTTGATGGTCTGGTCCGGTACTGGCAGCTCGATCGGCTCGGTGCGGCGTCGGAGTCCAACTCGATTTTCCAGACCGCCTCCTCTGCTGACCGGGCGACCGGGGTTCTGGGCGTGACCGCGTCGGAGCTGCACTACACGATCGTCGACACCTCGGGCTCGATCCCCCGCGAGACCGGGCGGGTCGTCCCCGATTCCGGCACCCGGTTCTCCGGCTCGGTGGCCATGTCCCCGGACGGCCGAGTCGTGTACGCCGGTCTGGCCGACGGCGGCATCCAGGTGTTCACCGCTCCGTTCGGTCCGGCCACCGAGTCCGCCGCGAGCATGCCGGTGGTCTCCGGCGTGGTGGTGGCGTCGCCTCTGAGTCCGGACGGCCGCACGCTCGCGGTGTGCAGCGACATCGCCACGGAGGTGGGGATTATCGACGTCTCGTCCCCGACCCGCCCCCGCCTGCTCGACACGGTGTCCCTGCCCGACCCGTGCGTGGTCGCCGAGTTCTCCGCCGACTCGCAACATCTCGTGGTGCCGACGCTAGGGCCGGAGACCGTCATCATCGACACCTCCGAACCAGAGAATTCGTCGGTGGCGCATCGCCTGACCACCGGAATCGGCGCCTCCCCGTCCGCCGGGTACGCACACCACTCGCCGTTGCTCGCGACGTCCGGGGGCGATGAGACGATCCGGATCTGGAACGTCGAGGACCAGACGGCTCCGGTCGAGCTGGCCTCTCTGCCGGCGCCGCCCGGCGAGATCTACTGGACCGCGTTTTCCGCTGACGACGCTCGGCTGCTCATCACCTCGAGCAACGGGCAGGTCACGGTTGTCGACGTCAGCGATCCCACCGCACCGGAGCGGTGGGCCGTGCTCGGCGCCACCACCGATCCGCTGCTCTACCAGGGACGCAGCGCCTCACCGGACGGTCAGTTGCTGGCCGTGGGCGTGGAGGGCGCGATGTGGATGTGGGAACTCGAACCGGATGATGTGGAGGACGAGACCTGCGCGGGCGGCCTCCAGCTCACGCCGGAGGAGTGGGTGCGCTACTTCCCCGACACCGAGCCGTTCGACCTCTGCGAGTAGGCCGCACGTCCTGCGGGGGGGTGGTCAGATTGCCGTGGTCAGGGCCTGCGTCACCGGGATGACGGTGAGGAACACGAATGCGGCGACGGTCCAGCCGATCCACACGGGCGTTCGCCAGCCCGCCCGGTACCCGCCGGCGGCGGTGACCATGCAGATGAACCCGATGAGGATGAAGACGAACATCCAGATCATTTCGCTTGTAGTCATCGGGTGGGGTTCTCCTCATGGTCGGCGACATAGTCGAGTGGACCGTCGTCGTTGTCGATAGCCGCCGCACCTGTGGCGGTCGGCGTAGCTGCGGCCGGGGCATCGGCCGGCCCGGCACCGGCGGGCGGGGCGGTGGCACTTTCGCGCGCATCTCCGTCGCGCGCAGCCCCGTCACGCGCAGCCCTGTCGCGTGCATCCCTGTCGCGTGCATCCCCGCTCGCGTCCCGGCGGCGGGCCAAACCGGTCACCAGGGGTTCGCGCGGGTCGGCCAGGACTCCGGCGAGCGGGTCCGTCCCGGCGGGGTCACCGGCGTGGCTGCGGCGCACCATGTCGAGATCGGGCCGGTAGATCTCCACGATCACCACCACGCAGACCGCCACCACGAGCAGGTTCCTCGCCAGAACGAGCACATGGAACAGTTCGGGATCGATGCCCTTGTTGGCGACCCCGTGGAAGTACGACATGTGGGCGATCCACAGCAGCGCATCGAACGCCATCCACGGCAACAGCACCTTCACCCGCGGCACCGCCAGCACCGCCAGCGGGACCAGCCACAGTGAGTACTGGGGGCTCCACACCTTGTTGGTGAGAAGGAAGATCGCCACGATGAGGAACGCCAGTTGCGCGATGCGCGGGGTGGTGGCGGCCGTCAAGCCGATCACCAGAACGGCCACGCAGCCCAGCGCGAACAGCACCAGCGACACCATGTTCAGGGTGGCGGGGGCCTCCCCGGCCGCGCGGCCGGCATCGAATCCGGCCCATCCGGTCAGGACCTGGATCGCCGCGTAGATGCTCTCGGGGTTCGCGGGTCGGTCCGAGTTGAGGCGGAAGAATTCACGCCAGCCGGTCGGGAATCCGATCATGATCGGCAGGTTGACCACCAGCCAGGCGATAACCGCCGCAGCAACCGATTTTCCGAGCTCGACGAATCGTCGTCGTCGTATCGCCACTACCAACAGGGCACCGACCAGGAACAGTGGATATAGCTTGGCGGCGACGCCGAGCCCTAGGACCACGCCGGCCCATACGGGACGGCGGCGTGCCCACAGCAGCAGGGCGACCGAGGCGAAGGCGATCGCCAGGAGGTCGTAGTTGGTGAAGGCCTGGAAGATCACCAACGGACTGGCCGCCATGAGCAGGGTGTCCCACGGTCTGCGGCCGGCGGAGCGGTAGGTGGCCCACACCGCGACCATCCACAAGATGGCCAGCAGCACCGCCCCCAGCACGAAGTACTTGACCACTTCTATCGGCCCGCCGGGGAAGACCGCCTGCCACGCCTGCGCGCCCTGCGCGGTGACGTACTGGAACATCCCGGACAGCACCGGGTACTCCATGAAGCGTTCCTCGCCGGTCTCGGTGGTCCACGAGTACTTGTAGGGGAACGCCCCCTTGCTGAGACCTTCGATCGAGTACAGCGGCAGCGGATCGGCGTAGCAGGCCTTGTAGTACTGCCGACCGTCCCAGAGCAGCCCGGGCTGCGACCCGTCGGTGGGGTGTGTGGTCTCGAGGCAACCCGCCTTGGAGAAGAAGCCGAACGCCAGGAAGATCACGGCGAACAACATGATCACCCGCAGGGGCGTCCAGAACCGCTGGCGGCCGACCGCGGCGTGCCGTCCGACGGGGCCGCCCCAGGCGTCGAGAACTGCGGCCGCCGGCCCGTCGCCCGGACGGACCCGCTCCTGCGGGGACAGCGATCTCAGGTCCTCGTCGAGCGGCAGCGGGGAGAGGCGACCGTTGCTCAGCACGGCCACACTCTAGTCCACGTCGGGGTCACTGGTCTGGGCCCATACCGCGGCCCGGCCGGGAGAGTGGGAGTTACGCCCCACCG
>NZ_JAALDM010000147.1:11250-22239 GCF_014144865.1 Dietzia aerolata | reverse complement strand
GTGCGAGAGCATGATCCGGTTGTACGGCTCGTCGGGCTCAGCGCCGAGCACCGTCACCGCGAGCAGGGCCGGGTCCGGCTGACCCGCGCGCAGCTCCTCCGCCAGGCGCGCGGCGGCCATCCCGGCGCCCACAATCACCACGCGCATCGGGCCACCATTCGCCCCGGCGGCAACGTCTGCCGCATCCGCAACGCCCACCGCATCCGCAACACCCGCCGCGCCCACCACCCCGATCACAGCGCCTCGATCCGCACGGCGCACACCTTGAACTCAGGCATCCGGCTCACCGGGTCCAGCTCGGGCAGCGTCATGATGTTGGCCCTCCCGGCGCCGGCGAAGTGGAACGGGAGAAAGACCGTGTCGGTGCGCATGTCCTCGTCGAACCGCACCTGCGCCTGCACTGCCCCACGCCGGGAGACCACACGCGCGGTGTCACCATCGGCGAGCCCGGCACCGGCCGCCACGACGGGGTGGACCTGCACCCAGGCGACGGGTTCGGCGGCGTCGAGCTCGGCGATCCGCCGGGTCTGCGCGCCGGATTGGTAGTGCGACAGCACCCGGCCGGTGGTCCCGAGCAGCGGAAACTCGGCGTCGGGCATCTCGGCGGGCGGGCGTACGGGACCCACGCAGAATCGCGCCCGCCCGTCCTCGGTGGCGAACCGCTCGGTGAACAGCCGCGGCGTTCCGTCCGGCGAGTCGGCCCCGCACGGCCAGTGCACCGCCTCCCCCGCATCGAGCCGGTCCCACGTGATCGCCGAGTAGTCGGCCTTTCCGCCGGTCGAGGCGCGGGCGAGTTCGTCAAAGACCTCGCGCGGGTCGACCGGGAACCGCTCCGGCCCGCGATCCAGACGCCGCGCCAACTCGTGCCAGATCCACAGCTCATCGCGCGCGCCCTCGGGCGGGGTGACCGACCGCCGCCGCCGGATCACCCGCCCCTCGAGATTGGTGAGCGTGCCCTCCTCCTCGGCCCACTGCGGCACGGGCAGCACCACGTCCGCGAGCGCCGCCGTTTCCGACAGCAGGAAATCCGCCACGACCAGCGTGTCCAGCGCGCTGAGCCGCTCGCAGACCCGGTCGGCGTCGGGCGCGGAGACCACGGGGTTGGAGGCGTGCAGCAGCATCGCGGTCGGTCCGCCGGCACTGCCCAGCGAGTCCAACAATTCGAACGCCGACACCCCTGCCCCCGGGATCTCGGCCGGGTCCACGCCCCACACGCCGGCGACGTGCGCGCGGGCGTCCGGGTCGGTGATGGACCGGTATCCGGGAAGTTGGTCGGCCTTCTGCCCGTGTTCGCGCCCGCCCTGCCCGTTGCCCTGGCCGGTGATGGTTCCGTATCCGGCACGCGCTCGGCCGGGCAGTCCGAGGGCCAATGCCAGCGCGATCGCGGCACCCACTACATCTGTACCGTCGGCGTGTTGTTCGGCGCCGCGGGCGGTCAGGACGTAGGCGCCGGCGTCGGCGTCGCGTGCGGCGGCCAGCAGTTCCACGGTCCGTTCGAGCTGCGCCACGGAGACTCCGGTCACCCGTTCGGTGCGTTCGGGCAGCCACGCCGCCGCCTGGCCCCACGCCTCGTCGAAGCCGGTGGTGCGCGCCGCGATGTAGTCCGGGTCGTATTTTCCGACGACGACGACAAGGTGCAGCAACCCCAGAAGCAGCGCAGCATCCGTGCCGGGCCTCAGTCGCAGGTGCACGCCGCCGCCGTCGATCGCGCGCCGCGCTGTCGCGGTGAGCCGAGGATCGGCCACCACCAGGCCGCCGGCGTTCGCGACGGTGTCGAGATGCTGGAGGAACGGCGGCATGGTGTCCGCAGGATTGGCGCCGATGAGCAGGACCGATCGTGCACTCGTCAGATCGGACACGGGGAACGGCAGTCCGCGGTCCACGCCGAAGCTGCGGTTCGACGCCGCCGCCGCGCTCGACATGCACCAGCGCCCGTTGTAGTCGATCAACCTGCTGCCCAGCGCGAGTCGGGTGAATTTGCCCAGCTGGTAGGCCTTCTCGTTCGTGAGCCCGCCCCCGCCGAACACGGCCACCCCGTCCGGGCCACCTGATTCCTGCGCCCGCCGGATGCCGTCCACGACACGGTCCAACGCGGTGTCCCAGTCACACGGAACGAGCTCACCACCCGCCCGGATCAGCGGCGTGGTGATCCGCTCGGGGTGGTCGAGCAACAGCGCCGAGGTCCAGCCCTTGCGACAGAGTCCGCCTCGATTGGTCGGGAACCAGACGGGCTCCACGTACGGGCCGCCGTCTGCCGGGGTGACGATCATCGCGCACTGCAGCGCGCAGTACGGGCAGTGCGTGTGCTCGGCGACCTGCCGTCCCGCCGCCTCGCTCATCGACTGTCCAGCCGCCTCATCCGAGACCCGGCCGACCTGTGATTCGTCGCTCGCGTACGTCGCCGGTTCACTGTGTGCGGTCATGGTCTGCACTCCTCGTCGTCGTCGTAGTCGTGCTTGTTGTTTTCACCGTCGTCACCGGCGACGTGTCCCGGTCCTCCCCCGCGATCAGCGCGCGGCGGGCTCCAACTCCCCCGCCTCCCCCGGCGAGGCTGCCTCCCCCGCCTTCACCGACGTGGGTCGCCGCAGGTAGCGCGCCCGGGTGACCAGCGCGGCGAGCACGTAGAAGGCGGCAAAGGCGATGAACGCGGCGGTCGCGGTGCCCGATGCCTGGTAGGAACTGCGCAGCGTCATGTTGATCGCGAACCCGCCCAGCGCGCCGACCGCGCCGGCCACGCCAATCAGCGCCCCGGCGTGCGAGCGCGACCAATCCGCGCGCTCCGACTCGGGCAGCCGCAGTCCTCGGCTGCGCGCCTCGAAGACCGCCGGGATCATCGTGTAGACCGACGCATTGCCCAGGCCGGTCAGACCGAAGAGCGTGAGGAACGCGATGAAGAACAGGGCGAGCGCGCCGCCGGACAGGGTGCCGCCGTTGCTGGCCTGCAGGTACGAGGTGTAGACCAGCGCGAGGGTCGTGACGGCCATCGCCCAGAACGTTATGTGCGTGACCCGGGCGCCGCCGATCCGATCCGAGATGCGGCCACCCGCCATGCGCGTGAGCGAGCCCAGCAGTGGGCCGAGGAACGTCAGCTGCGCGGCGTGGAGTGCGGCCTCCGCGGGGGTCTGCCCGTTGCCGAGGAAAGTCATGGTGAGCATCTGGCCAAAGGCGAAGCTGAAGCCGATGAACGAGCCGAAGGTACCGATGTAGAGCAGTGACAGGACCCAGTCGTCGCGGTCGCGGGCCACGTCTTTCATCGACTGCACGTCCACAGGCCGGCCGGTGAGATTGTCCATCCGCGAGGCCGCGCCGATGCCGGCGATGGCCAGGAGCACCAGGTAGATGGCTACGACCCAGTGCGGCGAGCGGTTGCCGGCGATCGCGATCACCACCAGGCCCACCACCTGGATGGTCGCCACTCCCAGGTTGCCGCCGCCGGCGTTGAGGCCCAGCGCCCAGCCCTTGTGGCGCTGCGGGAAGAACGCATTGATGTTGGTCATGGAGGACGCGAAGTTGGCGCCGCCCAGGCCCGCGATCATGCCCGTCACCAAGTACATCCACAGCGGCTGGCCCGGGTTGGCCATGAGCCACAGCATCGCCGTGGCCGGGATCAGCAGTACGAACGCGGAGAACATCGTCCAGTTGCGCCCGCCGAACACCGCCGTGGCCAGCGTGTACGGGATGCGCAGCACCGCGCCGGTGAGCGTCACGACCGCCGAGATGAGGAACTTGTCCGGAGCGTCGAGGCCATAGACGTCCTCCGGCATGAACAGCACGAGGACCGCGAACAGGGTCCACACCGAGAATCCCACGTGCTCGGCGAACACCGACCAGCGCAGGTTGCGCATCGCGATCTTCCGACCGCCGGATTCCCATTGCTCCGCATCTTCCGGATCCCAGTTCTCGATGACGTGTGTGCGAGACATCGGTTTCCCCTTCTGGCGACGGACACCCTCGCGGCGTCTCATACCGGGCAACCGTACGAACGTCCTGTTTCCGCGGTGATTCCGTCAGTTGCCACTCCGTCACGGTGTCCTCACCGCCGGGGCCCGCCGCCGTGAGGGGGCCGCGACGTAACCTGGGTTCCCGACCGGCGACCGCCGAACGCCCCGCCGACCGCACCACCGACCGAAAGGATCGCCATGCCGTTTCCCCTGGATGTTCCGGAGTCCGAGCTGCGCAAGCGCCGGAGCGAGAAGTGGCAGGCCCACCCCGAGGACGTGCTGCCGCTGTTCGTCGCCGAGACCGACGTGCTGCTCGCGCCCGCGATCCAGGAGCGGCTGACGGCTGCGGTCTCCGACGGCGACACCGGCTACTTCACAGAAGTAGAGCGCTTCGCCGGCGTCGCGGCGCACTTCTACTCCCGGTTCGGCTGGGAGGTGCCCGAGGAGCTGGTCGTGCCGGTCAACGACGTGGGTGTGGGCGTGCGCGAATCCCTGGCGCGGGTCCTGCCCGCCGGCGCCGGGGTGGTGTACTCGCCGCCGGTATACATGCCGTTCGGCCCATGGATCCGCCGGGCGGGATTGTCACCGGTATCAGTGCCATTAATTAAGTACGACGACGACGACCCTCACCTCGATCTCATCGGCATCGAGGCCGCTCTCGCCGAGGGCGCACGTGCCGTGCTGCTGTGCCATCCCCACAATCCGACCGGAGTCCTGCATTCGACCACCGAGTTGGCGGCCGTCGCGGAGTTGGCCAAGAAGTACGACGCGGTGGTGGTCTCCGATGAGATCTGGGCACCGCTGACCATGCCGGGCGTGGAGTTCACCTCGTTCCTGGCGGTGTCCGAGACGGCGCGCGAGGTGGGGTTGGCGGTGTCATCGGCGTCCAAGGCGTTCAACCTGGCGGGCCTGAAGTGCGCGTTCGTCATCAACGGCAATCCGGAGCGGTTCAAGGTCCGGCGGTCGGCGCTGTCGGGGGCGACCGGCCACTTCGGCGCGCTGGCCGGGGAGGCCGCGCTGGTCGATTCGCTGGACTGGCTCGATCAGATGCGCGCAGCCCTGGCCTCCAACCTGGACCTGATGGAAAAGCTGATGGCCGAGCACCTTCCGCGTGCGCGGTGGCGCCGGCCCGACTCCGGATTCGTGGCGTGGCTGGACCTGCGCGGGTACCCGGGTCTCGGCGACGACCCGGCCGCTCTCTTCCTCTCCGAGGGCCGCGTGGCGCTGAGCTCCGGCCCGGCCTTCGGCACCGAGGGCAAGGGCTTCGCGCGCCTGAACTTCGCGTGCTCGGAGGAGATCCTCACCGAGACGTTCGAGCGCATCGGTCGGGTCGCCGCGGCCCACTGAGCCAGGGCCTCCCGCAACATTTGTTGAGCGACTTCCGGGAATTCTCCTCAGCGGCGACCTCGTTGCCCGTTGAGCCCTTTCGTCGGACACTTCCCACCGCCAACCTGCACAAACACTGAGCGGCACGACTCGACGTGCAGCCGCGCCCACGCGGCCGCGCTCCGCACTGTGATGCATCTCACACAACCTTAGTTAAGGTAAGGCTGCCCTTCTATGGTTAAGGTAAGGCTCGCCTCAGTTGAGGTTTCCGATTCGGGCGCAGCAGTTGCCCGATACGACCAACACGAAGGACCGAGCCTTGTCCCACTTCGCTTCCCGTACCGGCGCCGTCGCGCTGACCTCCGCCGCCCTGATCGGCCTCTCCGGCCTCGCGATCCCGGCCGCCGCCTCCGCCGCCGAGGGAGCGTGCGCCCCCGAGGACGTGACGTACTCCGTCACCGGCGGCACCATCGAGTGGGGCTTCAACCAGGCGTTCCGCACCTACTTCTTCGGCAACTTCGCCCATGGAGTTCTCACCCCGTCTGAGGGTGTGTCGTTCCAGGGTGAGGAGACCGGCACGGACGGTCGCATTGTGTGGCCCGTGACCTCGGGCACCGTCGCTTCCGCCACCGCGGCCACCGCGACCGGCACGGGCGACGCCAACTTCAAGGCCCATGGCGGCGCCCTCGACACCACGCTGTCCAACCCGACTGTCGAGATCTCCGGCACCACCGGCGTGCTCAAGCTCGACTACACGGGTAAGACCGAGACGGGCACGCCGGTGACCGAGCCCCAGGCCGACGCCGCGAACTTCACCCTTCCGTCCGCGCTCAACCTTGAGCAGGACGGAACGGTCACCACCACCGCCACGGCCACCCTCGACGAGGAGTTCGTGCCGGTGTTCGGCCGCTACGAAGCGGGCTCAGTCGCGGACCCCGTCACCGTCCACCTCACCATCACCGAGACCTGCGCTGACAACGGCGACGGTGGAGATGGCGGCGACAACGGGGACGGCGGCGATGACACCGGCACAGGCACCGTCCCCGGCGACGACAATGACAACGACAACAACGGTGGCGGCGGCATCTTCGGTTCGCTGGGCAACCTGTTCAGCTTCCTGCCGTTCTAATATCGCCTGACTCTCACATCAGGCGCGCTTCGGTGCCGATGAACTGCAGTGAGTAATGCCTCCGGGGAAAGACGTGGAATGGCTGGATTCCCGTCTCCCCCGGAGGCATTTCACATATCCGCACACGACCGAAACCACACAGAAGTGTCTGCATTCCGGATATGGATCCTCAGCTCGCTTTAACGTATCCTCATTAGGCAAACCTAATTAGCTTGGAGATTCAATGGAGACCACCATTCCCGCCCCACTTGCCACCGCGCTGCACGATTCCACGATGGTGGCACATGAGCGTGCGGAAACCGCGACCTTCATTACCCGTCTAATGGGAGGGGAAGGCACGGCGGACGGTCTGGTGGCTCTCCTGCGGCAGTCCCTGCCCGTGTACGAGGCGCTCGAGGAGGCCTGCCGCGGCATCGGGGCGGATCCGCGCATCGAGCCGATCCTGGACCCGCTGCTCGACCGCACCGAGACCCTTCGCGCGGACCTCCAGACGCACGAGCAGGCGGGACGTTCCTGCGACATCGTGGTGCCCGCCGTCGAGGATTACGTGGCCGAACTGCAGGCCTGCGAGGGCAACGCGGCCGCCCTGATCGGCCACCATTACGTGCGCTACCTCGGAGACCTGTCGGGCGGCCAGATCATCAGGACCATGGTGCGCCGCCACTACGGGCTCGAGGACGGACTGACCTTCTACGAGTTCAACATCGACAAGCCCAAGGTCTACAAGGACAACTACCGCAGCGCCCTCAACGCGCTACCCCTCAGCGACGAAGACCGTCGCGAGGCCCTCGACGCGGCTACCCGCGCATTCGAGCTCAACCACCGCATCTTCCTCGACCTAGAGGCCGCCGGCATTCGCTGAGCCCTCCCCCTGGCGCGGCGCTGGTAACAGCACAGCGCCCTATTGCGGCGCCGGCATCTGCTGAGCCCCCGGGCGCGGTACCCCGCGTGAAGACGCCCTTTTTTCGACGACGACCCTGCCCCCGATTCTTCGAGGGTGGGGTCGTTGTCGTCGTCCCCCTAAACCACCGCAACCACCGTCTACCTGCAGATACACGTCGGCCCCGACACCAACTCAGGAGGTGTCGGGGCCGCGTGCGATCTGGCCGGCGTCCCGGTCAGAAGTGCGGGTCCTCGGTGTCGAGGATCGGGTGCTCGATCAGGCGGTCGGGCGTCCGGTCAGTCGATCGGGTTCTCGGCGAACAGGCTGCCCAGCGAGCCCAGTGGGAGTTCAGCACTGGCTGCGGGGGCGCCGACGGTGAGCGGCCGGAACGTCTCCCACGCTGCGTGCGTGGCGCCGCTGCCCGGGTAGGTGTAGATGCCCAGGTTGCCCTCGGCGTCGCCGGCCTCGTCCTCGATGAGCGCCGTGGAGACGGTGAACGTGGCGGTGAAGCTGCCGTCCTCGGCCAGCTCGATCGCGCCGCCCTTTGCTCCGCCGATGGCCTCCATGTCCTCGGCCGCAACGGCCCAGAACTGCGAGATCGAGGTGCGGTTGGCCGACGGGGCGTCCTCGGACGGCTTCCACTCGTCGGCGAACTTGCCGAGGATCACGTAGATCCCGGCGCCCTTGCCCAGCAGCGGACGACGGGTTCCGACCACAGTATCGTCGTCAAAACCCGCACCGGTGACGACGATCTCAGTGTCGCCCTCCTCGCTGATCACCGACTTCGAGACGGAGATTCGGGGGCCGTCCTCGGCTGCCGCATCCGCGGAGCCGGCGAACTGCGACAGGGTGTTGATGACAGCCGAGCTGCCCTGGGCCTGCGCCACCGGCGCCAGAACCGCACCGGCCAGGAGTGCGGCGCCTGCACTGATCACAGCGCCGCGACGGACAGCGAGGGTCAGCCTGGAACGAAGAACGTTCACGTCAGTCCTTTCTGAGAACTGTCTGCAAGAAAAGGCCTGCTGCGAGCGCGAGCAGCACCCCACCCACCCACCATTGCCAATGCGGGAGGGCGTTATCCGCGTCTGAGGAGGCGGAAGTGTTTGCGTAGACCACATCGCTGAGCGGCAGGTTCGCCGCGACAGGCACGGTCCCCTGATCCGTCGTCGACGCCGGTGCCGCTGCTGGCGCAGCGTTGCCCCCGCCCGAGGTGCCCCGGTTCGTCGACGGTGCCGAGGCGACCGTCGCGGCCACTGTGCCCGCGGTCATCGGGGTCTGGGCGCTGTACCTCACGTCGTACTGGGCCGAGAATTCCTCGTCCACGACCAGGTCGCTGCTGACAGTCGAGTCCGTTGACGTGGCGACGCCGCCACCGCCTGCCTGAGCACCCTGCCCCGCTTGGGCTGCTCGGGCAGCGTTCACCGCGTCGGGCTGGGCGGGCTTCCACGCCTCGTCCATCCACGCGGCGGCGGTGTCGGACACATCGGTGCCGGCGGCGCGGAGGATGTCCTCGACCGTGTCGTCGATGACCTGGCCGAGAATGCCCTTAGAGGTGCCGCCGGACGTCGGCGAGTCGCACGCCTCCGTAAGGTTGTCCGACCCTCTGGATGCCCATCCGACCGACACCGGCAACGCCACCTTCATCGGATCAGCCGTTCCGCCCGACGAGTACCAGAAGGAACCCGACCCGGTGTCGTTCGCGAAGTCCACGAATTTCGTGGGGAACGCACCCCAGCTGTCGCCATCCCGATTCTGTTCAGCCGCCCCGGTCGGGGCCGAATACTCAACACCGAGATAGGCGGGAGAAACAGCAAATCCCTTTTCCCCGGACAATTCAACGCAATCACGGGGAAGATCAGCAATCGTCACGTTTCGTGGCGTAATCTTCTCCCACAATTTCGCATCTTTACGATCAGTCTTATGACCGCCCAATGTTGCGGTGATTTTTGCCGAGGACGGGGTGACCTTTAGTTCCGGATCGGACAGCGTCATGTACACAAATCCGGAGTAGTAGACAATCGAGGCAGTGCCATCCCAGGAGATGGTGGCGGTGCCGGACTCGACATCCACGGTGCCCTCGCCGCCGGAGAAGAGCATCTCCAACCCGCTGTGCGCCCCAGCGGTCAGGGGTGCGCCCGATCGGTCTGTCTGAGTGTCCGCCCACGAGGCAGTCGCGAGCTCTCCATCTTCATTGCGCTTTTGGATGGTCACATCACCCGACGTCGACCTCCACGCGCTTGAGGGAATCGCCGTGTTGGGGCCCGAAATGTGCGGCGACACATCGCCCGCGTAGAGGAAGTTGAACGTGCCCGGTGCGTGCCCCTTGGTGCCGGTCTCCGAGTTCACACCCCAGCGCAGCTCCGCTCCGGTCACCTCCTTCACTCCGGCAGAATCGCTCTCTTCAGCGCGCGCCGTGGGCGCCCAGGCGATCAGCCCCAGCGCGAGGACCAATGCCAGGGCGAGAGCGAATGCTTCGCGAAACAGCGACTGTGCTTGCCGGGTCATCGCAGATCCTTCTTCTCGAACGAGGTGGTGGACTGAGCTGTGCCGCCAGCCATCGCCGGATGCGGGAACGGAGCCTGCGGGGGGTCCGCGTACGGCCGCGACTCGCCGGAACACTGCTCGCCACCCAGGTAATTGCCGGTTCCGTAGTGGCCGGTTCCGTAGTGGCCGTCTTGATCGGCCAACCCTGGATTCGCGTCCTGACCGGTGAGGCGGTCCGGGTCGATGGTGGTGTCGTCGTCGTCAAATTCTGAACCGTCACCACGTGCGGCGGCGCGCTGCCGTCGCGCGACCACCACCGCGATCATCGCGAGCAGCACCAGCGCGGCCAGGGCGAGGAAGATCCACTTCAGCGACCCCTGCAAGCCAGACGTCGACGCAGCCTGGGCGATGTCCACCCGGACCGGGAAGCGCTCGACGGCCTCCAGCGCGGAACCGGCACCCGCGGCGCGGATCTCGTGAGTGCCTGCCTCCAGATCCTCGGGCAGGGCGATCACTCCGGCGACCTCGCCGTCGACGCCGGCCACGACCGGGCCAACCGCCGCAGCGCCGTCGCCGAGCACCACATACACCTGCTCACCCGGCCAAAAGCCTGCCGCGGCGAAGCCCATCGCCCCGCCAGGACGAGCCGACTTCCGGTCGACCTCCACCACAGCGGCTCCGCGCGAGGTGGTGCCGCCAGTTGCATCGATCGGCGCGTTGTCCGGAGCAGTTGCCGTGTCGCCCTCAGCCGGCGCCGCATCTCCCCCATCATCGACCGACGCGCTGATATCGGTCGACCCCTGCACCGACACCGTGCCCTGTGACCGGTTCACAGAACGCCCTGCGCCGGACACGCGACCCGACGACCGGCTGCCATTGTTGGCCGGCGCCTGGGCAGCGGCTTCCGGAGCAGCGGCCGGCGCCTCGGCCGCGGGGGCAGCACCGCCCTGGAATTCAACAGGCGTAAAGGTTTCGTTGGCGCCGTTGCGCACGCCGTGCGCGCCCCAGGTGAAGAAGCCGCAGGTCATCTTGAGGCAGTCGATGCGCTTGCCGCCGGCGCCGGTGAACGTGGGGCCTGGGACGGTGAGCTGGACCCGGAACGAGCCGTCACTGCCCATCGTGCCCTGGGCCTCGCCCGCGGTCTCCGAGCCGGGGAACGCCACAAACGCCTGATAGCCCTGGTTGTTCCGCGACTGGTCGTCGGGAACGTAGTCGTACGCACTGCC
>NZ_JAALDM010000147.1:0-11206 GCF_014144865.1 Dietzia aerolata | reverse complement strand
GCCGTTCACCCAGCCGAACCCGACATAGACGCCGCCGAAGCCGCCCTCGATCGCCTGGAAGCCTGACCCGGACACCGTGAACGTGGTGGGGCCCGAGGTCGAGGCCACCGCGCCGCCCAATGAACTCGACGCGCTCAGCCGAGCAGCCGCCTGCGCCGTCGCGGGCATGGCCACGGTGAGGATGCCGGCACCCAGCAGTGCCACGACCGCGGCCACCACCAGGCGGCGAAACGCGGCCGGCGCCGGACGGACTCTGATGTTGGTCACGAGAACTCCTTGACGAGAGCGGGATCGGGATGAGAGAGCATCGGGGCGGAGGTTGATGATGCAGCCGTCGGCCCGACAGCGATCCCCTGTGCGCCGGCCCGGCGAAGGCCGCGCCGGTCGGGCGTGACCAGCAGGTCGCCGGTAATCGGATGCCGGTGAACGAGGACCGCCTGCTGGTAGACCTCGTCGATCAGCTCAGCGGTGAGAACGTCGGCGGGCGGACCCTCGGCCCTGACCCGGCCGCCGGAGATCATCACCATGCGATCCGACCAGGCGGCCGCCAGCGCGAGATCATGCAGAACAACCACCACCGCGCCGCCGGCATCGGCTATGTCGCGGGCCCGGCCCAACACGAGTTCCTGATGCCGCAGGTCCACTGCGGCGGTCGGCTCATCGAGCAGCATGATTCCGGCACTCTGGGCCAGCGCCCGCGACAGGGACACTCGCGCCTTTTCCCCGCCGGATAGCGTCGGGAACGTGCGGGATGCGAGGTGCGTGGTGTCGGTGGCGGCGATCGAATCGTCGATGACGGCCTCGTCGTCGTCGCCCTCCGGATGCCCCGCCCAGGGGGCGCGGCCCATGGCCACGACCTCCCGCACGGTGAAGGGGAACGCGACCGCGTTGGCCTGCGTCATCAGCGCGCGGCGGCGGGCCAGATCGCCCAGCTTCCAGCGTCGCAAATCCCTACCGTCCACCTCGACGCGGCCTGATTCAGGGTCCATGTCGCCGGCCATCACGGCGAGCAGCGTCGACTTGCCGGCGCCGTTGGGCCCGACCAGCGCGAGCACCTCGCCTGCGCGAACCTCGACGCTGACCGAGTCCAGGAGCACGCGGCCGCCGATGCGGACGGTGACGTCGGCGGCCGCCATGACGATCGGGAGCGGGGCGGCGCCCGGGCTGGTGTGCGCGGTCATCCCCAACCTCCTGCCGTGCGACGCGTGCGGTGCAGCAGCCAGAAGAAGAACGGCCCGCCGACGGCCGCGGTGACCATGCCCAGCGGCAGTTCCGCGTAATTGACGGCGGTGCGCGCGACCAGGTCGGCGGCGAGCAGACACACCGCGCCGCCCACCGCGGACGCCGGCAGCAGCAACTTGTGGCCGGGGCCAGAGATCATTCGGATGAGGTGCGGCACAACAAGTCCGACGAACGAGACGATGCCGCAGAAGCTGACCGCCGCGGCCGTGAGCAGTCCGACCAGCACGATCGAGACGATGCGCAGCCGTTCGACGTTCACGCCGAGGTGGCGGGCGGGCCGCTCCCCCAGCGACAGCAGATCGAGCGGGCGGGCCAGCCGGGCGGCAAGCAGCACTCCGAGTAGCGCGAGCGGCGCCACCACCAGCACGTGCTCCCAACGACTGCCGTTGAGGCTACCGAGCTGCCAGAACACGATCTCCTCGCGCGCCTGGGTGTCGCCGAGGAACATGAGGAACGCAAGCGCCGCGCCGGCCACCGCATTGACCGCGATGCCCGTGAGCACCAGCGTCACCACCTCGGTGCGGCCGTTACTACGGCTGAAAAGGTAGACGGCGGCGGTGGTGATGATGCCGGCGACGAAGGCGCACAGCACGCTCGTCCACGCGCCGAAGGCGGTGAGGCCGAAGACGATCGCGGAGGCGGCACCCACGGCCGCGCCGGCGGACACGCCCACCACGCTGGGCTCGGCGAGCGGGTTGCCGAACGCGCCCTGCATGAGTGCGCCGGCCACCGACAGCGCCGCGCCCACGACGATCGCCATCGCCACGCGCGGGAACCGCACGCTCCACAGGGTCGCGTCGGCGCGCGGATGACTCTCGGCGGGCCCCATGTCGAGGCCGAGGCCCCGCAGGAATCCCGACGCGACCTCCGCCGGCGGGATCGACAACTGCCCGGAGGCGGCGGCAATCACCGCGAGCACCACGAGCGCCACCAGCAGCCCCGCAATCAGCAAACCGCCCGTGAGCAGGCGATTCGCAGCGCCTGGTTCGCGGTTGGCTCGCTTACCAACACGCTCGCCGGCTCGCCCGCCTGCTTGCCCGCCTGCCGGCTCGCCGGCCCCTTTGGCCGGCCGCGCCTCGGTGATCGTCACAGGGCGTCGGGGGCGTAGAGCGCCACGGCGAGCGCGTTGAGCACGGCCGGGGTGCGGGTGCCGAAGGACAGGACGAGGTCGTCGTTCATCGAGATGATGCGCTCGTTCGCGCCGGCGGGCGTCTGCGCCATGGCCGGGAATTTCTCGAGCAGCCCGTCCACGCCGCCGACCGACTCGAGCCCCTTGTTCATCATGATGATCACGTCGGGCTGCGCCGCGATGAGCCCCTCGTCGTTGGCCGGCTTGGCGCCCTTCCACCCGACCTCGGAGGACACGTCGTAGCCGCCGGCCGCGGTGATGAGTTCGTCGGCACCGGAGTCCTGCCCGAACATGTAGTACACGCCGGCGCTTCCACGGGCGTAGAGGAACACGGTCCGCAGCTGCTGCGTCTGCGATTCTGGCGTGATGGTGGCGATCGCCTCCTGCGCCTCGACGATCTGCGCGCGGGTCCGCTCGCCGAGCTCGCGGCCCTCGTCGGGCAACCCCAACGCCGCGCCGACGGCCTGGGTGAGGGCCTCGACGTTCTCGGGTGAGCGGTGGGAGTCGACGACGACGACGGGGACACCGGCATCCCGGAGCTGCAGAATCACATCCCACGGCCCAAGCGAGGTATCGGTGATGATCACCGACGGGTTGAGCGCGAGGATCGACTCCGCATTCAGTTGATGCCCGTCCGTGGTGACCAGCGGCAGGTCCGAGATCTCGGGAAAGCTCGAGGAGATGTCGCGGCCGATGACGTTGTCGCCCAATCCGAGTTCGTACACCATCCGCGAGAGCGTTCCGTAGATGTCGAGCGGCAGGATGCGCGAGACATCCGTGACCTCCACCTGCGTGCCCTGGTTGTCGGTCACCACGGCCGGCAGCTGCGGAACCGGGTCGGCGGCGATGGGCTCGACCGGGTCGTCGACGAGCTCGAGCGACAGCTGCCCCTGGTACGAGCGCGGGTCCTCGATGGCCTCGACCTCGGAGGCGACGGGAATGCCGGAGACGGTCTCGAGGTCCCCGCCCGACCCGGCCGCGACGCCGCAGGAGGTCAACGAGAAAGCAAGGGCAGCGGCAACGGCCGCCCGGAAGGATCCACGGACGCCGAACGACCCACCGACGCGGGGCCTACCTGCACGGTCGTGTCCGAGTTGGGCGGGTCCGCGTCGAGCGCCCGACTTCGGTGCCGGACCTGTGCGCTGTCTGAGCATGAGCGAAACACTAACATTTCAGAATGAGGCAAGCCTAACCTCCCCTTGGGTAGGCTGGCCTAATTCATAACTTCGCAGTTCACGGCACTTCCCACCCGGATTACGCCCCAAATCGTTGCGCCGCTCACACTGCTCTTCGCGTTCCGCAACCCGCTACGTCTGTTGGAAACCGTGCACTTTTTCACCACCCGAGCCCACCCGGGCCTACCTCGCAACCGGCCGATGGTACTCCCCTCACCGGCGCGAAATCGGCCCCATTTGCCGAATGTGGATCGTCGTCATTTTTGTCCACACTTCCCTGACCAGGGGTGTAATCGGAGCGCCTGACCCCGCACAGTGATGGTGTGCCACCACCCCGCCCACGCTCCATCGCCGATTCCGACGCATTCGCCGCTGCGGTTTTCAGTGGCCGACCATTCGTCGGTGCTGCCGCCCTCGAGGCCGGCATCATCGGTAGTCACGCCCTTCGGTCGCGATTCTCGCGTGTATTGCCCGGCATCTACATGGCCACTGGGCATGACTTCGACGCTTACGCCCGCGTGCGCGCCGTTTGGCTGTGGGCACCCCGTGGAGCGGTTCTCGCCGGCGCTGCCGCGGCGCTCATCCACGGAGAGCATCAAGCCTCATCCCCGGAAGTGCTTCGTGCGGTGGATTTATACGTGCCCCGACACACGCGATCGCCCCGGGGCATTCGAATCCACAGACTCCCCCAGCCGCTGTCCGAGTCAGACATCGTCGACAAGCACGGCATGCGATGCACGTCAGTGAGCCGGACCGCCCTCGACCTAGCTCGCTGGCAGCACGATCCCCTCAAAGCCACGATGGCGGTTGACGCCGTATGCAACATCACCAATACGCCCGTGTCCGAAGTACAGACCTACGCGAGGACGACCAAGGGATTGCACGACTACCAACGAGCGATGGGTCTTCTCGAGCATTGCGACTATCGCGCAGGCTCTCCGCGAGAAACCTGGCTTCGGCTGATCATTGAGGATTCGCCGCTACCCATGCCCGACCTCCAGGTCGAGATCTCGGACTCCGCCAGCAGCCATATCGTCACCGCCGACCTCGCCTACCGCGAGGAGAAGGTTGCCCTGCACTACGACGGCGAGCACCACCTAGACCGTGAGCAGCGTGACTGGGATTCCAACGTGACAGCGCGTCTCTTCGACGAGGGATGGCTGGACCTTCGGATCACTGCGGGAATGCTCCGAGACCCACAGACGCTTCTGGGACGGATCGCTGAAATGCTGCGTCGGCAAGGCTGCACCGACGTCTGACCCAGCGCGGTCGAGAGACACGGTTTCTACGCAACATGACTGAGTTTCTAGGCAACATCAGCGAGGTTTCCAGGCCCCTAGAACTCACTGATGTTGCTCAAAATCGCGCTGATGTTGCCTAGATTTCAAGCCACACGCGAGCCCCGAATCCAGCCCTGCGGCGGCCAGCAATGAGCACCACGGTGGGCACTGAGCCGCGCGGCCTCGCCTGGCTACCAGCGCGCACATGCGAAAGGCGGCCGCCCCAGGAATTTCTTCCCGGGACGGCCGCCGTCTGTCGCGTCAGCCGCAGCCTCAGCCTCAGCCCTGCTCGGCCGCCAGCTTCTTCAGCGACTCGGTGGGCTGGAAGCGCTCGCCATACTTGGCGGCGAGCTCCTCGGCGCGGGCCACGAAGCCCTTGTATCCGGAGGCCACCTTGGCGCCCGGCTCCGCGTAGTTCTTCGCGTACTGGCGGGTGCCGCCGGTCCACGCGGGGAAGCCGATACCAATGATCGAGCCGATGTTCGCGTCGGCGTCGTCCACGATGACGCCCTCGTCAACGCACTTCTGCGTCTCCAACACCTCGGCGAAGATCATGCGGTCGATCAGGTCCTGCAACGGCGGCGCGTTGTCGGGCGAGGTATTGAACGCCTCGCGCAGGCCGGACCAGATCTTGCCGCGCTTGCCGGCCTCGTCGTAGTCGTAGAAGCCGGCGCCGGCGGCGCGGCCGGACCGCTTGATCTCCTCGACCATCTTGAGCACCACCTTGTCGGAGGAGCTGGGCACGTACTCCTTGCCCTCGGCCTCTTCCGCCTCGCGGGTGGCCTGGCGGATCTTGACCATGAGGTTCAGGTTCAGCTCATCCGACAGCTGCAGCGGTGCGGCCGGGTAACCGGCGATGCGGCCGGCCTGCTCGATGGTGGCGGGCTCGATGCCCTCATCCAGCATGCCGATGGCCTCGTTGACGAACGTGCCGATGACGCGCGAGGTGTAGAAGCCACGCGAGTCGTTGACGACGATCGGGATCTTGCGGATGGCCAGCGTGAAGTCGATGGCACGGGCCAGCGCCTCGGGGCTGGTCTTCTCGCCCTTGATGATCTCGACGAGCTGCATCTTGTCGACCGGGGAGAAGAAGTGGACGCCGATGAAGTCCTCGGGCCGCTGCACGCCGGTGGCGAGCTCGGTGATGGGCAGGGTCGACGTGTTGGAGCCGAGCAGGGCGTCGGGGTTGACGATTCCCTCGATCTCCTGGAAGACCTTCTTTTTCAGCTCGGGCGACTCGAAGACCGCCTCGATCACGGTGTCGCAGCCGGCCAGATCCTGCGGATCGATGGTCGGGGTGATGCGGGCCAGCAGGGCCTCGGACTTCTCGGGGGTGGTGCGTCCGCGCTCGAGGGCCTTGGCCTCGATCTTCTCCGAGTAGGCCTTGCCCTTCTCGGCGCCGGCCATCTCGACGTCCTTGAGCACGACCTCCATGCCGGCCTTGGCGCAGACGTACGCGATGCCGGCGCCCATCATGCCGGCGCCGAGGACGCCGACCTTCTTGAACTCGGTCTTGGGGATCTCCGAGCCGTCGGCCGCCGTGGGGCGGGCGCCGCCCGAGGAGCAGTGCTGGATGTCGAAGAAGAACGCCTGGATCATATTCTTCGCGATCACGCCGGTGACCAGCTCGACGAAGTAGCGGGCTTCGATCCGCTCGGCGTTGGCGAAGTCGACCTGCGAGCCCTCGACGGCGGCGGCCATGATGGCGCGCGGTGCCGGGGAGGGGGCGCCCTTGGTCTGCTTGCGCATGTTGGCCGGGAACGACGGCAGCACGGAGCTGAGCTGCTTGTCGTCCACGGTGCCGCCGGGCAGCTTGTATCCCTTGCGATCCCACGGCTGGGTGGCTTCGGGCTCGGTCTTGAGCCAGGCCTTGGCGGCGTCGAGGAGCTTCTCGGGCTCCACGACCTCGTCGACGAGGCCGGCCTCGAGCGCCTTGGCGGGCGCGAAGGACTTGCCGGACATGAGGATGTTGGGCACGGCCTGGGCGAGGCCGAACATGCGGACGGTGCGGACGATGCCGCCGCCGCCGGGCAGCAGGCCGAGGGTGACCTCGGGCAGGCCGACCTTGGCGCCGCGGGCGTCGGCCATCACGCGGTGGTGGGTGGCAAGGGCCAGCTCGAGGCCGCCACCGAGGGCGGCGCCGTTGATGGCGGACACGACGGGCACGCCGCAGGTCTCGAGCGCACGCATGCGCTCCTTGATGCCCATGGACCGCTCTAGCAGCTCGTCGGCGTCGGCGGGGCCGGCCTTGATCATGGACTTGAGGTCACCGCCGCCGAAGAAGCTCTTCTTGGCGGACGTCAGCACGACGCCCTTGATCGAGTCCTTCTCGGCCACGATGCGGTCGACGGTGGAGGTGAAGTCTTCGATGAAGCGGGTGTTCATCGTGTTGGCGCCGTGGTCGGGGTCATCCATGGTGAGGGTGACGATGCCGTCGCCGTCCTGCTCCCACCGGAACATGTTGTCGCTCACTGGTTTTCTACTCCTGTATGGCTGTGTTGGTGGGGCGGGTCAGACGCGCTCGATGATGGTGGCGACACCCATGCCGCCGCCCACGCAGAGCGTGATGAGGGCGCGCTTGCCGCCGGTCCGCTCGAGCTCGTCGAGCACGGTGCCGGTGATCATCGCGCCGGTCGCGCCGAGCGGGTGGCCCATGGCGATGGCGCCACCGTTGACGTTGAGCTTCTCGTCGGGGATGTTCATGTCCTTCTGGAAGCGCAGCACGACGGAGGCGAACGCCTCGTTGAGCTCCCAGAGGTCAATGTCGTCCGGGGTGAGGCCGGCGGTGGCGAGCGCCTTCTGCGCGGCCGGGGTGGGGCCGGTGAGCATGATGGTGGTGTCGGCACCGGAGGTGGCGGCGGCCACGACGCGGGCGCGCGGGGTCATGTTCATCTCCTGGCCGGCCTTCTCGGAGCCGACCACGACGAGCGCTGCGCCGTCGACGATGCCCGAGGAGTTACCGCCGTGGTGAACGTGGTTGATCTCTTCGATCCAGTGGTACTTCTGCAGTGCCACGGCGTCGAAGCCGCCCATGTCGCCGACCATGGCGAAGGACGGGTTGAGTCCGGCCAGCGCCTCGACGGTGGTGCCGGGACGCATGTGCTCGTCGCGGTCGAGGATGGTCACGCCGTTCTGGTCCTTGACGGGCACGACCGAGCGTGCGAAGCGTCCTTCTTCCCAGGCCTGCGCGGCCAGGCGCTGCGAGCGCTCGGCGTAGCGGTCGACGTCCTCGCGGGAGAAGCCCTCGATGGTGGCGATCAGGTCGGCACCGATGCCCTGGGGCGAGAAGTAGGTGTCGTAGTTGGTGGCCGGGTCCATGGCCCAGGCGCCACCGTCGCTGCCCATCGGCACGCGCGACATGGATTCGACGCCACCGGCAAAGACGACCTCGTCCCAGCCGGAGCGGATCTTCTGCGCGGCCATGTTGATCGTCGTCAGGCCGGAGGCGCAGAAGCGGTTGATCTGCACGCCGGCGACGGTGTCGGGCATCTTTGCCGCGAGCGCGGCGATGCGGGGCAGGTCCATTCCCTGGTCGCCGAGGGGGCTGACGATGCCAAGGATGATGTCCGAGATGCGGTTCTCATCGAGCTCCGGGAAACGCCGGCGGGTCTCCTCGATGAGTCCGACGACCAGGTCGATCGGCTTGACTTCGTGCAGGGCGCCACCTGGCTTGCCCTTGCCCCGCGGTGTGCGGATCGCGTCGTAGATGAATGCCTCGGTCATGGGTGGTCCACGGCCTTTCTCTGGGCGGAACTGATATGTGTTCCACGTAAGGGTAACTGCCACCCTCCACGCCGTGTGGAGCGCGGTCCGTTTTCCCGATCGACGAGTTGCCGCCCACCCCGACCGCGCGCGTCCCCCACCCATTCCCGTCTCCATCACCCCGCCGCTTCCTGCACAGTTCACCCCGCCGGTTTCCGCTGGCTGGCACAGTGGTGTCGTGACCGTGAGTCCCGCCGAACCCTCCGCCCAGCCCCCTGCCCTTCCGCCCGTCCTGGTCGAGCTCGCTGCGGAATGTGGCGTGGCCACGAGCTACACCGATGCGCACGGCGTCCACCGCGATGTTCCCGAGCGCACCGTGCGCGCCGTCCTGGCCGCAATCGGCGTCGGCGCCCACGACCACGACGACGACGACAACGCCATCATCTCCGCCGACGCGGCCGCCCTCGAGGATGTTCGTCTCACGCCCTGGCGTCGGGTGCTGTCTCCGACCGTGATCGCCACACAGGGGTCGGCCGTCGATGTCCCGGTCCATGTGCCGCAGGGTGCCACAGTGACGGTCACGGCTCACCTCGAAGAGCACACCCCTCATGCCCCGAAGCCCGCCTCCGAGCCTGATGCCGCTGGCACCACCGAGCTGGTTGTCCTCGAACCGCTCAGCGGCGACCGCATCCAGAAGGTGGTCGACGGGGTCCCCATGGAGCAGATCACCGTGCGTGTGCCCGCCGACCTGCCTGCGGGCTGGCATCGAATGGTCGTTGTCGTCGTCGCCCCGGGTTTGGCCTCCACCGCCACTAACAGCAACGACACCACCTCCTCCCCCGGCACCGACACCGGCACCGGCACCAGCTCCCGCCCCAGCAGCACCGTCGAGGCAACACTTCTCGTCGCGCCCGCATCGGCCCCGATCCCCGCTGGGCTGGACTCGCGCCGCGCGGTAGGACTGGCGGCGCAGCTGTACCAGGTGCGCTCAGCCGCGTCGTGGGGCGTCGGCGACCTGGGCGATCTCGCGGAACTCGCGGAGTGGGGCGCGCACGAGTTCGGCGCCGACTTCGTGCTGGTCAACCCCATGCACGCCGGCGAGCCGTTCCCCCCGGTGGAGCCGTCGCCCTACCTGCCGACCACCCGGCGATTCGCGTCGCCGCTGTATCTGCGACCCGAGCTCGTGCCCGAGTACGCGCGCCTCGCCGAGCCCGACCGCGCTCGCGTCAACGAACTCGCCAGCAGCACGCGCACCGGCACCGACGCAGGCGCAGGCGCAGACGCAGACGCAGACGCAGACGCAGACACCATCGATCGCAACGTCTCGTGGGCGGCGAAACTCGAGGCCCTTCGCCTGATCTTCGCTGTGCAACTCGACCCCGAGCGCCGCGATGCGTTCGAGAGCTTCACCCGCGAGCAGGGACCCGGATTGCGCGCATTCGCGACGTGGTGCGCCCTCGCCGGCGAGTTCGGACCGGACTGGGCCCGGTGGCCGGCCGAGCTGCAGGATCCGGAGTCAGAAGCCGTCTCGGCGTACGCCGACTCCCATCCGGACGAGATCCGTTTCCACCAGTGGCTGCAGTGGCTCACGCTCGAGCAGCGGGCGCACGCTCAACAGACCGCGCGGCATGCCGGTATGCGGCTGGGCGTGCTCCATGACCTGGCTGTGGGGGTGCATCCAACTGGCGCGGATGCGTGGTCGATGACCCGGTCACTCGCGCGTGGGGTCTCCGTGGGCGCCCCGCCGGACATCTACAACCAGCGAGGCCAGGACTGGTCCCAGCCTCCACTCCGCCCGGACGCACTGGCAGCCGACGGCTATCGCGCGTTCCGCGACATCGTCCGCGCCGCCCTCCGCGATGCCGGCGGCGTTCGCATCGACCACATCCTCGGCTTGTTCCGACTCTGGTGGATCCCTGCCGGCGCCTCCCCCACCGAAGGCACCTACGTGCACTACGACCACGACGCCATGCTTGCCGTCCTCACCCTCGAGGCGACGCGGGCGGGCGCCGTGGTGGTCGGAGAAGATCTCGGCACCGTCGCTCCCGGAGTCCGTGAGACTCTCACCGACCGCGGAATCCTCGGAACCTCCGTCATGTGGTTCGAGCAGGAGAGTATCCCCGGCGACGATGACGCCTCTTCCCGCTCGCGGCCGGTCCACCCGTCGGAGTACCGCCGAATGTGTATGGCGTCGGTGACGACGCACGATCTGGTGCCCACTGCCGGCTATGCCGACCTAGTGCATGTCGACATTCGCGACCGCCTGGGACAGCTGACCCGGGATGTTGAGGACGAGCGCAGGGACGCCGAGGCTGAGGTGTCCGGGTTCGTCGAGGAGGTTCGCGAACGTGGGCTGCTGCGTGACACCGCGAGAGACGTGGATCTGCTCGAGCTCGTAGCAGCGCTGCATGCCTTCACTGCGAGTGCACCGTCATTGTTATTTGCGGTGTCTGTCGCCGATCTGGTCGGCGATCGCCGGCCAGTGAATATGCCGGGCACCTCGACCGAGTATCCGAATTGGTCGGTTCCTATTACCGACAGTGACGGCACGATAATGGGGCTCGAGGAATTGATGGCACATCCGGGCCCCAGGAAAGTATTCGACGCGATCCATCGCGAAAGGCGATAGCTCTTTCGTTGATCGGCAAATGGCGAGAACCCCGGGGCCTGTTGGGCTC
>NZ_JAALDM010000146.1 GCF_014144865.1 Dietzia aerolata | reverse complement strand
GCAGGGCCGCGGCGAAGGGCAGGCCGCGGCCGATGCGATCCAGGTCGAACCGGCTCACCCGGGCTCCGGCCGGGTCTCCGGCTGCGCGTGCCCACGCTTGCCCGGCCCCGGCTCGGGTGCGTCCGGGTGGATGCTGCGGGTCTCCGCACGCGTGTATTGGCGGGGGAACAGGTCGTAGAAGTGGACCTTGGGCAGCGTCTTGGCCACCGCGAGCGTCACGTACATAACCGTGTTGATGGCCACAAATGCAGCGAGAATGGCGAACCATTCCGAGGACAACACCGACTCGGGCAACAGGATCCCGGCGTGAAGGGTCTCGATCGGTCCGGTGGCCATGACCACCGTGTCGGGGGCGGACGGCGTCGTCGTCGTGATCGTTGTTGTCGTTCCCACCAAGGCCTCCACGGTCGTCACGCCCCTTCCACCCGACTCACACCGTCTTCACCGACCACCACATGGCCCCAGTTGGCCTGGCGGGCCAGGAGGATGTCGAACACGCCCTTGAGGAAGACGATATTGAGGAACGTCGCGTACACCAGCTCCGGGACCAACACCACGGCGACCAGCTTGGCGCGCAGGTCCGCCTTCCAGACCCCCACCAGCCGCTCGAGCATGAACAGTAGGCCGAGCCCACCCCAGAAGGGATACCAGACCCACTCGTCCAGGGCGAGCGCGGTGATGAGGATCAGCGCCAGGTAGCTCGACAGCGCGATGGCCCCGTACCCGATCCCGAGCTGCTGGAACCAATACCGCGTGGTCTGCGGGGTGATCCCGTACGCGCCGAGGTTCTCCAGGGCGCCGCGCTGCCAGCGCAGCCGCTGATGCCACAGGGCCTTCCACGTGGGCATGACCTCCGTGACCACAGTGCACTGCGGCGGCGAGACCATGAGGCCGCCGAGCGACTTGAGTGCCAGCGTCAGCTCGTTGTCCTCGGTCAGGGCGGCCGTGTCGTAGACGTCGCCGTGCCGGCCCGGGATGCGGGAACCGCGGGAGCGGAACACCGATGCGGTGCCGGTGAGGACAAGCACCCGGCCCCGGCGGCGGCGGATGTCGCGGCTGTAGCGCGTGTACTCGTTGCGCTGGAACTGGCCGAGCAGCCCCGCGCCCTCCTCGCCGTAGAACAGGCCGCCGACCGCCATGAGGGCGAGGTCGTCGGTGAAGCGTCGGCGGGCGGCGGTGAGGTACCCCTGGTCCAGGACGGTGTCGGCGTCCATCACCATCACGCAGTCGTTCTCACCCAGATCCGGAAGCAGCGTGGCGAGGGCCTGGTTGAGGGCGCCGCCCTTCTTGTGGACGTTGTCGACCGAGGCGAAGACCTCCACGCCCGCCGCGCGCGCCAGGTCCGGGGTCGAGTCGGTGCAGTTGTCGGCCACCACGATGATCCGGTCCGGCGGGTCGACCTGCTCCTGCAGCGAGGTGATGGTCGCCGAGATCCGGTCCTCCTCGTTGTGCGCCGGGATGAGAACGGTGATGGTGACCGGCCCGTGGAAGACGCCACGCGTCTCCGCCATGACGATCTTGGGTGCCAGGGGGATGCCCTTCTCGTCCTGGGAGCGTCGGTACCGGTTGGCGACGGTGTTCTCCACCGAGGTCGCTATCGCGACGAAGATCAGGGCGACGACGAGCGCCGCGACGATCACCGCCAGCGGAGGGGCGTACGTGCCATAGAGGAACCGTAAGGTTCCCAGGTGGCCCTCCTGCGCCTGTTGGGCGCGGTTATCCGACAGCGTGAGGGCCAGCCAGAGCATGAGCCCGGCCATCGCGGCCAGCCCCACGACCGCCACGCCGACGGTCCGGCCCATGGAGAATTTTGGCTTGTCCACCGTCGTGGTCCTCCCGGCGTGGGTGTGTGAAGGCGCGGGCGTGGTGCACAGGTGTCACATTCTGCCTCATCGCACAGTCTTCCGGCGTTCGCTGACGGCGTACACGAAGAGGCAATGATTACCCCACCTGCGGCGTTGGATAGACATGACGGGTCGAGTGCCACTGCGGTGGCTCCGGCCGAACGACCGGGCCACTAGAGTGGTGAAAACCCGAGGAATGTGAGGTAGCACGATGTTCGAACGGTTTACCGACCGCGCGCGTCGCGTCGTCGTCCTGGCGCAGGAAGAAGCCAGGATGCTCAACCACAACTACATCGGTACCGAGCACATTCTGCTCGGGCTTATCCACGAGGGTGAGGGTGTCGCGGCCAAGGCCCTCGAGTCCCTCGGGATCTCGCTGGAGGCCGTGCGTAGTCAGGTCGAGGAGATCATCGGCCAGGGCCAGCAGGCGCCCAGTGGCCATATCCCGTTTACCCCGCGCGCCAAGAAGGTGCTCGAGCTGAGCCTGCGCGAGGCGCTCCAGCTCGGCCACAATTACATCGGCACCGAGCACATTCTGCTCGGCCTCATCCGCGAGGGCGAGGGCGTGGCCGCCCAGGTGCTGGTCAAGCTCGGCGCCGACCTGACGCGGGTGCGCCAGCAGGTCATCCAGCTGCTGTCCGGTTACCAGGGCAAGGAGGCCGAGGCCACCGGTACGCCCGCGGGCACCGGCGGACGCGAGTCCGGCACGCCGTCGTCGTCGACGGTTCTGGACCAGTTCGGCCGCAACCTCACCCAGGCCGCCATGGAGGGCAAGCTCGACCCGGTCGTGGGCCGCGCCAAGGAGGTGGAGCGCATCATGCAGGTGCTCTCCCGGCGCACAAAAAACAACCCGGTCCTCATCGGTGAGCCCGGCGTCGGTAAAACTGCCGTCGTCGAGGGCCTTGCCCAGGCGATCGTCAACAACGAGGTCCCCGAGACGCTCAAGGACAAGCAGCTCTACTCGCTCGACCTGGGTTCGCTCGTGGCCGGCTCCCGCTACCGCGGTGACTTCGAGGAGCGCCTGAAGAAGGTGCTCAAGGAGATCAACCAGCGCGGCGACATCATCCTGTTCATCGACGAGATCCACACCCTCGTCGGCGCGGGTGCCGCCGAGGGTGCGATTGACGCCGCGTCGATCCTCAAGCCCAAGCTGGCCCGCGGTGAGCTGCAGACCATCGGTGCCACCACGCTGGACGAGTACCGCAAGCACATCGAGAAGGACGCGGCGCTCGAGCGTCGTTTCCAGCCCGTGCAGGTGCCCGAGCCCAGCGTCGAGCTGTCCATCGAGATCCTCAAGGGCCTGCGCGACCGCTACGAGGCGCACCACCGCGTCACCATCACCGATGCCGCACTGGCGGCCTCGGCGCAGCTGGCGGACCGCTACATCAACGACCGTTTCCTGCCGGACAAGGCGATCGACCTCATCGACGAGGCCGGTGCACGCATGCGCATCAAGCGGATGACGGCTCCGCCGGACCTGCGCGAGTTCGACGAGAAGATCGCGGAGGCCCGCCGCGAGAAGGAGTCCGCGATCGACGCGCAGGACTTCGAGAAGGCCGCCGGCCTGCGCGACACGGAGAAGAAGCTCATCGCCGAGCGCGCCGAGCGCGAGAAGCAGTGGCGTGCGGGCGACATGGACGTGGCCGCCGTGGTGGACGAGGAGCAGATCGCCGAGGTCCTGGGCAACTGGACCGGCATCCCCGTCTTCAAGCTCACCGAGGAGGAGACCACACGTCTGCTCCGCATGGAGGACGAGCTGCACAAGCGGATCATCGGCCAGGAGGACGCCATCAAGGCGGTCTCGCGGGCCATCCGCCGCACGCGCGCCGGCCTCAAGGATCCCAAGCGCCCCAGCGGCTCGTTCATCTTCGCCGGACCCTCGGGTGTCGGTAAGACGGAGCTGTCCAAGGCGCTCGCGAACTTCCTGTTCGGTGAGGATGACGCGCTCATCCAGATCGACATGGGCGAGTTCCACGACCGCTTCACCGCCTCGCGGCTGTTCGGCGCGCCCCCCGGGTACGTCGGCTACGAGGAGGGTGGCCAGCTCACGGAGAAGGTGCGGCGCAAGCCGTTCTCGGTGGTCCTGTTCGACGAGATCGAGAAGGCCCACTCGGAGATCTACAACACCCTGCTCCAGGTGCTCGAGGACGGCCGTCTCACCGACGGTCAGGGCCGCATGGTGGACTTCAAGAACACCGTGCTGATCTTCACCTCGAACCTGGGGACGAAGGACATCTCCAAGGCCGTGGGCATGGGCTTCTCCGGCGTCGGCGAGCAGGATGCCGAGGGCCAGTACGAGCGGATGAAGCAGAAGGTCAACGACGAGCTGAAGAAGCACTTCCGCCCGGAGTTCCTCAACCGTATCGACGAGATCGTGGTGTTCCACCAGCTCACGCAGGATCAGATCGTCGAGATGGTCGACCTGATGATCGGACGCGTCCGCTCGGCCCTCAAGGCCAAGGACATGGACATCGAGGTCACCCTCAAGGCCGAGCGGCTCCTGGCCCGCCGTGGCTTCGACCCGGTGCTGGGTGCGCGGCCGCTGCGTCGCACGATCCAGCGCGAGATCGAGGACACGCTCTCGGAGAAGATCCTCTTCGGCGAGGTCGCTGCAGGCGACCTGGTGACCGTGGACGTCGAGGGCTGGGACGGCGAGTCCGAGCGCACCGAGGACGCCACCTTCACCTTCACCGGCACCCCGCGGCCGAACGCGCCCGAGAAGGATCGGACGGGTGAGGAGATCACCGCCAGCGTCGCCCCCACGGGCGAGGCCGGCCCCGGTGACTCGCTTCCGCCGAGCTCCGGTGGTTTCGGTGGCGGCGCCACCGGCCCGGCCGGCAGCGGTGGGGCAGCCCCCGCCACCAGCTGACCCCTGAGCGCTAGTCGCGCAGGAACCCGACGACCCCCGCCCTCACCGGCGGGGGTCGTCCCCATTTCACGACCGGGGATGAGGCCCTGGACCTGGCACACCCCG
>NZ_JAALDM010000145.1 GCF_014144865.1 Dietzia aerolata | reverse complement strand
TCACCCCGACCGTGGATTCCTCGTTCCGGGCGGGCAGCACCACCGAGACGCGTCGCCCGGCTTTGGCCGCGACCAGGTCGGCGGGACGAAAATCGGCGGCCCGGTAGGTTCGGCGCGCTGACCAGTCGCGGACCGGGTCGACGCCCGTCGCGTCGATGCGGTCCGCGAACGCGGTCGGCGAGTTCTCGGTCACCCTCGCGATCCTGCCAGAGCCCGGGCGACCGGGGCGTGCCGGGAGAGCCGCGGGGCTGGCGCACGAGCGCGCGGGGTGGAGAGCCGCGGGGCCCCGAGCGGGAGTTGCGCGACCGTGGTCGCCCTAGGAGTTCAATGCCGTGTGTAACGATGCAGTCATGGATTTCTCTCAGTCCGCTCGCGCCGCGGACCTCACTGCGGCGGTCCGTGAGTTCATCGAGGAGCACATCGCGCCGGTGGAGCCGCAGATCCACGCGGACATCGCCCGCCGCAGGTTGTCGGGCCAGGATGCGTGGGCGGTCGACCCGCGAGTCACCGACCTGCAAGAAAAGGCCCGGAAGCAGGGCCTGTGGAACCTCTTCCTGCCCGCCGGCCACGAGGGCCCGTACGCCGAGCGCTACGGCACGCGCGGCGGGACCGGCCTGACCAACACCGACTACGCGCCGGTCGCCGAGGAGATGGGCCGCTCGTTCCTGGCGCCGCTGGTGTTCAACTGCAACGCCCCGGACACCGGGAACATGGAGGTCCTGCTCAAGTACGGCTCGCAGGAGCAGAAGGACCGCTGGCTGGACCCGCTGCTGACCGGTGAGATCCGTAGCGCCTTCCTCATGACCGAGCCCGAGGTCGCCTCCTCGGACGCCTCGAACATGGCCGCCACCGCCCGCGTCGAGGGCGACGAGGTGGTCCTCGACGGCCACAAGTGGTGGTCCACGGGCGTCGGCCACCCCGACTGCAAGGTCGGGATCTTCATGGGCGTCACCGACCCGGACGCCCACCGCTACCTGCGCCACTCCATGGTCCTGGTGCCGATGGACGCGCCCGGGGTGACGGTGGAGCGGATGCTCACCGCCCAGGGCATGTTCGACGAGCCGCTCGGCCACGGCGAGGTCCGCCTGGAGGGCGTGCGGCTGCCGATCGGCAACATTATCGGCGGCCCCGGCCAGGCCGCGGCGATCGCGCAGGGCCGCCTCGGTCCGGGCCGCGTCCACCACTGCATGCGCCTGATCGGCTTGGCAGAGATGGCGCTCGACCTGGCGTGCCGCCGGGCGTCGGAGCGGGTCGCGTTCGGCAAGCCGGTCGTCAACCTGGGTGGCAATCGTGAGCGCCTGGCCGAGGCGCGCATCGCGATCGACCAGGCCCGCCTACTGGTCCTGCACGCGGCCTGGAAACTGGACACCCACGGCGACGCCGCGGTGGAGGTCAGCGCCATCAAGGCCGCCGTCCCCCGCATGGCCCAGCAGGTCATCGATATGTCTCTACAATTGCATGGCGGGGCCGGGATGAGCGACGATTTTCCGCTCGCCGGCGCCTATGCCACTGCACGTGCCCTGAGACTCGCCGACGGCCCGGACGAGGTCCACCTCGGCGTCGTCGCCAGATCGATGCTCGCCCCCTACCGCGACGCGGCCGCGGCGCGCACCACCGCATCACAGATCCGCACCGAGGAGACCCGATGAGCGCCCGAGACCGCAGAGCCGCCCCCGAGTCGTCGAGCCGCAAGGAGTCCGAGCACGATCACGAACCGGCCCTGCGCCGGCGCGTCCCCGGCACGGGGCCGGTGCGCCGCGAGGACTCGTTCGACGTGGCCGCCGTGGCAGCGTGGCTGCGGTCGATCACGCCCGATGACGCGACCGTGCTGGCCGGTGTAGATCTGGGCGACGACGACAACCCCGTCATCCCCGAAGTGCGCCAATACACCGGTGGCGCCTCGAACCTCACCTACCTGCTGCGATACCCGGGCGTCGACCTGGTGCTACGTCGGCCGCCTGCCGGGACGAAGGCCCGCGGGGCGCACGACATGCGCCGCGAGCACCGAGTGCAGTCGGCGCTGCGGCCCGTGTACCCGCTCGTCTCGCGGATGGTGGGGTTCTGCGACGACCTGTCGGTCATCGGCTCCGAGTTCTACGTGATGGAGCGGATGCGCGGCACGATCCTGCGCAAGGACCTGCCGCGGGAACTGCGCATGGATCGCGTCACCACGCGGCGACTGTCCGAGGCGGCGGTCGACGCGCTGGTGGACCTGCACTCGGTGGACATCGACGCCGCCGGGCTCTCCGATCTCGACCGCGGTGAGGGCTACGTGCGCCGCCAGGTCGAGGGCTGGTCGGCCCGGTACCGGCGGGCCCGCACCCCGGACGTGCCCGATTTCGCCCCGGTGTTGAAGTGGCTCGAGGCCAACCAGCCGGAGGATGTGGGACACTGCCTGGTCCACAACGATTTCCGGTTCGACAATCTGGTGCTGGACCCCGAGGACGTCACCCGCGTCGTGGGGGTTCTGGACTGGGAGATGTCGACCGTCGGCGACCCGCTCATGGACCTGGCCGGCGCGCTGGCCTACTGGGTGCAGGATGACGACGGCCCGATGTACAAGGCTTTCCGTCGCCAGCCCACCAACGCGCCCGGCATGCTCACGCGATGGCAGGTGGTGCAGCGCTACGCGCGGCGCTCGGGGATCGAGATCACCGAGGAGCAGTGGCGCTTCTACGAGGTGTTCGGCCTGTTCCGTCTCGCGGTGATCGCGCAGCAGATCAACCACCGCTACTTCCACGGCCAGACCACCAACCCGGCCTTCCGTCCGTTCCGACCGGCCGTGGGGCTGCTCGAGCAGCGGTGCCTGCGCATCATCCGCACCGGGCACGGCGATCTCAACCCCGGCAGGTTCGGGGTGCGGGACGTGGTGCCCGAGCTGCTGGGGGTGCCGCGGATCGCGATGCCGCTCGTCGCCGGCGGTATGCACGACGTGCGCAGCAAGATGAGCGGGATCCTCGGCGCGATCACCGGCCGCGACGGCTCGGCGACGAACGGCTCGCACTGATGGGAGCCATCCATCTCGTCCGCCACGGGCAGGCGTCGTTCGGCTCCGGCGACTACGACCGGCTCTCCGAGCTCGGACACCTCCAGGCCCGTCTGGCGGGGGAGGACATGGCCGCCCGGGGCCTTCGCCCGGACGTGCTCATCCACGGCGGATTGCGCCGACAGCGGGAGACGGCCGAGGGCATCCAGGCGGGGCTCCGCGAGAAGGCGGACTGGGACTGCCCGATCGAGGTCGACGAGGGCTGGGCGGAGTACAACGCCGACGAGGTCCTCGAGGCCGCGCGGGAGGCGGGACTGACGGCCCGGCACGGCACCCTCGATTCCGCCGATTCCTCACCCGAGGCCAAGCGGGCCTTCCAGGACCAGCTCGACGACGCCCTCCACCATTGGGCCGGCCTCGAGGCGTTCGCCCTGTACGCCACCACCACGAAGGCGTCCCTGGCCGCGGCCGAAGCCCGGTCGGGCACGGGCCGGACCACCGTCGTGGTGTCCTCGGCGGGCACGATCTCGCTCGCGGTCGCCGGACTGCTGGCCGATCCCGACGGCGTGGCCGGGCTGTGGAAGCGACTGCAGCGGGTCACCGTCAATACCGGGATCGCCCGTGTGGTCGTGGGGCGCGAGGGGATGAACTGCATCTCCGTCAATGAGCATCAGCACCTGGAGCGGGCCGCCGACCCCGCCGACCCGCGAGCGCTCATCACCCTGCGCTGAGCCGGCCGCGGCCAGAGTTCGCCACCACGCCCGGCACGGCCCGGCACGGCCCGGCATGGACC
>NZ_JAALDM010000013.1 GCF_014144865.1 Dietzia aerolata | reverse complement strand
CGACGGGTGGTCGCAGGCGCTGACCGTGCTCGCGCATCGGCTCACGCACCGGTCGGCGGACGGGGTGTCCACCGTCGCCGCGGCGATCGACCCCGTCGCGGTGACCGTGCCGGAACTCTGGGCGCGGGTGGCCTCGAGGCTCGTGGCCCCGGCGGCGACTCCGGGGGCTGGCGGTGGCGAGTCCGGCTCCGGCTCCGGACGGGTCGGCGCGGTGGCCAAGGACGGTGAGGTCGGGGGCATCGTCGCCGCGGAATCCGAGGCCTCCATGACGCTGATCCTGTCTGGACCGGTCGACGGGATGCTGGAGTTGTTCGCGTTCCCGGCCGGCGAGACGCACGAGGTCGCGGCCGGCAGCGCGGCGCTCGCGGTGCGGGTGTTCGAGTACGTGGACGCCCCCGAGGGCGACGGAAGCCCCTTGGGCGCAGCGGCTGTGGACGTGGCGTCGACCTGGGACACGACGCGCTGGCGGCAGTGGCTCGGCGACATCGTGGGAAACATGTAGCCGGTCCTGAGCGATCCCTTGTCAGGGCCGCAGTAGTGTGGCACTCAGCACGAGCCGTATATCGAATACGGACCGTAGACGCATGAGGAGCGAGACCCGAATGGCGGAATCGAACGACACCGTGACCATCGCGACCGGCGAGGGCGCAGCCGGCACCCGACTACTGGGCATCGGCGCCTACCGGCCCGAGCGGGTCGTGAGCAATGAGGAGATCTGCGAGAAGATCGACTCGACCACCGAGTGGATCTACGAGCGTTCGGGCATTCTCAACCGCCGCTTCGCCGGGCCTGAGGAGACGGTCATCATGATGGCCAGCTCGGCGGCGGAGAGGGCCGTGAAGTCGGCGGGGATCGACGTCGAGTCGGTCGACGCGATGATCGTGTGCTCGTCGACCTACGAGAGCATGACCCCGCACGCGGCCCCCAAGGTCGCCATGAACATCGGCCGCAACGGCATCGCCGCGTTCGACCTCACGGCGGGCTGCGCCGGTTTCGGCTACGGCCTGGCGGTGGCGACCAACATGATCCGTGGCGGCGGTGCCCGCTACGTCGTGGTGGTGGGCGTCGAGCGGATGAGCGACGGGATCGATCCGACGGACCGCAATACCGCGTTCATCTTCGGCGACGGTGCCGGCGCCGTGGTGGTGGGTCCCTCGGACGAGGGCAACGACGTGGGCCCGGTCGTCTGGGGTTCGGACGGCGAGCAGGCCGACGCCATCAAGCAGACCAAGAACTGGCGCGAGTTCATGGACGAGGCCGCCGACGGCGCCTCGGTGCAGCCCTACCTGGTCATGGACGGTTCCAAGGTGTTCCGCTGGGCCGCGGTGCAGGTGTCCAAGGTGTGTGCCAAGACCCTGGAGGCCACCGATGTGACCGCCGAGCAGATCCAGGCGTTCATCCCGCACCAGGCCAACGGCCGCATCAACTCGGCCATGGCCAAGCACCTGGGCCTGCCGGACACCGTGGCGATCGCGAACGACATCGAACAGACCGGCAACACCTCGGCCGCCTCGATCCCGCTGGCCATGGAGACGATGCTGCGTGAGGGCCAGGCCGAGCCGGGCGACATCGCACTGTGCATCGGCTTCGGCGCGGGCCTGTCCTACGCGGGCCAGGTCGTGCGTCTGCCGGCCAAGCCGCCCGTCGACTGACGCCTCACACCGCGCGGCGGTCGCCCGCCACAGACCCCGGTTCCCGATGGTGAACCGGGGTCTGTGCTCCGGGCCGGAACTGGACAAGGTAGCTTCCCCCGTCCAGGTCGCGATCGTGTATTGGTGTATTCATGCTCACTCGTTCCTCCCGCTCTGTTCGCCGACTGGCGCCCGGACTGATCGCGTCTGCGCTGGCCCTGTCGATGGCCGTGGCCCCCTCGGCCTCCGCCGCTCCCCCGATCCCGGAGGCGCCACCGATGGCCGGGTCGACGGCCCAGCAGTTCGGCGGCTCGGCGCAGGCGCTGGGCGAGAATATCGGCGCGGGAATGACCCCGGACGGCAACCTCCCTGCCGTGACCTCAGGCGACGGGGAGGGCCCCGGCAAGTACGTGGCACTCGGCGACTCGTACGCCGCGGTCGGGCGCATCGCCCCGGGCGCGTGGAGCGACGGCCCGGTCGGCTGCGTCCGGACCGATGACGCCTACCCGACCGTGGTTGCGCGCGAACTGGGCGTCGGCACGTTCGTCAACGCCTCCTGCGGCGGCGCCGTCACCGATGACTTCTGGGCCCCGGACAAGGGCGTGCCCCCGCAGTTCGACGCCCTGACCGACGACACGGACCTGGTCTCGATGTCGATCGGCGGCAACGACGTGGGCTTCGGAGCGGTCATCCTCGCGTGCTCGGTGCGGACCAATGTCGCCGAGCCCCTCCGGCCGGCAGTGGACCAGCTGATGCCGTCGATCTCGGAGGGCTTCGACTCCTCCACCGGGTGCGCGGACGTGATCGACCGTCAGGCCGCGGCGGCCCTGGATGAACTCGACACGCATATGGACGAGGTCTATGCGGAAATCGCCCGCCGCTCCCCGAATGCCCAGGTCGTGACGACCGGATACCTCGCGGCGATCCCGGAAACCGACGAGATCATCGCGTCGTCGCCGGCATGTGCGCCGCTTATGGCCGCGAGCCGCGAGGAGCGGGACAAGGTGCGCGGATTCCAGAACTCGCTCAATGACGTGGTCCGCGCGGCGGCCGAACGCAACGGCGCCACCGTGGTGATCCCCGACGAGCCCGGCCACTCGATGTGCGCGCCCGCCCACACCCGCTACGTGGACCTGCTCGGCGTGGAGACCGGAGCCGCTCCCATCCACCCCACATCGTTGGGTCACGCGCACGTCGCCGACCGGGTGTTGACCGCGCTGGGTAGGTGATTGCCTCATCGGGCCACAGCTGTCACTCGAGTCACGAGTTCGGGGTTAATAGCCTGTACCGGCCCGGTGGCGGGCGCAGACTATGAAGATGTTTACGTCTCGTCGTCGTCGTAGTTTCTCCCCTCCCTCCTCACACCCCTCCTACTCCCGCGGTCGCGCTGGCCACCTGACCGGCACTCTCGCGGTGGGCGCCGCACTCGCCATGGCCGCGGCGCCGCTCGCCTCCGCCGATTCCACCGCGCAGGCGGATGGGACGATCGCGGTCGGCTCGCTCGGCTCCAGCACGGTCGCGCCCGGCAGCACGACCGGCTCGCTCGGGCCGTTCGGCTCGCTCGCGTCGCCCGCCTACGCCGAGTACGTGGCGCTCGGTGATTCGTACGCGGCACTGGGTGACAATCGCGCACAGACGGGAGAGCCGGAGCTTTGCGCACGCAGTCTGGCCAACTATGCGCATAGCCTCGACGCGAACCCGGCGGTGGGTGAGCTGACGGACGTGACCTGCGGCGGAGCCCAGATCCCGAATCTGGCCGGAACACAAACGCTTGGCACGGCACCGAACCAGCAGACCGCTCCGCCCCAGTTCGACGCACTGTCCGAGGACACCGACCTGGTGACCCTGTCGATCGGCGGCAATGACGTTGGCTTCGCAGCCATCGTCGCGTGCATCACGCGGCAGGGTCCGTTCAAGGATCTGCCAGGAACTGCCACGTGCGAGTCGGAGGTCGGAGCAGACGTCAACAACAGCATCGCCACGACGTACGCCGAAGACGGTCCGATCGACGAGGTCTACAACACGATCGCGGAGCTGTCGCCGGACGCGACCATCGTCGCAACCCAGTACATGCCGCTGATGCCGGCCGCGGGCACGACGTGCGCAATCGTCGAGCGATTCAATCCCGCCGATGTGACCTGGGCGCGCGAGATCACCGAGGACATCAACGCCGCCGTCAACACCGCCGCCCGCCGAAACGGGCACGTTTCCGTGCTGCCGACGGACACCGTCGACCGCAGTGCCTGTGCCAAGCCCGACCAGCGTTGGACCTCGTTCCTCGGCGTAGGCGACAACACAGCGCCGATGCATCCGACCGCTCTCGGGCAGGAGGCCATGGCCGCGGCGATCGCAGCGGAACTGTGAGCGGCCCGCGAGCAGCCGACCGGAGCACGACCAGCTAAATCAAGCCGCAAACCGCGCCACAGAAGTTGTGGCCGGGCCCGAGTTGGGTCCGGCCACAACCTCTGTGGCTTGCGCTTCATCTCAGACGCAGCGGCTGGGGGTTGCGCACCCGATTGGCGCCAGATCGGATGCACACCTCCGCGACAGTCCGCCCGAATGGATGCGCACCCGCAAAGGGATGCATAACCAGGCGCCGGGAGGGCGGGCCTGACACGTGCCGCATGGGGTACGCGCTCGGAATGGACCGATCCGGGCACGCACCCCCAGGCAATGCGTACGAACAGGACGCGTAACCCGCCGCGGCCCCGCGCCAGCCGGGCGGAGGCCGACGGGCGGCGGCGTCAGCCCTCGAAGAGTTGCTGCCCCACGTAGCCGCCCTCGGGCGCCCCGGGCGGGATCGCGAATACCGCCGACCCGATGGGGATCGTCCATGTGTTGAGGGCGTCCTGCTCGGCGAGCCGCTGCTGCACCGGGATGTAGGTGCGCACCGGGTCGGCCATGTAGGCGGTGAACAGCAGCCCGGTGTTGCTGATCTCGCCTGCCTCCGGCGGGTCGTCGTAGTTGTACGGCCGCCGCAACATGGCCTCACCCCGATCACGCTGGCGGGCCCGCGCGATGTGCGATTCGGGCGGGATCACCGGCAGCCCCACCTCGTCGACGGCCTCGAAATCCGCCGGGTCGTGCTCGGCGGTCCCGGTGAGCGGCGCCCCGGTGTCGAGGGTGCGGCCGACGGACAGTTCGCGGGAGGTGCGGTCGATCTCCTCCCATGTGTCCATCGTCATGCGGATGCGGCGCAACACGAGTGCTGAGCCGCCGCGCATCCACCGCTGATCGGCGCCGTCGGAGTAGAGGATCTGGTCGAAGTCGACCTCGTCCTCGGTCGGGTTGACGGTGCCGTCGATCTGCCCGAACAGGTTGCGTTGCGTCCGCCCGCTGGGGTCGGTGCCGACGGCCTTGCGGAAACCGCGCTGGGACCACTTCTGTTGCGCCACCCCCCGCACCCCGGAGGCCAGGATGCGGGCGGCGTGCGAGACGATCAGCGGGTCGTCGGCGCAGATCTGCAGCAGCAGATCCCCCTCGGACCAGCGGTCTTCGAGCTGGTCGATCTGCGGGAACGCCGGCAGCTGCTCGAGCCAGTCGGGCTTGCGGTCCGGCATCCCCACGGCATCGAAGAAGCCGGGCCCGAGTCCGATGGTCACGGTGAGCCTCGCCGGATCCTCGGCCAGTTCGGGTTCGAGGTCGGCCAGGCCGCCGTGGCCCTGGGTGAGCCGGGCGGCGTCCTGGGACCAGGCGCGCAGGACGCCCTGGACCTCGGTGCGGGTCGCTCCGGGAACGATGTCGAATGCCACGAAGGCGGCGTGCGATTGCGGTGCCGTGGTGACGCCCGACTGCCGGTCTCCGTGGAATGGTTCGGTGGCCGATCCGACGACCCGGGAGTCGGCGACGGTTTTCCAGTCGACGGTCTTGTCGTCGTCGAGTACTCCTCGTCCGGCGTAGCCGGCGAGGGCGCCCGCGGCGCCGCCACCCACGACCGCCGCGACGCCGCCGGTGAGCACCGACCGCCTGGACAGACCGCGGGAGGTCTGGTCAGCCATCGTGCTCGGCACCCTCCTCGCCGCCGTGGCTGCCGTGGTCGCCGCCGACGTATTCCTCTTCGCCGCCCTTGAAGTCGCGGGCGGTGAGGGTGACGTCCTGCTCGGAGCCGTCGTCGAACTCGAGGACCAGCTCGATCACCTGGCCTGTGGTGATGGGCTCGGTGAGGTCCATGAGCATGAAGTGGTCCTTGCCGGGCTCGAGGAACAGTTCGCCGCCGGCGGGCACGACGAAGCCGCCCTCCTTCTCCTGCATCATCATGCCGCTGCCGCCGGGGACCATCTCGTGCATCTCGACGCGGTCGCTGACGGGTGAGGTGACGCCGGTGATGTGCACCTGGACGTCGCCGGTGTTGCGCAGTGTGCCGAACGCGCCGGACATGTCGGTGTCGGTGGCCTTGGCCCAGCCGTTCTGGAACACCACGACGGCCGCCTCGGACTCGCCGCCGTCGTTCGGCTGGCTGGTGGCAGCGGGCTCTTCGGCGTTCGAGGTGGTGCCGGTGTCCTCGGTGCAGGCGGCCAGGCCCAGTCCGAGTGCGAGGGCGGCGGCCGCGGCGAGGGCGGTACGGGTGGTGCGGTTGGTACGCATATGTGTCCTTCTGAGACAGGGAGGTGTTCGCCCGTCCGTCTAGGGGCGGGCGTGTGGGGTCGGATCACACTGCGGCGGGCGGCGCTCGGGTTTCACCGCCGGTCAGGAGGTACCGGGCGCGCGGTGCGTGGGCATGGTAGGAGGACAGCAGGGGTCCGACGACGACGAGGTGCACCCTCGCCAACAGGGGCACCACCCGGGCCGCGACCCACGCCAGGGTCCCGGTCAGGATCCCCACCAGGGTGAGCGTGAGGACCACCGCGATCAGGTGGGCGCCCAGCATCTGCGGGGTGAGCAGTGACTCCATGTGACCGCCGCCGGCGCCGCCTGCACCCGCGCCGTCCATGGCGGAGCGGAGCGCGGCCGGGTCGGTGACGTGGTGGCCGATCACTCCGGCCGCGCCGCCTTCGCCCAGCCCG
>NZ_JAALDM010000144.1:2427-6165 GCF_014144865.1 Dietzia aerolata | reverse complement strand
AACTGTGGTTCCCCCGCGACGGCATGGAACTGCGCGCCATCGACTCGGGGCCGCACGCCGGCGAGCCGGTCGTCCTCCTGCACGGCTTCCCGCAGCGCACCTCCAGCTGGGACGCCGTGACCCCCCTCCTGCACGCCGACGGCCTGCGCACCATCGCCCTCGACCAGCGCGGATACTGTGCCTCCGCCCGCCCCCGCGGTCGGCGGTCGTACCGGCTGGAAGAGCTGGTCGGCGACGTTCTGGCCCTGCTGGATCACCTCGGCCTGGCCTCGGCGCACCTCGTCGGGCACGACTGGGGCGCCGCCGTGGCATGGGCCGCCGCCGGCAACCATCCCGAGCGGGTGCGCACGCTGACCGCCGTCTCGGTGCCGCACCCGGCGGCGTTCCTCAAGGCGATGCTCGTCTCCGACCAGCTGCTGCGGTCCTGGTACATGGGCTTTTTCCAGCTGCCGTTCGTGCCCGAGCTGCTGCTGAACTCGCCCGGGGCGGCGCCGGAGAAGGCGCTGGCCGGGATGGGCATGACGCCCGAGATGATCGCGCGGTTCCGCGACGAGATGGTCACCGACGACGCCATCCGCGGCGGCCTCGGGTGGTATCGGGCACTGCCGTTCTCCTCGCCGCGGGTGGTGGCCTCGCGCGTGGGAGTGCCCACGACGTTTGTATGGAGCGACGACGACCCTGCGCTCGGACGCGGCGGTGCCGCACTGACCGAGCGGTACGTCGACGGCGATTATCGTTTCGTCGAGCTATCCGGCGTCAGTCACTGGATCCCCGAGGAGCGGCCCGTCGAGCTGGCTGAGGCCATCAGCCGGCGGGCGCGGGGCGTGGCCGGCTGACCGCGTTCAGCTCGAGCGCACTCCGTCTGAACCCACCACGTCGTCGTCTGACTTCCACGGCGGCGGGATGGTCGAGGCCACCGCGGCGGCCACCAACGCCATCACCCCACCGAACACCAACCCGACCCGCAGGCCGAGCTCAGACGGGACGAACAGTCCCTCGAAGTCGGCCGACATCTGGGTGAGGATCACGCCCAGCACCGCCGCCGAGGTGGTGGTGCCGATCGACCGCATGAGGGTATTGACGCTGTTGGCCGAGCCCATCTCACTGCTGGGAACCGACTCCATGATCAGCGCCGGCATCGCCCCGTACGCCAGGCCCACTCCGCCGCTGATGATGATCCCCGCCGTCATGACGCCCCACGTGGACCCCATGAGGAACAGGCCGGCGAAGTACCCCACCGCGATGACTATCGACCCCAGGGCCAGCGTGAGCTTGGGTCCACGAGTGCCGATGAGTCGGCCACTGACCGGGGAGACAGCCATCATCGCCAGACCGGCCGGGGCGGACCACAGGCCCATCGCGACCATCGACTGGCCCAGGCCGTGACCGGTCGCGATCGGCAACTGCAGGACCTGCGGGAAGATGAGCAACTGCGCGTACAGGCCCATGCCGACCGTCACCGAGGCGATGTTGGTCAGCAGGACCGGGCGCCGAGACGCCACCCGCAGATCCACGATCGGCGAGCGATGCCGAAGCACCCACCAGCCCCAGACCGGGAACGCGACCACGACGACGGCGAACATGGCCAGCGTGAGGGGCGAGACCCAGCCCCAGTCGGCGCCCTTGGAGATGCCCAGAAGCAGTGCGACCAGTCCCACTCCTAAGCCGAGCGCACCGACGATGTCGAGCGTGCCGTCCGGTTTGGCGGCCGGCATCAGCGGGACCTTGAACCACAGGAACGCGGCTGCCACCAGGCCCAACACGGCCGAGCCCCAGAACATCCACTGCCAGGAGCCGTACTGGGCCAGGGCCGCGGCAGCCGGGAGGGCCAGCGCGCCACCCACGCCGAGCGAGGAACTCATCAGGGCGATCGCGGGCCCCAGCCGGGCTGGCGGCAGCACCTCCCGCATCGTGGCGATCCCGATCGGGATCACGCCGATCCCCACCCCCTGCAGGGCACGTCCGATGATCATCGGCCAGAGTGACGACGACACCGCCGAGATCACCGAGCCGAGCACCATGATCAGCGCGATCACGACGATCACGTTTCTCTTGGGGTACAGGTCGCCGAGACGGCCCATCACCGGGCCCGCCACCGCGCCCGCGAGCAGGGTCACCGTCACCACCCAGGAGGCGTTGACGGCGCTGGTGTTCAGGATCGTCGGAAGGATCCCCAGCAGCGGGATGACGAGCGTCTGGCTGGCCGAGACCACGATCCCGCCGAAGGCCAACACCCAGACGAGGCCGCGGTCATCGCGGAGGACGGCGTCCCCACCGTGCGCAGGTGCACTCATCCCATTGTCCCTTTCACAGCCTTACGACGGACACTACAGACAGGTGTCCACTTCTCCCCATCCAGCACCGCTCGCAACAGTGATTGATCCGGGACCATTTCGTGCTTGCCCGAACCTGAGCGTGGTGAAAGCATTCTCACATGCCCACTACCCGCACTACCCGGCGAAAAAACCGCCGGCCCTTGGTCTCCGTGGGGGCGCTCGCCGCCGCCACCACTGTCGCCCTGGCCCCCTCCATCATGGTCCCGGGCACCGCGAATGCTGTATCTTCGTCCGACTTCGTCGCCGCCCAGAACCGCCTCGTCGCCGGGACCGGATCCCCCACCGGCACCTGTTTCGGACTCGTCTCCACCACCATCAATCCCATCGGATATCCCAATTCGGCCACCGTCAGCTGGACGTTCGGGATCGTCGGAATCGGCCACTGTAACCTCACCGTGACCTTGTCCTGGCAGAACCTCAACGACAGCAAAAAGTCCGGCGAGGAAGTCGTCCATATCCCTGCGCCACTACTCGCCAACGGCGTTCCGAATCCCATCAACCACCCGATGCAAGCGGTTATCGATACCGGTCCCGGCGAGATCGAGTACACGCTCCGCACCAACGCTGGCGGGTGGTCCGGCCCGATGTCCATCCAGACCCCGGCCTACGTCCATTAGTAGAAGAACCGTCACGCGTCCGTCGGTCGTGCCACCAGGCAACTCCCCGGCACCCCTTGTCGGCACCGATGCCGGATGTCAGGATGGCAGACATGATTTCCGACATCGCCGCCAGATCGGCCCACAGACGCAGTGTCACTTCAATTCTCGGCATTACCGGCCTCGCGGTGGCCGCCTCGTTGGCGGCCCCCGCGACGGCGGGCGCCCAGACAATGCCGGAGACCGGTTCGGTCAGCGGCTCCGCCGAGACCATGCCCAAGCTGACCCCCGCCGACGACCGGCTGGTGGCCACCGGCGGCTCGCCCACCGGCACCTGCTTCGGTGCGGTGTCGGCGACCATCGACGGCGAGGGCAGCCCCCACGCCTCGCAGGTCGGCTGGGCCGCCGGCGTAGTGGGCGTGGGCAACTGCGATCTCACCGCCACCCTGACCTGGAAGAACCTCGACACGGGCGAGACCGGCGAAAAGGTCATGGAGGTGCCCAGCCCCGCGTTCCTACCGATGGGCAATCTCGCCCACCCCAAGGACACGATCATCCCCACCGGCGAGGGCCAGGTCGAGTACACACTCACCACCAACGGCGGCGCCTCGGCGGGCCCGATCACCGTGGAGACGCCCGAGTACACCGAGGACCAGTAGCCTCCGGACCCGACAAATCGGATGGGCGGGGTGCCCTCTGCCCGGATGGTCGTAGTCCCTGTCTAGATGGTCGTAGTCTCTGCGGCGACACGCGCGTGTCATCGCAGAGGCGGCGACTATGTCCGCAGCGATGACGACCATCGCGTC
>NZ_JAALDM010000144.1:0-2384 GCF_014144865.1 Dietzia aerolata | reverse complement strand
GCGGCGGGAGCGGCGGGAGCGGCGGGAGCGGCAAGCACCTCAGGCGGTGTAGTTCGCCTGCGCGATGGTGGTACGCCTGCGCGATCGCAGTTCGCCCGCACGATGGCGGTTCGCCTGCGCGTTTGCAGCTCGCCCGCTCGATGGCGGTTCGCCTGCGCGATTGCGCGGGTCAAGTGACTTCCGACGGGTCTTTTGACGGGCGGCAGATACGACAGCGCCCCGCACACCGCCCTCTCGGGCTTTGTGTACGGGGCGCCTCGTCTGATTCGCGTGGCCGGACGGTTGCCGGTGAGCATTGGGTCCGGCCAGCTGAGGTCGGACCGGGTCAGCTCAGGTCCGGCCAGGCCAGCTCAGCACAGGCCAGTCGGGTCAGGCCCGGGCAGCGCTGCGGCCTCCGCGGCCACCGCGGGCTCCGAGGATGACGCCGCCGATCAGCGACAGCACACCCAGGACACCCAGGATGATCGGCACGATCCGGCCGAAGGTGTTGAGCGAGTCAGCGCTGTCCTGCGCATCCGACAGCGTCTTCTCCTGCGTCTCCTCGTTCCAGCCGGAGTTGAAGCGGACGGCCGTGCGAGTCGGGTCGGCGCTCTCCTCTTCCACGGCGGTCTTATCGTTGAAGAAGGCGTCGGCCTCGGCTTGGTCCTCGGCGAAGAACTGGAACTGCTGCTCGGTGCCGTTGACGATTTGGCCGGTGTCCGGGTTCACCCAGACGGTGCGGGTGTTGGTGTAGAAGCGGCGCATGTCGACGACGCGCTCCGGGTCACCCTCGAGGCCCCACTGGCCGGCGGTCATGCCCTCACGGCGGTAGCTGGCCAGGACGGACTCGACGGCCGGGTCGTAGCCCTCGGTGATCGAGGCGAAGTGATCGCGGATCGAGGACCACATGTCGATGGGGCCCAGCTCCTGCTTGAACTCATATGCCTCGACGCCGCCGACGGTGGTCTCGCCGACGAACTCGATCGGGTTGGTGGTGAAAGTGCCGGCGTCGAAGTAGTCGTATGCGCGCTGCTCGGTGTCGAACGGGAACTTGTACTGGATGCCGTTGCGGACGAAGCCGGTCGGCGCGCTCTCCTCGCCACCGGCGCTGACGAGCTGGACGGTGGAGGTGGGCTCGTCGATCGGCTCGGCGGTCACGCGGTCCAAGGTGATGCGGTCGACGGTCGCGTTGATGAGCGACTCCTCGTCGCCGCCGTCGGCCAGGTCCTCACGCATCAGGGTCTGCGCGGCCTGCATGGTGATGACCTCGGCGTCGGACGGCTCAACCGCCGTGACGCGACGCTGCGAGAACATCGGGATGTCGTTGTCGATGAAGCAGGTGACGGGGAACTGCACCTCGGCGTCGTCGGCCTCGCCGTCCTCGGTGACGGTCTCGACGTCCTCGCTCTCGGGGGCGTCCTCGCCCTCGGCGGCGTCGTCAGCCGCTTCGTCATCTCCGCCGGCGTCCTCCGCGCGGCACTCCTCGCGGTCGGCGTTGAGCTCGGTGGGGGTGTTGGAGGCCAGTGCCCCACCCACGAGCACGGCGCCCGGCACGACCTCGGTCACCGTGGTGGAGTTGATGTCCAGCGGGGTCTTCTTCTGCGCCGGTACCACGAAGAACACCAACGCGAGTGCGATAGTGATGAGGAAGGTCCCGAGCCCCACAAGGATCAGTCCGGGAACAGATGCCTTCCTTCCTGCGGAACTGCTCTGTCGTGCCATCGGTAGTCCTCCTGGAGTATCGCCGTCAGTCCGCCAGCCACCCCCTATCCCGCGGGGGTGATCGCCCGGGCCGGACCATCATCAGGAGAAGATTAACAGTGATGAAGAACGCATCTGGCACCCCCGACCGACAATTCGGAACTCTTCCGTCCGCGCGGGGCTTCGTTCCGGCCCTCGAGGGCCTCCGGGCGGTGGCCGCATTTGCCGTTCTCACCACCCATGTGGCGTTCCAGACGGCGTCGTCGACGGGCTCGACGATCCACCGGATCTGGGGCCGTATGGACCTGTCGGTGGCTGTGTTCTTCGCGCTCTCCGGCTTTTTACTCTGGCGGGTGCACGCCCTGCACGCCCGTAGCGGCGAGCCCGGCACCGCGCGCCCGGCCCGCACCTACCTCCGCTCCCGTCTGGTCCGGATCATGCCCGCCTACCTCGTGTTGGTCGCGGCCGTGTTCCTGCTGGTCCCCCAGAACGCCTCGAGCTCGCCGGCCACCTGGACGGCCAACCTGACCCTGTCGCAGGTCTTCGTCCCCGATTCCCTCGTCGAGGGCCTGACGCACGCCTGGTCACTGTCGGTGGAGATGAGTTTCTACCTCGTACTGCCGCTGCTGTGGTGGGCGCTCGTCCGGCTCCGGGGGCCGGCCGCGCGCTGGCGCATCCCCGCGATCGCGGCGACGGCCGTCGTC
>NZ_JAALDM010000143.1 GCF_014144865.1 Dietzia aerolata | reverse complement strand
CCCTCGCGCACGGCGCCAATCACCTGGTCACCCTCGTGAACGACGCCGCGGAAGCACTCGCCGCGTCGTTCGCCGTCCTGCCGGGCGGCGGAGTCGAGGGCGATCCCGACGGGATGCTCGGCCAGGACGCCGAAGCGCTCGCCCGCCGGACCCTCGAGCCGCTCCTGCGCGCCGCCCTGGACAACGTCCTGGCCTCCGGCGATGCGGCCCTGACCGGACCGGTCATGCGCGGCGACGCCGTGACCGTCTCGCGGCACCTCGACGCGCTCGAGGAGGTCGACGGCGGAATCGCCACCGGCTACCGCGCGCTGGCGCTGCGCACCGCCGACCGCTGCGGCGCCGGCCGCGATGTCACCGACCTTCTCGCCCCCGACCTGACGGAGCAGCTGCGATGACCACCTACCCGGTCCGGACCGCGGTCCCCGGCCGCCCGAACACCGGCTACGCCCGCGGCGAGCTGACGATCCACCACGAGCCCGACTCACTCCACGCGGTCACCGAGTCGCTGCGCAAGGTGGGCAAGCAGATCACCTTCGTGCCCACGATGGGCGCACTGCACGAGGGCCACCTGGCGCTCGTGGAGGCCGCGCGCCGCACGCCCGGGGCCGTGGTGGTGGCCTCGATCTTCGTCAACCCGCTGCAGTTCGGCGAGGGTGAGGACCTCGACGCCTACCCGCGCACCCTGGACGAGGACGTGGCCAAACTCGCCGAGGCGGGCGTCGAGTTGGTGTTCGCCCCCAGTGCGACCGCCATGTACCCGGAGGGCCCGCGCACGACCGTGCAGCCGGGGCAGACCGGGGAGATCCTCGACGGCGCCGCCCGCCCCGGCCACTTCGCCGGGATGCTCACTGTCGTGGCGAAACTCTTCAACATCGTCGCCCCCCACCAGGCGTTCTTCGGGGAGAAGGACTACCAGCAGCTGGTGCTCATCCGGCAGATGGTCGCCGACCTGAACCTGGACGTGCGCGTGGTGGGCGTGCCCACGGTCCGCGAGTCCGACGGACTGGCGATGAGCTCGCGCAACCGCTACCTCTCAGACGACGAGCGCGAACTGGCCACCACCATCAACGCGGCGCTGGTGGCCGGAACGTTCGCGGCCAAGGGCGGTCGGCAGGCGGTTATCGAGGCCGCCGCCGCGCTCCTGGCCGAGCGCCCGCAGATCACCCTCGACTACCTCGAGCTCCGCGCCGCGGACCTTGGTGAACCGCCGGAAGAGGGCCCCGGCCGGCTCCTCGTGGCGGCCCGCATCGGAACCACCCGCCTCATCGACAACGTCGGCGTGGCCATCGGCACCGGCTTCCTCGCCGCGGCCGAGGCCACCGTCGCCGCCCAGCAGGCCGAGATGGCCGACGACCTCGCCGACGACGCCGTGCTCGCCGCGCGCCCCGCAGATTCCCAGGAAGGCTGACACATGCAGCGCACCATGCTCCACTCCAAGATCCACCGGGCCACCGTGACCCAGGCCGACCTGCACTACGTCGGTTCCTGCACCATCGACGCCGACCTCATGGACGCCGCCGACCTGCTCGAGGGCCAGCAGATCGACATCGTCGACATCAACAACGGCAACCGCCTGACCACCTACGCCATCACCGGCGAGCGCGGCTCCGGCGTGATCAGCATCAACGGCGCCGCCGCGCACCTGGTGCACCCGGGCGACCTGGTGATCATCATCGCCTACGGGATCATGGAGGACGCCGAGGCGCGGGCCTACAAGCCCCGCGTCGTGTTTGTCGACGGCGACAACCGCACGCTCACCGAGGGCGACGACCCGGCGAACGTCCCCGAGGGCTCGGGACTGAAGAACCCGCGCGTGCCGGAGCCCGCCGCCGTCTAGGCCGCGGGAGGACACCCATGCTTCTCACCGTCGACGTCGGCAACACGCACATCCGGCTCGGCACCTTCCCGCCCGGCGGTGGTCCGCTCGAGCGCACCTGGAGCGTGCGCACCTCACCGTCGGTGACGTCCGACGAACTCGCGTTGACGATCCGCGGGCTGCTGGGGGAGTGCGCGCAGCAGCTCACCGGCATCTCCGCGATGTCCGTGGTGCCGTCGGTGACCGGGGAACTGCGGCGAATGGCCGCCGACTACTGGCCCAGCCTGCCCTCGGTCGTGGTGGCCCCGGGAGTCAAGACCGGGGTGCCGCTGTTGGTCGACAATCCGCGCGAGGTGGGGTCCGACCGGGTCGTCAACGCGCTCGCCGCCCACACGCTGTTCGAGGGTGCCGTCGTCGTCGTCGACGTCGATACGGCGACCACCGTCGACGCCATTTCCGCGCGCGGCGAGCTCCTCGGCGGGGCGATCGCGCCCGGGATCGACATCTCCGTCGACGCGCTCGCCGAGCGCGCGGCGGCCCTGCGCAAGATCGAGGTCGTGCGGCCGCGCGGCGCGCTGGGCAAGAACACCGTCGCGGCGCTGCAGGCCGGCATCGTGATCGGCTTCGCCGGGCAGATCGACGCCCTGGTGGACCGGCTGCGCACCGACGTCGCGGAGCTGGCCGACGCCTGCGTGGTGCTGACCGGCCTGCGCGCGGACGTCGTGTCCGAGGAATCGCGGACCGTGACAGATGTAGAGCCTGACCTCGCGCTGGAGGGCCTGAGGTTGGTGCACGCGCGAAACTGCTGACCGCGCTGGTGGTGGGAACCCGAGTGGCGCGGACCAGTGTCGTGCGAACCCGCGTGGCGGTCGTGGGCAGTCGGGCATGCTTGGTGAATGAACGGTGCGAGCGCCGGGACGCCCGGGACGGAGGGTCACGGTAGGAGCGACGACGACGGCGCGAAAAATTATGGCGACGACGACAACGCCGTCATCCACCGCGACTCGTCGGAATTCGACCGCGGGCTCTCCTTTTTTGACGCGATCTACGGCTTCGCCGTCACGCTGCTGATCGCGAACGTGGACCTGCCCCGGGCGCAGGAGTGGCAGGACCTGTCCTCGCTCGCGGAGTCCGGCCTCGGGCAGCAGCTGTTCGGCGTGATCCTGAGCTTCGTGGTGATCTGCGTGCTGTGGCGGGTCAATGTGCGGATCATCAGCAAGATGACCGGACTGGACGGCCCGATGCTGGTGGCGAACCTGGTGGCGACCGGTCTGGTGATCCTCGTTCCGTTCACCACGGACGCGATCAGCGATCCCGAGACCTCGGGCCTGGCGCTGCCGACAGTCCTATACGCGGTGAATATTGCGGGGGTCTCGCTGGCGCAGTCGACCGTCTACCAGTTGGGCAGGCGGGCCGGACTGGAGCGGCACCCCACCTCGTCGAGGCAGAATCTGGCCGCCCTCAGTGATGCGTTGGTGACCCCTGCGGTGTTCCTGTGCTCGATACCTGTCGCGCTGACGATCGGGGCGTCGGCGGCGCAGCTCTTCTGGCTCGTGCTGGTGGTATTGCTGCCGGTGTCGGGCCGGATGTCGACCCGGCTAGCGTGATTCCCGGATCATGCACACGCGGGGCCAGGCATCCAGTCCGTCGGCGGCCTCCTCGTCCCGGATCCTGCGCAGGCCCGGGGACCATTCCCGCTCATCGAGCACCCGGAAGCCGAGCCGTGCGTAGTACGGGGCGTTCCACGGGACCGACGCGAACGTGGTGAGGGTGAGCCCGGCCAGGCCCTGCTCCTGCGCCGAGTCCGCCGCGTGCTCGATCAGCATGCGGCCAAGTCCGCGGCGGGCACCGGAGGCGGCCACGCTGAGCTGCTCGAGATGCATCAGGCCGTCGACCTCGAATGCCCGCAGGTACGCGGTCGGGACCTCGTCGAGGTCGATCACGGTGATCTCGCCGCGCTCGATGGCCATGCGGTAGTTCTCGGCCGTAGGCGGGTCGTCGAGGGCGATCGCGTCCATTCCGATCTCCGAGAACAGCTGCCCGGCGGACCGCTCGATCTCGCGGAGCTGCTCCACGTCGGACACGGTCGCGGGTCGGGGGACGGGCATGCGGTCAGTCTGCAGTGTCCGGCTCCGGGCGACCACCGGCCAGGTGTGTCAGGCGGCCGAGCGGTAACTGGTCATGGACAGGGAGCCCCAGAGGTAGTCCTTGGTGAACGCCTCCAGCTTCTCCCCGGCCCCCGCGGCCATGCCGGCGGAGTAGAGCACCGGCAGGAAGTGGTCGGCGGTGGGGACGGCGAGCCTGACATCGGGGTGCTCGATCAACGTCAGCGCGTCCTCGGGCCGCTCGGTGAGCAGCTCCTGGGCGTGGTCATCGAAGCGACGGGCCCAATCGGTTCCCGTCTCTCCTCGGCTGGGGTCCACCACCGCGAGGTTGTGCACAACGTTGCCACTGGCCAGGACCAGCACTCCCGAGTCGCGCAGCGCGGAGAGTTTGGTGCCGAGGTCGAAGTGGTAGCTCGCCGGCTTGCTCGCGTCGATCGACAGCTGGGCAACGGGCACGTCGGCGTCGGGGAACATGTGGGCCAGCACGGACCAGGTTCCGTGATCCAGTCCCCACGAGTCCTGGTCCACGCCGATCCAGGTGGGCTTGGCGATGTCGGCCACCTCGTCGGCGAGTTCGGGTGCCCCAGAGGCTGGGTACTCGAACTCCGCGAGTTCGCGGGGGAAGCCGTAGAAGTCGTGGATCGTTCGCGGGGAGGACATGGCGGTCACTGCGGTGGCATTGATGTACCAGTGCGCGGACACCGCCAGGATCGCGCGCGGCTTCTCGGGAAGGGACCGTCCGATCGCCTGCCATTCGCGGGTCCACTTGTTGTCCTCGAGCGCATTGGTGGGGGCTCCGTGTCCGATGAAGACGGCGGGCTGGCGGGCGGGGGCGGCGGTCATGGCATCTCCTTCGTGCGGCGTAGTTGCATGATGCATCAACTAAATAGAAAATGCCAGACCTGACGCTGTGTCCGGGGGTGCCGAGTGGCGTCGCCTCGGTCGCCGAGCGGCGTCGCTGCGGCGCGTGAGGCCCCGGTGTGCCCCGGGCGTCTGTGTGGATTCGCTCGGGACCCTTGCGGTAGATAGACCGGTCTGTCTACTATTGGCGTCATGAACGCGCGACGAATGCCCTCGGCCGGTCCGGCGGCATCGACGCGCGCGCAGCAGTGGTGTCCCCGACCGGCGAACCCCCGAATCGACACCACCGCCGCACCTCGCCAGGAGAACACCATGACGATCGCCTTCACCACCACGACCTATACGACCACCGTCACCGCCGATGCCTACGTGGACGCTGTCCGTGCAGGCGCCCTGGTGGTGGACATCCGCTCCCGTGTCCAGCGTGAGCGTCAGGGTGTGCTGGCCGGTGCGATCGCCGTGGAGGCGCGCCCCGTCGTCGATCTTCTCGATCCCACGTCGCCCGCCCCGCTCGCCGCGGTTGCCGAGGGGCGTCCGGTCCTCCTGGTGAGCGATGACGGCCTGGACGCCGAGCTGTTCGCGCTTGAGCTGGCCTCCCGCGGGGTTCACGGCGTCCGTGCCGTGGACGGCGGCCACGACGCACTGCGCGCCGCCCGCGCGCTCGGGCTGCTCACGGGTGCCGAGCACCTGCTGCGCGAGCGCTCCGCGATCTCCGCCCACTGACGTCGCGGGAAGGGCCCGGCCATGGGTTCGGTCCCGCCGCGTCGTGGGGACTATCCTCGGGAGTCGTGACTGACTCGACTTCCTCCGCGCCCGGGGCCGCCTCGAACGAGCCCGCCGACGACACCCCCGAGCAGCTTCGCATCCGCCGCGACAAGCGGCAGCGTCTCCTCGACGACGGGGTGGAGGCCTACCCGGTCGAGGTGCCGCGCACCCACGGACTGGCCGAGATCACCTCGGACCCACGCTTCGCCGATCTTGAGCCGGGCGAGGAGACCGATGTCGAGGTCTCCGTGACCGGACGCGTGCTCTTCGTCCGCAACACCGGCAAGCTGTGCTTCGTGCGACTGCAGGACGGCGTCGACCCGTCCGCGGAACTGTCGACTCCCGTCGTCGAGGATGAGCCGGGCGGATTCACTCCGCAGTTGCAGGCGATGCTCTCGCTGGCCAATGTCGGCCAGGAGCGGCTCGATGCGTGGAAGCAGGACGTCGACCTGGGCGACTTCGTGTCGGTGACCGGGCGCGTCGTGCGCTCCAAGCGCGGCGAGCTCTCTGTGATGGCCGACTCGTGGGTGCTGGCCGCCAAGTCGCTTCGCCCACTGCCGGTCGCCCACAAGGAGATGGGCGAGGACACGCGCGTGCGCCAGCGCTACACCGACCTCATCATGCGCGAGCAGGCTCGCCGCAACGCGATCCTGCGTATCAAGGTCGTGCGGGCGCTGCGTCACGCGCTGGAGAACCGCGGGTTCCTCGAGGTCGAGACGCCCATGCTGCAGACGCTGCACGGCGGCGCCGCGGCCCGGCCGTTCATCACGCACTCCAACGCACTGGACCTGGACCTGTACCTGCGCATCGCGCCCGAGCTGTACCTCAAGCGCTGCGTGGTGGGCGGCATCGAGCGCGTCTTCGAGATCAACCGCAACTTCCGCAACGAGGGCGTCGACTCCTCGCACAGCCCCGAGTTCGCGATGCTCGAGACCTACCAGGCCTACGGCGACTACAACACGGCCGCCACCATGATCCGCGAGGTCATCCAGGAGGTGGCCACCGAGGTCTTCGGTTCCACCACGGTCACTCTCGTCGACGGCACCACCTACGACCTCGGCGGGCAGTGGCGCGAGATGAAGATGTACCCGTCGCTCAACGAGGCGCTGCAGCGCAAGCACCCCGAGCTTGCCGCCGCGGGTGCCGAGACGGTGACCGTCGACTCCAGCGTCGAAGAGCTGACCGCACTGGCCGGCAAGGTCGGGCTCGACGTGCCCTCCGGCAAGGGGTGGCTGCACGGCAAGCTCGTCGAGGAACTGTGGGAGCACCTGTGCGCCGACCAGCTCGACGGCCCGGTGTTCGTCCGTGATTTCCCAGTCGAGACCTCGCCGTTGACCCGCGACCACCGCACCGATCGGGGTGTCACCGAGAAGTGGGACCTGTACGTGCGTGGCTTCGAGCTGGCGACTGCCTACTCCGAGCTCGTCGACCCGGTTATCCAGCGTCAGCGATTCGAGGACCAGGCCCGGCTGGCCGCCGCCGGCGACGACGAGGCCATGGTCCTCGACGAGGACTTCCTCGCCGCGATGGAGCAGGGCATGCCGCCGTCGGCCGGACTGGGCATGGGCATCGACCGACTGCTCATGGCGCTGACCGGGCTCGGAATTCGCGAGACGATCCTGTTCCCGATGGTCAAGCCGCTGCCGCGCGACTGATATAGGTCGCGGCCCGGTGAGTGAGCACTCCGCTGGCACCGGCCGAGCCTCCGGACGAGCGATCGGCACGTGTGCCGGCGCGCTCGGGTTCGGCCTCGTGTGCGGGCTCGTGCTCACCCTCGCGCACGCGCTACTTCCCGATCAGTGGGCTGTCCTGGCCGGAACGAGCGCCCTGTGGTCGGTGGTCGGACTGATCGCGGGCCGCTGGTCCGCCGGACGAGCACACTCCCTAGGTGCGAGCGCCGGAACCGCCAGCGCAAGTACTGGAGCATTTGCAGGGCTGATCGCCATGGTGGGAGTTCTCCTCCCGTGGCTCGCGGTCAACGCGCCCACCACCTCGGCCATCGAGGTCGCCCTTTGGATAGTCGTCGGGCCTGTTGCGGGTGCGGTGTGCGGAGCGGCCGGAGCATTATCGACCAGCCCCGGAACCCGGGGGTCGGTCGCTGCGGGCGTGGTCCCCGGGATCATCGGCGGCGAGGCCGTCTACGGAATCTGGCTGATCGGTGGACCGGCCTGGATACTGGAGGCGGTGCTCGCGCTGGTGGTGCTGGCGATCGTCTCCCGCCCCGGCGGGCGAGGGGTCAGCCTGGCATCGATGACGCTGCTGGTGTCGCTGTCCGCGGCCGCGTGCCTGGTGTACGACGCGGTGGCCTGACACGACCGTCCGGTCAGAACGCGACGATCTCGTCGCCCACCTTGAGGTGCTCGAAGAAATGGGCGGCGGCCTGCTGCCCCAGGTGCACGCAGCCGTGAGACGGCTCGTCGAGGCGACCCTCGTGGAACGCCATCCCACTGACCGTGAAGTACGTCGAGTACGGCATGGGGGAGTCGAACGGGATGCTGTGATCGTGCCGGACGTGCCTCAGGACGTTGTGTGTTCCGCGCGCGGTCTCGTAGCCCGGCTTGCCGGTCGTAATGGGGACCGGGCCGTAGGTGACTCGGCCGTCTTCGACCATCCAGGCCATCTTGCCGTCGACGTCAATGCAGGCGCGCGCGGTGGGCGGGCACTGCGGCGGCGCCATCACCACTTCGGACTCCGGGGCATCCGCGACGGGGGCACCGGGACCGAAACCGAGCATGGTCTCCCGGGTCATGTATTCGGCCTGTGCCGGGTCGGCGGGGCCCTGCGCCAGGACGTCGCGAGCGATGAGGTCGACGTTGGTGAGGTGCTCGGGACGTTCTTGCTCGAGCAGGACCTGCCGGGCCACCGACCGGATCAACTGCGCATCGACGGCGACCGGCTCGGGCGCCTCGTCGAGGGATACCGGGTCGGCCTGCGCGGCCTGATCTGCGAGGGCGACCGAATCTGCCGACGTGCCCGGGTCGACCTGCCCCATCACGGAGTCCTGGGTCGCCTGCGAGGCGACGGTGGAGGTGTCCTCGGACTCTGCGTGCGCGACACCCGCGGTGGCGCCGGCTGCAGTGGCGCCCACAACTGCCGCCGCGCTGAGTGCGGCAAGGTGATTGCGGCCCATGGGCCGATTCACGATAGGCATGGCCCCCACCCTATCGCTGACACGTCCACTCGTGGCAGTTCGGCGAGCCCGGCGAGCCCGCGGCCTCACACGCGGCGATGGAGAAATTCGGGATCAGCAGCCGGCTTCCCCGCGGGCCCACCCGGCGGCGATGAGGTCGCGCAGGACCTGCTCGTCCACGCGGGCCAGCCGGGTGACGTACAGGCATCCCTTGCCGGTCTTGTGCGGCCCGAGTCGGCCGAGCAGGTCGTCCACCTCGGGGTCGAGCAATCCGTAGAGGGACAGGGCCGAGGCGCGGGGGCTGAACCCGACGCGGAACGTGTCGCCCTCGCGGCCGGAATCGTAGACGTAGTGGTGGTGGCCGTACCCAACCATTGACGGCCCCCACATCACGGCCTCGGCGCCGGTGACCTCGCCGAACAACTCCAGCAGCCGTAGGCCGTCCTCGACACGGCGCTCGGTGGGCAGCTGCTCGATCCACTTCCGGGGTGAGCCGTCGGTCGTGGCCAACGCGGTGTTGTCATTGCGTCCGGTGGCGCGCGGTCGGGCGACCGGATCGGTGAACGCCAGTCCGGCGCCTGTCAGCGCGTCGCGCAACACGCCCAGCTGGGCCGGGCCGAGACCGTGGAGGGCGAGCACATCCTTCTCGGCCATCC
>NZ_JAALDM010000142.1 GCF_014144865.1 Dietzia aerolata | reverse complement strand
TCGGCCGTCGAGCATCAGCTGCTCGAGCCGGACCAGCCGGTCCACGTCCACGATCCGCAGCGGCAGCCCACGCGCGGCGTACCAGTCGCGGACCCCGTCGAGCTCCGCGGCGCTGGCCCACGGCAGCACCGGCACGGCCGAGTCGCGGCGATACGACCAGTCGTCGCCGGCCCGGCAGAACCAGCCGTCCACGATCTCGAACTCGGTGCCCGGCCAGGCGAGCGCCCCCGAATACTCGTGGGCGCGGATGTCGCGGGCACGCACCGGCCGCGGGGGCAACACCTTGAGGACCGCGATGTCGGCGTCCGGGATCCGGACCTCCTCGCCGGACTCCCGCCGCACCACGAGCTCGGGATCGAGCGTCACCACGTGACCGATCACGTCCGTGTACAGGTGCGACGTCTCACCGGGAGCCAGATAACGGCGAACGGTCACCCGCTCGCCGACGGCCACCTCGCGACCGCCGTTCCAGCGAGATCGGCCTGATAGCCCACGATCCGGGGAGGCGGGGTCCGGTCCGCCGGGGGACTGCTCACCCATGGAGTGGGGTGGTGTTGTCGTCGTCGTAAAGTTCTTCATCCTCGTCGGCGAAGGGGTCCGGGTCGCGCGCCGGATCCCAGCTCAGGCCCGGCACGCCCCACCCCTCGTCGCGGATGTGGCGCTTGGCGGCCTTCTTGTTCCGGCCGATGAGGTGATCGGTGTAAAGGTATCCGTCCAGGTGGCCGACCTCGTGCTGCAGGCACCGCGCGAGCAGGCCGTACCCCTCGATCGACACCGGCTCGCCGTGCTCGTCGGTGCCCGTCACGCGCGCCCACCACGCGCGGCCGCGCGGGAAATTGATGCCCGGGACGGAGAGGCAGCCCTCCATGTCGTCCTCGGGATCCGGCATGGTCTCCGGGATCTCCGAGGTCTCCAGCACCGGGTTCACCACGCAGCCGCGGCGAGTGATCCAGCCGCCGCGCGCCTCGACCTCCTCGCGGGACAGACTGCCGCCGTCCTCGGTGTCCAGGTCCGGGCAGTCATAGACGAACAGGCGCTTACGCACGCCGATCTGGTTGGCCGCCAGGCCCACGCCATGCGCGGCGTCCATCGTCTCGTACATGTCCGCCACGAGCTCGGTGAGCTCCTCCGGGGACTCGGTGACGGGCTCGGTCGGAGCGTGGAGCGCGGGATCGCCGAGGATGACGATGGGACGGATTGCCATGGGCACAGATTCTAGTGGGCAGTCGGCCTGGTCACCGCTTCGCGTCTGGCGGGGCGGCGGGATCGAGTGTGGTGGGGCGGCGCGACTGTGTCTGGCGGGGCCGGCCAGAGATCTGGCAGGGTGTCGGACGTCTGTGGTTCACTACGGGGGAATCACAACAGTGTGATCCGATCCCGGCGAGGAGGCACGCACATGGGTCGAGCGGCCGCGGCGGCACCGCAGGTGCAGGTCGGAGACGAGCAGGACATGTCAGGTAAGCACACGGCAGAGCTGCATGCGGCGGACCCCGTGCTGTCCGACAGGGACCAGGCCATGCTCGAGTTCGAACGCCAGTGGTGGAAGTTCGCCGGGTCCAAGGAAGAGGCCATCCGGCAGAAGTTCGACATGTCCGGCACCCGCTACTTCCAGATCCTCAACGAGCTCATCGACAGGCCCGAGGCGCTGGCCGCGGACCCCCTCCTCGTCAAGCGGCTGCGCCGCATGCGCAGCAGCAGGCAGAAGGCGCGCGCGGCCCGCAACCTGGGAATGCGCCTCGACTGACTTACACTCGGGCGCGTGAGTACCCAGTACGAGAACCCGCAGTACAACGGCGAGTACGACGACGCCGACCCCGACGCGCACGGCGAGCCGCCCCACGCCGATGAGCCGAGCGGCCCGCCCTACCGCGCCATCGCCATGGTGCTGCTGTCGGCGGTAGTACTCGCGATCGGTGTGGGGCTGGTCCAGCTGTTCGGCGGAGAAGACGAGGGCGCCACCGCCGTCGAGGAGTCCACCTCCCAGGTCGAGCAGGGCGGCGACGGACAGGGTGCTCCCGGCGCTGACGGCGCAGGTCAGGGCGGTCAGGGCCAGGATGGCTCCGCCCCGGCCGACGGTGGTCAGCCGCTTCCGCCGCCCCCCGGCGCCGACCAGGACCCCGACGCTGCGTCGGCCCCCGGTGCAGACGGTCAGGCGGGTGGCCAGTCGGCCGGCCAGGCACAGGCGGCCGGCGGCGGCAATTCCGGGGTGACCTCGGTGCCGGTGCAGATCTACAACAACAGCACCGTCGTGGGTCTTGCCGGCCGGACCGGCGAGCAGCTGCGGGAATCCGGATTCGCGGTGGGCGATGTGGCCAACCTGCCGTCCAACCGCGGCGTCGTGGCGGAGTCGACCGCGTTCTACGGCAACGGGCTCGGCGAGCAGGAGGCCGCGCAGGCGGTCGCGCAGCAGCTGGGCATCGTCGCCAAGCCGCGACCGGCGGATATGGCCGCGGACGGGCCCGGCGTGATCGTGATCGTCACCCAGGACCTCCAGGGCTGAGGACGGGGCCGAGGGCAGAGCTCAGGGTAGGGCTGAGGGCGTCTCGTCCCCCATGCCCTCGTGAGCAAGGCCCTGAGGATATGATGAGTCCACCGATCCCGCCGCGCGGGATCCATGCACCGTAGAGACTTGCAGCTGAGACTTGCAGCCACCCGAGATCGAAGGAGCCCCCATGGCCCCGCGTCAGACCGCCCGCCGCCTCTTGGTTGCGGCTCCCGCCCTTCTGCTCGCACTCGGCGTGGCCGCGTGCAGCCCGCCCAACGAGCAGCCGGCTGATCCGGACGCGCCGTACACGCTCCCCAGCTACACCCTCGATCCCACCACGCCCACCACCACCTCCATCGCTCCGGAGTCCGCCGGTGGCGTAGACGCCGAGGAGGAGCAGTTCCTGGAGGGCACCCCGACCGAGAACACCAACCCGGGCCTCGGCCTGCTGGGTGACCCGATCGGTGAGGAGAACGCCCAGGGCCAGGACGGCGCCGTGGTGCCTGAGGCCGAGCGTGAGCCGGCTAGCGGCCAGACCAACTGATCTGACACAGGCTTCGGGCCCCGTCTCCTTCAAGGGAGGCGGGGCCCGAGTCGTTGTGGGGGGAGTGCGCCGCGCGGGCGTGGCTCGCGAGCGCGGGACCTCCGGCGCAGCTGACTAGGTGCCCCGCTCCGGGGTGATACACCGGTCGTCGAAGGTCTCCAGGCTCGGCGCTTCGTGCGTGATGGTGCCGTCCTCGACGCTTTCCCGGTAGGCGACATTGCCCACGCGGTTTGCGATCACCGGGGCGGTACACACCCCCACGATGGCGGCGAGAACGAGCATGCCCAGCGCCGGGTTCGGGACGATTCTGATCGCGGCGCCGATGAGGATGAGCACCAGTCCGAGCACCTGCGGCTTGGCGGCCGGGTGCATGCGGCTGAGGGTGTCCCGGAAACGCAGGAGGCCGATCGCGCTGGCCAACGTCATGAGGGCTCCGGCCAGGACGAACAGGGCGGCGATGATCTCGCGGGGATTGTCGGTCATGACTGGGGCTCCTCGGGGACGCCGATCGTGTCGTTGACTCGGAAACGCGCCAAGGACACCGAGCCGAGGAAGGCCACCAGAGCGAGCGCGACAAGAGCGGCGGCGACGGTGGTGTCCTTGGTCCAGGCCAGGTAGATGGCGATACCGCCCTGGGCGATCGCTGCGAGCATGTCCAACGAGATCATCCGGTCCAGGGTGCCCGGGCCGCCGACCAGGCGGATCATCGCGATGAACAGTGCGATCGACAACGCGATCACGGCGAGGATCCACAGGACGAGGGTGAAGCTCATCAGGGGGTCTCCTTCTCCGTGTCGGGGCTGGTGTCGGCGGAGCGGCGTCTGATCCGGTGTGCGCGGCCGACGCTCTGCGGGGCGCCGTCGGCGGGGGCGGTGTAATGCTCGGGACTCGGACGCCAATCCTCGTCACGCTCGAATGCGCGCTGGAAGAGATTCTCCACGTGCGCAGTCTGGCGGTAGAAGGCGTCGACGGCCTCGTCGGTGCCGGTATCGAGCACGTGGACGTAGACGTACCGGGCCACCGGGTCGACTCGCACCACGATGCCGCCGGGCATGAGATTCAGGGAGTTCACCGCGAGCGCCAAAGTGAAGTCGGACTTCAGGCGCATCGGAGCCCGCAGAACGGCTGGCTGCGGCGGGGCCGACGGACGAACCGACTGCCACGCCACGACCAGTGAGGACCGCACGAGGTAGAAGCCCACCATGATGACCAACCAGATCGTGGACATCGGGCGAAGCAGACCCTCGACCGGGACCCGGGGGAGCGGGAGCAGGACCATGATGGCGATGGCCACGAGCAGCCCGGCCGCGACGGTGCCGACGGTGTAGGAACCCCACAGGAGCGTCCAGGCGAAGACGAGCCACAGGGTCATGAAGATGCGGGAACCCAGTACCCGCAGGTCCAGCTTCGGTGCCTTGTTCACGTCAACGCACCCCCGTCACGTTGCCGACGTGGCGACCGGGTGTGTCGTCAGTGGGGACAGAGTAAAGGTACTCGCCGCGTTCCATCAGACTCTCGGCGGCGCGGTCGGATACGCCCAGCAGTGGGCCGGCGAACACGGTCATCAGGAGCGAGACGACGACCAGAGCGAGGGTGGGCGTGAGCATGCTCATCGGCATCTTGCCCACGTCGTCACGCTCGTCGAACTCCACGTACTCGTCGGACGGCAGCAGCGCGAGAGGCTTGGCCAGTGCCATGGCGCCCTCGGGGGCGTCGGCGCGGGGCCGCCAGAACGCCTTGGACCAGACGCGCACCACCACGTAGAGGGTGAGCAGGCTGGTCGCCATGGCGCCGGTGATGAGGATCCAGTTCAGCGGCCCGCCGACCTCGGCACCGGCCTGGACCACGGCGAGCTTGCCGACGAAACCGGAGAACGGCGGGATGCCGCCCAGATTCAGTGCCGGGATGAGGAAGGTGACTGCCAGAACCGGGCTCAGCACGGCGAGGGATCCGAGTCGACGCAGTGACGACGATCCCGCCTGCCGCTCGATGAGGCCGACGACCAGAAACAGGGTCGTCTGGACGATGATGTGGTGGCCGACATAGTAGATCGCGGCACTGAGCCCCGATTCGGTGGACAGGGCGATGCCGTACACCATGTAGCCGATGTGGCTGACCAGGGTGAACGACAGTATTCGTTTGATGTCCGACTGGGCGATCGCACCGAGGATGCCCACCACCATCGTCAGTAGCCCCGCCACGAGCAGGACGTTGTCCATGCTGCCGCCGGCGAAGACCAGGGTGTGGAAGCGGATGATCGCGTAGACGCCGACCTTGGTGAGCAGCCCGGCGAACACCGCGGTGACGGGAGCGGGCGCGGTGGGGTAGGAGTCGGGCAGCCAGGTCGACAGGGGGAAGACGGCCGCTTTGATGCCGAATGCCACGAGGAACACCGCGAAGATCGTGTTGCGCAGTCCATCGGGCACGTCCGCCATGCGGGTGGCGAGCTGAGCGAGGTTGAGGGTTCCGGCAGCCGAGTAGGTCAGCCCGATGCCCAGCAGGAAGACCATCGACGACACCATCGACACGACGGTGTAGGACACGCCTGCGCGGACACGTTCCTGGCTGGCGCCCAGCGTGAGCAGGACGTAGGACGCGGCGAGCAGGATCTCGAACCCGACGAACAGGTTGAACAGGTCGCCGGCGATGAACGCGCCGTTCAGCCCTGCCGCCAGGGCGAGGTAGGTCGGCAGGAAGATCGAGACCGGCTGGTCGCCGTCGCCGTCACGGACACCCTGCCCGACGGCGTAGATGATCACCGACAGCAGGACGACGGCCGAGACACAGAGCATCAGCGCGCTGAGCCGGTCCGCGACCAGGGTGATGCCCACCGGGGCGTCCCAACCACCGACCTGGACCGTGTGCATCCCGTGTTGGTCGGTCAGGACGAGCAGGAGTCCGGAGATCACCAGGAGGGCGAACAGGGTGATCACGGTGATCAGGTTCTGGATCCGCGGGCGCCGGGAGACCACGAGGGTCAGCGCCGCCGCGAGCAGCGGAAGGAGGAATACCGAGGGGATGAGGTATCCGAAGAGGTCTGCAGACATCATTTGACCTCCTCCTCGTCGTCGTCCCGGTATTGCTTCTTCCGCAGGGCCTTGAGCCGGGCCTCCGCTGCTGCCTTGGCCTGGGCTTCTGCCTCGTATTCGGCTTCGGCCTCCTCGAGATCCTCGTCGTCGTAGTCGACGTGTTCACCGAGTTCGGTGGGCATACCCGTGGTCGGGTCGTCGGAGGCGTCGCGGTCGGGGGCGGACGCGGGGTCCAGGGCCGAACGCTTGGCGATCTTGGCATCCTCGGCGTCGTCGGCGACCTCGTCCATGGTGGTGAACTGGTACGAGCGATAGGCCAGCGCGAGGATGAACGCCCCGACCCCGGCGGTGATGACGATCGCCGTGAGGATCATGGCGTGTGACAGGGGATCCGAGTCGGCGGTGTTGTCGCCCCAGCCCCGGCCGCGGATCGGCGGGTTCCCGGGGGGACCACCGGCGGCGAGGATCAGCAGGTTGACGCCGTTGGACATGATCATGATGCCCAGCAGAATCTTGATGATCGCTCGCTCGAGGAGCAGGTACACGCCGGCGGCACAGAGGATGCCGGCCAGGAGCAGTAGTGCGAAGTCGGCGGTCATGACATCCCCTCCGGCGAGGCGCCCAGGTTCTCGGCGGCCTCGAGTCGCTCGGCGCGGCGGACGGCCAGGTCGGACCGCGGCCCGGGGATGTCGACCCCGGGGACGCGGCGCAGGGCAGCGGTGGACGGCGAGTCCGTGGCGTCGACGTAGACGGCGCGGAGCTCCTCGAGATCCTCGGCGTTGAGGTCGAGCCGGGCACCGAGACTGCGGAGGATGTCGAGGACGAGGCCGACGACGATGAGGTAGACGCCCGCATCGAAGAAGAGGACGGTGACCATCTTGACGTGTCCGAAGACGGGCATGTCCCACTCGAAGGTCGCGCTGGACATCGGGGGCGCACCGAGGAACATGGAGAACGCGGCCGTGCCGGCGGCCAGCAGCAGACCCACGCCGAGGATGCGGCCCGCATCGAACGGGATGGCCTCACCGAGCTCGTAGCGACCACCGGCGAGGTATCGCAGGACCAGGGCCAGGCCGGCGACGAGGCCGCCCGCGAAGCCGCCACCCGGATTGTTGTGACCGGCGAAGAAGAAGTACAGGCTCAGCACCATCATTGTCGGGAAGATGAGGCGCGTGGTGACCTCGAGCACCAGCGAGCGGGCGCGCGGGTCGCGGACCGTGGCGCCGGCGAGCCATCGGCCGGGAGAGGCGCCGGGAGCCTCGATGACGATGCGCGCGGCCTCGATGCCGCGACGGCCGGACACGGTCTTGTCGGCGTCGGAGATGCGCGGTCCCGAACCGTAGCGGCGGTTGCGGAAGACGAGGCTGGCGACGCCGGTGGCGGCGACCAGCAGCACGGTGATCTCGCCGAGGGTGTCCCAGGCGCGGATGTCGACGAGGGTGACGTTGACGGAGTTGGCGCCGTTGCCGATCCGGTAGGCGAGGTCGGAGAAGACCGTCGACACGGCCGGGTCCTTGCGGGCGTTGATGGCGTAGGCGCCGACGATGATCACCAGCAGCCCCACGCCGATGCCGAGCCAGGCGCGCGCCCGGCGGAAGCCGCTGGACAGCGGCACCTCGGCGGGCATGGTCCGCAGGACCAGAACGAACGCCACCATCATCAGGGTCTCGACCAGGACCTGCGTGAGCGCGAGGTCCGGTGCGCCGTGGAAGGCGAACACCACTGCCACGCCGTAGCCGGTCACGGACATGGCGATCACCGACGCGAGACGGTTGCGAAGCAGCGTGGCGGCGATGGCGGCAATCGTCATGGGGATCATGACGATGAGGACGACCGGGTTGCCCGACAGCTCCATCTGCAGGCCCTCGCGGGTACCGACCAGGAGCGAGATGAACGGGAACACCACGAGCGTGACCAGGATGACGCCGAGGGTCAGGGGGAGCGAACCGCGCTGGGTGGCACCGGTCAGGCGGAGCGACAAAACGTCGAAGAAGTGCAGGACACCGTCGTAGATACGGTCGGCGTTACCCAGTGCCGGCGACTGGAACTTGAGGCGCTCGACGGTGCGCTGCGCGATGTACAGCAACAGGCCCAGCACGTAGACGACGATCGTCAGGGCCAGCGGGATCTCGAATCCGTGCCACAGTCCCAGGTGGTACTCCTCGTCGCCGCGCCACGGGCTTCCGGGCGGGAAGGCCGAGTTGACGAAGCGGGAGATGAGGGTCTCGACGGGGGCGGACCACACGCCCAGTACCAGGCCGGCGGTCGCGAGCAACGCAGGTACGGACAGGAAGAAGAAGCCGGACGGGCGGGACTCGGCGACTGCGGGGCTCATGCCGTTGTCGAAGGTGCGCTTGGAGCGGAAAGCGCCCATGACCAGGCGTGCGGTGTAGGAGAACGTGAGCACCGAGCCCACCACGAGGCCGGCGGTGATGACGAGCGAGGGCATCCCGTGCAGCCGCTCCTCGTTCAGCACGGTCGAGAACGCGGCCTCCTTGCCGACGAATCCGAGGAACGGCGGCAGCCCGGCCATCGAGGCGGCGGCCAGGGTGAAGAACACGGCCAGCGCCGGGCGCTTGCGGCCCAGACCGGACAGTTCGCGGATCTCGCGGGTGCCGGTGGTCTTGTCGATCACGCCGACGGACATGAACAGTGCCGACTTGAACAGGGAGTGGGCCAGCAGCATGGTCAGTCCGGCGAGCATGGTGTCGCGGGAACCGATGCCGACCAGCACCATCAGGAAGCCGAGCTGGGAGACGGTGCCGAATGCCAGCACCAGCTTGAGGTCCTGCTCGCGCAGTGCTCGCCAGCCGGCCATGAGGAGCGAGACCAGGCCGAGTGCGATGAGCGGCATCTGCCAGGTCGAGGAGCCGGACAGCCCCGGGCTCATGGCGGCGACGAGGAAGACTCCGGCTTTGACCATCGCAGCGGAGTGCAGGTACGCACTGACCGGAGTCGGCGCTGTCATCGCGCCGGGGAGCCAGAAGTGCAGTGGCGCGATGGCCGATTTACTGATCGCGCCGACGATCACCAGCACCAGCGCCCAGTGCACCAGCGTCCCGGACGGGGGCGAGGCCACGATGTCGCTGAGCAGGTACGACCCGGTCTGCTGGGCCAGGATGATCATGCCGACGAGCATCGCGAGGCCGCCGAGGGTGGTCACCAGCAGTGCCTGGGTGGCTGCGCGCCGGGATGAGGCACGTTCGGCGTAGTGGCCGACCAGCAGGAAGCTCAGTACTGAGGTGATCTCCCAGAAGATGTAGAGCAGGATCAGGTTGTCGGCCACCACGAGGCCGAACATGACTCCGGCGAAGGCCACGAGCTCGGCGGCGAACAGGTGAAGACGCGGTTCGGAATCCTCGAAGTACCAGGTGCAATAGAAGAGCACCAACGCGCCGACACCGAGTGCGATGAGCGCCATCAAGGCGGACAGCGCGTCCATGCGCAGGTCGATCGTCAGGTGGATGCCGGGCGCCCACTGCAGGGTTTCGGTGGGCGTGCTGTTCAGCTTGGTCGCCACCCACACCGCGCCGGCGGCGGGCACCATGGCCAGCAGTGGGAAGGCGCGGCGTCCGAGGCGGAGCACCAACGGGATCGCGATCAGAGCGGCCACGGCATGGGCCGCGAGAATCGCGATCACAGGCGACTCCTCTCCGTACGTCGGTCGGCTGACGACGTGCGGACATACCCACCCTCTGGGGCGGGTCGCATTAGGTCAGCCGAGGCGTAGTTCCTGTGAACACTTTACAGAACACCGTTTCGGCAGCGACGTCAGCGCAGATGAAGCCTGGTCGCGGCATTGAGCAGAGCCGCGATCGACGACTCGGATGAGGACTGCCCGAAACCCATCGCCCACTCGTGTCTCCGGCCGCTGGTGGCGCGCAGGATCGTGCACCACGATTCGGTGCCGGGGAACTCGGTGCCCTCGTACTGGTGGAACTTCTCGATCTGCACGCGCGCACCGACGCGTCCGAGCATCTCGGACATCGCGGTGAGTTCCCCGCACGATTCGGTGGTCAGTCGGTGGGCGGTGAAGTACCCGGGCTGGTCGTCGGGACTGCGGGTGGCGAGGATCGCCTCGTAGGCGGTGATGCCGCGCCCGAGGTAGCGCCGCGAGAAGTCCGCCAGGTGGAAATGGTCGGAGGACGGGGCGAAGGTGTCGACCATGGTGCGCCAGTCCATATGGGAGGCGAGGTCGCGAAAACCCCTGGGGAGACGACGACGATACCGTTCTGTAAACGGATGGCGCTCACCGGTCTGTGGCGCGGCGACTGTGGTGTGCGGCGCTGCGTCAGAGGTCTGCGGTGCGGCGACGGTCTGCGGTGCGGCGACTCGGGTATCGAGGGCAGTGGTGGTCCGGGCGGACGGGTGCGCAATGGCGTTCATGGTTCTCTCGTGTCTCTCGACGTCGGTGCGGCGACCGACGGAGTAGCGAGCAACCACGCAACGGGGATGCCGGTCTGTCAGACCCCGTTACGTCCGGTTACTACGAGTAGATTCCGCATGCCCCGTACTTTAGCCGCGTCCCGCTGAGACCGGCAAGGTGTTCCCGGCGCGCCGACGCGCCCGAATGAACTCGCGCATCTGAGTGCCCGCCCTCGTGCCCGCGTCGTTGCGAGCGCGCCAACGAGAACCGGCCAGGGCGAACCGGCCAGGCCGAACCGGCCAACGAGAAGTGGGTTCGGCTCACCTGCATCTCGAGCGATGTGGGCCGGACCCACTTCTCGATGAGGGGGGCGGTCTGTTCGGGCGGCGGTCAGTTTTCGCGGCGGTCGGCGTACTGGCGCAGGTTCTCGACCTGGTCCGGGTCGAGGGAGGGCTTGACCGACTCCCGGGCGCGGGCCACGTCCTCGGCGGTGACTTCGGCGGCGTCGATGTCGCGGCGCATCGCCGTGAGCGCGGACTCGCGCAGGAGGGCGGCGCAGTCGGCGGCGGAGTAACCGTCGAGTTCCTCGCTGACGACAGCCAGGTCCACGTCGTCGGCCAGGGGCACGTTCCGGCCGGCTGCGCGGAGGATGTCGGCGCGAGCCTCGGCATCGGGCGGTGGCACGAAGACCAGGCGCTCGAGCCGACCCGGCCGCAGCAGTGCGGGGTCGATGAGCTCGGGGCGGTTGGTGGCGCCGAGGATCACCACGTCGTCGAGCGGTTCGGCGCCGTCGAGTTCGGTGAGCAGGGCCGCGACAACGCGGTCACCGACTCCGGAGTCGCCGGTCTGGCCGCGGCGCGGGGCGAGCGCGTCGATCTCGTCGAGGAACACCAGCGACGGGGCGGAGTCCCGGGCCTTGCGGAACAGGTCGCGCACCGCCTTCTCAGACGAGCCCACCCACTTGTCCATGAGTTCGGCGCCCTTGACCATGTGCACCGTCAGCCGGCCGCTGGCGGCCAGCGCTCGGACGACGAACGTCTTGCCGCAGCCGGGCGGACCGTACAGGAGCACGCCCTTGGGCGGCTGGACGCCGAGTCGTTCGAAGGATTCCCGGTGCTGCAGCGGCCAGAGCACGGTTTCGGTCAGGGCCTGGCGCACCTCCTCCATGTCGCCGACGTCGTCGAGGGTGATCGAGCCGAGGCTCAGCTCCTCGGTGCCCGAGCGCGACAGTGGCCGGATCACGCTCACCGCGCCGAGCAGGTCCTCCTGCTCGAGGCGCGCGCTGGACTGGTCGGTGGCGTCGGTGGCGGTGGCGTCGGTGGCTCGGGCGGCCGCACGGAGGGCGGCCTCGCGGGTCAGCGCGCGCAGGTCACCGGCCACGTAGCCGGGGGTCCGCTCGGCGATGGCCCGCAGATCGAGCTCGCCGGCGGGGACGTCACGCAGCATGACCGTTAGTAGGGCTGCGCGATCGGCCGCGCCCGGCAGCGGCAGGTCCAGGACGCGGTCGCAGATCTCCGGATCGCGAAGCCTCGCGTCGGCCTCCTCCGGCCGCACACACGTGGCCACCAGCACCGAGCCGGGGTGCGCCACGACCGAGCGCAACCGGTCCAGGATGAGGGTCGAGACCGGCTCGGTCTCGGAGGGCAGGAGCGCGTCGACGTCGGTGACCAGCAGGATCCCGCCGTTCTCGCGGGTCCGTTCGGCGGCGGCACGCACTGCCTCCAACCGGGAGGCGGGATCGATCGCGCCGACGGACGGTCCGTCGAGCACCTCGAGTCGGCGGTCGCCGGCGACGGAGCGGACCATCGTCGCCTTACCGACCCCGGGCGGGCCCGCGACGAGCACCCCGAGGTGCGGCGACGTCCCGAGCGACCGCAGCAGCTCCGCACGATCAAGGGCCAGCGAGAGCCACTGCTCGAGAACCTCGGCCTGGTCGTCCACGCCCACGAGGTCCTCACGGGCGACGATGGTGATCGACTCTGCACTCGTTCCGTGGTCCGTGCCAGCGCCGGCGGCTGCCCCACCAGGGGACTGGGGATGGCCGACCCCCGCGTGTGCAGCGCCGCCGGTGGGGGCGGACGGGGTGGAGGTGTTGGACGTTGTCGTTGTCGTCGTCGTGGTGGGGTTGTTTTTGGTGTTGGCAGTGGGGGATGCGCTGGGGTGCGTGGCGCCGGAGCTGCCCGCGTCGACCACCGCTGTCGTGGGCTGGACCGAGACGATCCCCTCCGGCGCAGTCGCGGTGACCGTGAGCAGCTGGGTGCTCCACTGCATGCCGATGGTGTTGCGCAGGGTGCGGGTGGTGTCGGAGGTGGGGAAGTCGGGGCCCAGGTCGCGGGGCATCAGCGTCACGGAATCGCCTACGCGCAGCACCTTGCCCAGCAGCGCCGACCGCAGGACCCGCTCCGCGACGCCCCGGCCCGCGAGCGGCAGGCCCTGGACCTCGATGCTGTGCGCGCCCGTCACCTGCGCGGCCCGCACGGTCACGCGGGAATCTTCGCCGAGCCCGCAGTTCGCGGCCACGACCTCGTCCACCACCAGCACGCCGCTCGGCGAACCGGACTGGGCCGCCGCGACGACCGCTCCCGTGGTCCGCGCGCCGATGATCTCGATGGCGTCCCACTCGCGCATCCCGAGCGCGAGGATCACCTCGGGGTGGGCGCGCACGATCCCTCGGCGCGAGTCGGCGGCCGACGCCGTCATGCGCAGGGTCAGGTCCAGATCCGGGCGAGGGTTCACGTTCAGAAGCCTAACGGCGGACGGTTGGTCGGGGAGGGGCGCCTTATGGAGGGCCGCCGGGTGGGCAGACTCGCCGAGCGGGGAGTGCGGAGGGGTGCGCGTCCTCTTTGCACGGAAACAAATGAGTTACGCGCCCGGAATGGACCATTCCGGGCGCGTAACTCAGCGTGAACTGTCATTCAGGGCGCGTAACCCCGGTTGGTCAGAGCCCCACCGAGTGTTTGATGGAGTCCCAGGCGACCGGGATCTGTCGCGAGTAGTACGACCAGTTGTGCATGCCGGTGGGCAGGTGGTCGATGTCGGCCTGGATGCCGAGCTCCTTGAACCGGCGGTCGGCGGCGTGGGTGCACTGGCCGGTGGCCTGCTCGAGCGCCATGCCGGCGACGAAGTTGGCGACGTCATTGTTGTAGGCATCCCAGTCGCCGGGCTCGGCGACGCCGGTGCCCGAGGACATGTAGATGGCCTTGCCGCGGAGCTTCTCGGCGTTGATCATCGCGTCGTGCGCGACCCACTGGTCGTTGCCGGGCTCGCCCCACATGTTGGTGAGGGTCGCGCCGCGGCTCTCGACGGTGTAGCGGGTGAGGATCTGGCCCAGTGCGTCGGTGGAGTAGCAGCCGGAGACGCCGAACACGCCCTTGTACAGGTCAGGGTGGCGGGTGGCCATAGTCATGGCTGCGCCGGCGCCCATCGAGATGCCGCCGATCGCCCGGTTGCGGTTGGTGCTGATCCTCGGCTCGAGGACCGCGGGCAGATCGCGGGAGATGAACGACTCCCACTTGCTGATGCCCAGGACCGGGTCCTGCTCGTTCCAGTCGGCCCACATGGAGCCCTGGCCGCCGGTCGGGATGACGACGTTGACGTTCTCGTTCGCGAACTGCTCGCCCGCGCCCCACTGTGTGAAACCGCTGGGCAGCTCGGAGCCGACGCCGTCGAGGAGGTAGAGGAACGGGGCGCCGGGGTTGGCGGCGCGGTGCACCTCGACGGTGATGCCGCGCTTCATGTCGGCGGAGTCGATGAGGTAGCGCTCGTAGCGGCCCTCGACCACGGGATCGCCGACGATCTTCGTCTCGGTGATCTTCGGGTTCGGCTGCGGCGACGGCGGCGGCTCACCGGCGAACATGTTGGGCGAGAAGCCGAGCGAGTTGGCGATCCCCATCATCGAGGACCCGGAGGAACCGGGGAAGTTGCCGAAGTACAGCAGCTGGCTCAGGCTCTCGGGCGTGACCACGCCGAGCACGGCGTCGTTGGCAACCGACTCGGGGCTGATGGCGCCCGTCTCCTGGGCGTTCGCGACGGACGGCGCGAGACCGGCGGCCAGGGCGGTCGCGGCGGTGGCGGCGATCAGCGCGCGGCCGGCGCGACGCATGAACGGGACGGGCGCAGCATGGGTGCGCTCAGCGGCGTTGGTGGCGTCTCCATTGGGGACAGGCATCGAGGCTCCTTATAGCTGGACGGCCAGGGGCACAGCCGCCACTGGTGTCACTATCGAGATATCTCATCACACCGTTACCGGCGGCGCACCTGTCAACTTGCCCGCGCCGCCCGCGGTCCGGACCTGGTGGGCGGTCGTCGGTCGGGTCAAAGAGCTTGTCCCCGCGCATATTTCGCACAGCTCCCGCACGCCTCCTGTGCAGCTTCCCCGCAGGTCAGCGGTAGCGCTGCAGGAAGGCCGCCTCGGCGAGAGCGATCCGCTCGATCTCGCGCGGGTCCACGCTCTCGTCGGGGGAGTGGATGGCGGCGGCCGGGTCCTCCACGCCGAACAGCGCGATCGACGCGGACGGGTGCGCGCGCTGGAGCGCCGTGCACAGGGGAATCGAACCGCCGGAACCGATCTCGGCGACCTCGTCCGCGCCGTACGCCTGCGCCAGGCACTGCGACAGCAGTT
>NZ_JAALDM010000141.1 GCF_014144865.1 Dietzia aerolata | reverse complement strand
GCCAGCGCGCCGCCGGGCCGGCGGCCAGCGCGGACCCGGCCTCGCCGGCGACTGACCACACGACGCCGTAGAGCCCGTGATGGGCGGGAACGCGTTCGCGGAGGAACCAGGCCACCCGGCGCGCAGCTTCCGCCGCCATCAGCGGCCACCGTCAGTGACCACCACCGTCGCCACGGTGGCGACCTGGTCGTCCTGGACGAACTCCACGCGGTATTCCTGTGCGTCCCGTTCGTGTGTGCCGTCGTCGCCGGCCGGACCCGCACCCGACTGCGCACCGCCGTAAGGCACGTCCGCCGACTCCTCGGCGGGGATCTCGAGCGTGCGGATCGTCACCGGCCGGTCATAGTCGGCGAAGGACACGAACTTCGCGTCCACCCGGCTGACCACCTTTCCGGCCCGGTCGGCCGGGTCGATGGTGAGAAGAGCTGCCTGGCGTGCGGCCTCGAGGAGGAGCATCCCCGGAATGTGATCGAGCGGGTGGTCGAAGTGGACGGGATGGGTGACGTCCACAGCCAGGACCAGTTCCCCGGGTGCGGCGCCCTCACGGGAGACGACCGAACTGCGCGGGTCCAACCGGAGCACCTCCGATTCAGCCACGGTCGGTGGCAAGGGCAGAGGCGTGGCGGGCTCGTTCTGAGCGGGAGGCTGCGCACCGCCCTGGGTCTGTGCCCGCATCGCTCGGCGTAGTTCGAGGAAGCTGTCCCTCGAGACCCACGAGTAGGTGCCCCATGCGCGGCCGACCGTGCCGGCCTCGTCATCGGTGATATCGATGGACGCGCGTAGGCCGGTGACGGGACCGTCGCCGTTCTCGCGATACTCGCGGTCTGCGGTGACCCGGACCCGCAGGTCCAGTGGCTGCCCGTCGAACGCCGGCGGCCCCGAGGAGAATTCGGCACCGAAGCTGCGGACGACGAAAACGTCGCTTCGCTTGGCGCCGAACGCGGTCTGTCCGCCCGCGATGCACGCCTGCCGCACGCCCTCCATGAGGTGGAACAGATCCAAGTGACCCCATTGGGCCCCGACGTGGTCCGAGTGAAGGGGATGCATCCGGGCCATCTGCACAGCGGCCTCGAACACGCGGCAGCCCTCGTCATCGATCGTCGCCGGACCGATTCCGGTGACGAAGAACTCGGCCTCGGATCTGCGGTGGACCATCGACCGGTCGACTCCGCCGCGCGGTGCGGCGATGGGCCGCCCTGGATCCCACGCCGACGCCGGCGGGTTCGCCAGCGCCACCGAACCGCTCGGTGTGCGCATCGGCAGACACCCGGCCCCGGCCACGAGCAGCGGCCACTGCAGGTCCTCACGGATCGACTCGTGCAGCAGCCTCCGGCACAGGTTTGAGTCGGACTCGCCCCGGCGACGCAACGGTTGTAGAGCCTCCCAGGCTGGCTCCTCTTCGGTCGAGAAACCGCCGTGGGCCTCGTCGAGCTCGTCGGCGATCCGGCGAGCCTCCGCCGATGCATCGTGGCCGGTGACCACCCGCTCGAACGTGCGCTGTCGTCTGCGGGCGGGGAAGTACACACCCAACTCCCGAAGCGCGTCCGCGGGCTCGTCGGCGGAGTGAACCTGGTTGAGCAGGTAGGAGCCGCCGGGGAGCACGCCCCGGAGGTGCTCGAGACGACGCAGATGCGGTGCTGTCGGGCCCTTGAGCTCGGTCAACTGCACCGCGCACGGCCACTCGTCATCGGTGTCATCAGATCGTCCGAGGACGAGCAGCAGCGCGGGGGAGAGCCCGCAGAGCAGGTCCGCCAGGAGCCGCCGTTCTGCCGAAGCGATGTTCCACTGGTGGTACCACAGCGCCCGGATCCCGTTGTGGTCCATCGACACCGCGGCGGCGTCGTGGATCTCAAAGCCCGAGCGCAGTGCCCAGTCCACGACCGTGCGTGCCGAGCCCGTCGCGATTCCGTCCGGCTTAACCAGCAGCGTGGCCATTCCGCTGCCAATTCGTGCGGCGTCCGAGGTGAGCTCGAACAGTTGCTCGGCGGCCTCGAGAAACCACGTGTCGCCGGTGTAGACGCGGACCTTGCCCGGGTCCCGCGTCCACGACCGCACCAGCGCGTTGCTGATGAGGACCTCCGTCGCCACGGGTGGCGCGGGAGGATAGGGAGCTGACTCTGCGGTCGCCGCGGTGGCCTCGGCCGCCGTTGTCGAGGCAGCCGTGTGGCGCTGGGTTGCAGACCGTGCCGATGAGGGCCGTGTCTCGGTCATGTCGCACCTCCTGATGCGTGGGCGGCGACGACAGCGTCGACACCCGGGAGACCGTCGGCGAGATAGCCGGCGCGAATGCAGTCATCAACGAGGAGCCGGAGCAGGTCCGGGCCGCTCGGGGGCAGGGAACCGCCCGTCTCGGCGAGCAGTTCGCGCACCGCGGAGGTGCCGAACCGCACCGTGCGGTCGAAGTAGGCGATGTAGTCACGGCCCACGCGCTCGTAGTACATGCGCTCCCGCCGTTCGAGCTGGTCGACGGAGAACGAGGCGGCGGGGACGAAACGGTTGACGTGGAAGCACGGGTACTCGGACAGCACATCAGAGACGTCCCGCAGCGAGATCATGTCCGCGCCGACGGCGTGGAACACACCGCCCGACACGCCGCGGGTGACGACGTCGGCGATCACCCTGGTGACGAGGTCGATCGGCGCGAGCGCGAGCGTGGCACCGTAACGCCCGGGCAGCGTACGCAACTTGCCCTCGGTGATGAGCTTGAGCACCAGATAGAGGTTTCGGTACTCGCGCAGTCGGCCCGTGCGCGAGTCACCGCACACGATCCCCGGGCGCACTACGGCCACTTCCAGACCGTCGTCGGCGGCGCGCCGCACCACGAGTTCTGCCTTGAGCTTGGACTCTTCGTACCCGTTGTCCAGGGGTTGCCCCTCGTCGAGCATGTCCTCGCTGAACGTCGCCGCGGGCCCGGCGACAGATTCGAAACGACCACACAGGTACGACGTGGACACGTGCACCAGTCGTGCGCCGATCCGCTCGGCCAGCGCCACCACGTGTTCGGTCCCCGCCACGTTCAGCGAGTCGTACACCTCCTGCGGTGCGGCGAAGTCCGTGGTCGCCGCGGAGTGGACGATCGTGTCGACCGCACCCAACAGACTCGCGTCCTCGCTCGACAACCCCAGGTCCGGTCGGGTGACGTCTCCGCGCACCACGATCAGGCGCGGGGAGTGGATCGGACCATCAGCATCGACGAGCACAGTGGTCCGGTGCACCAACGCCAGAACCGTGCAGCCACGGGAGAGCAGTTCCCGGCACGCATCCGTACCGACCAGCCCGGCGGCCCCGGTGACCAGGACGACGCGGCTCATGACCCGGCCCCCTGCGACCCGGAATCGGGAACATGGCGGTTGATCAGGGACACGACGTCGCCCACGGTCCGGACGGCGGCGAGGATCTCCCGGTCGAACGGGGGCAGGTCGAAGGTCTCCTCGAGCGCCATCGTCAGCTCGATCAGCCGAAGTGACTGGTAGCCGAGGTCCTCGACGAGTCGGGAGGCGTCGGCGAGGTCGCCGTCGCCCCCGGAGATCTCCGACTCGGGGGCCATGGCGCGCACCAGTTCCACCACCTGATCGCGGTGAGCTGTCCCTCCGGTGCTCGGATCAGTCATCGTCACCGTGTACCTCCTCATGTGGTTGACGGCCGCCGGTCTCCAACAGGTCGCGGGCCTCGTCGAGTGGGATGCGGGAATCGAGGTGGGCGCCGATCCGGAGCCAGTCGTAGGCGATCCCGATCGTGCGGCCCCACTGGGCGCCGCCGTCGAAGGACGATGGGAAATCCTCCCCGCAGGCGATCACCCGGATGCGGTGGGTCAGCGTCTCGAGCCGGTTGCGTGCGGCTTCAGGGTCGGCGGCCATGCGCTCCGGCGAGGTCGGCTCGGCCCACAGGGCTGCCACCTCGTCGGCGATCGCCCGGATTTCCGCGGTCGGTGCGCACAGTCGGCGGATATTGCGTGCGGGATCGGTGTCCGCGGGCAGGGGATAGATCCCCGAGGCGGACAGCAGCGCGCGGACGGCGGTGGCGATCTGACGCCTGGCCGCCGCTGAGGCCACACCCCACTGGCTGTCGCGAATGGCGCCGTCCAGATCCTCCCGGGCGTTCTCCAGGACGATGTTCGCCCACACCAGACCCAAGCCGCAGGAGGCGAATCGCGCGCCGGTTAGTGGTGCGAACCAGGGGACCTCGTTGCCACCGTCCGCAGTCGGTGGCGGGGTGGCGCCGTCGAGTCGGACCATCGTCTGTGCCGGTGCGACGGTGGGGAACGACGGTTCGGCCGCGCTGCACATCGCGATCGCGGGCTCCACGCGCACCAGGGGCCCGGTCGGTACCGCGGGGACCAGGCCGAATCCGATCAGCCCGGCGTCGACACACTCGATCAACGCGGGCCCGATGCCGGGGTCGCGTCGCAGGTGGTCGTCCAGACCGCGCCCGGGAACCATCGAGCGCCAGTGACCGGCTGCGGGCCCGTCGAACACCGCGACGGCACCGGCCGGGTGCAGCACGTGGACCCGGTCGCCGATCATCCACGTGGTGACGCCGGGCTCGCGCACGACCACCAGCGACCCCGCCTCGGGCACCGATCCGGCGTCCAGGGCGCGGGCCAGCGACGTCCAGCCCTCGGGGTCCCGGGCAGCGCCCAGGGAGGAGCGGCAGCGGGCGGCGAGGTCGGCATCCGGCCCCCCGGTCTGCTCGACCCGGGCCAGCTGCAGGTCAGTCCACTTGGATTCGATGTAGGTCTCGCCGCGCAGCGCCAGCCACGCCTTGGCCAGCTGGAGGACGCCCTCGCGGGCCCATCCGTCCGCGTCCGAGCCCGGTCCGTCCTCGCCCAACAGGATCGCCGAGGCCACCGAGCGTGCCATGCAGTGCCGGCCGCGCACCCGCCACCAGTCGGCGGTCAACGCGGCGAACGCCGACCGATCCGGTGGGGCCGCCTCGGCGAGTGCCGGTGAATCCACCACGATCCGGGCGCCCAGTAGACGCTGGCAGCGGTTGAGCAGGT
>NZ_JAALDM010000140.1 GCF_014144865.1 Dietzia aerolata | reverse complement strand
ACCCGTTAACCCCTCCATGAGCGGGGGTTCCCACAGGGCGACGGTGCGGCCGCCCTGGGGCGAGGCGTCGTCGGTCACCGCCACGCAGTCACGGCCGGTGAGGGTGCTCGCGGCGGCCGCGGCGTCGGAGGTGGTGGCCGAGGCCAGGACGAAGGTGGGAGCGGCGCCCATCGCGCGCGCCAACCGGTCCAACCGGCGTAGGACCAGCGCGACGTTGGAGCCGAACACACCGCGGTAGGAATGACATTCGTCGACGACGACGAAGTGCAGCCCCCGCAAAATACGTGTCCACTGGCGGGCGTTTCCCAGCATCGACAGGTGCAGCATGTCCGGGTTGGTGACGATCCACCGCGAGTTCTCCCGTATCCACGGGCGGGCGTCCGTGGGCGTGTCGCCGTCATAGGAGGCAGGGGCCACGTGGGCTAGCTCCGGCACCGCGTCGACCAGTGACACCACCGAGGAGAGCTGGTCCTGGCCGAGCGCCTTGGTGGGGGACAGGTACAGCACGCAGGCATTGGTGTTCTCCGCCAGCGCGCTCAGGGCGGGCAGCTGGTAGCCCAGCGATTTTCCGGACGCCGTGCCCGTGGCCACCACCACGTCGCGGCCGGCGTGGGCGTGCTCGGCGGTGGCGACCTGGTGTTCCCACGGGCGGTCCACACCGCGGCCTTGAAGTTCGGCCACCAGGCCCGGGTGCGTCCACAGCGGCCAGTCGGCGAAGCGGGCCTGCCGGGCCGGCAGGTCCACGGCGTGGGTGAGCGGGGAGGACTCGGAGGGCAGCTGGTCCAGCAGGTGCCCCAGGAGTTCACGACCGTACGATGTCACCCCTTGACCGTAGAGGTTGGCACGGTGCGGAGTGGCGGCCGCTCGCCTCTACATCAGGGGCGGGAAGGGTGTTGCAGGCCTGAACTGGTGATGAACTTCCCATATCTGCGAGCTACCTGCGGAGATCTGTTCTCCAATGCGCGTTCGCATGATCTACTGGACGAGGCCGACTTTCCCGACCCGGAAGACCCGGACGGGGCGTCGGCCCGATTCGCGTGGCCGACCCCGCGAGTCGCAACTGGCAGTACGGAAAAGGAATGCAGTAAACATGGCACAGGGCACCGTCAAGTGGTTCAACGCGGAAAAGGGCTACGGGTTCATCGCCCCCGAGGACGGTTCCGCCGACCTCTTCGTCCACTACTCCTCCATTGAGGGCAGCGGCTTCAAGTCGCTCGAGGAGAACCAGCGGGTCGAGTTCGAGGTCGGTGAGGGACAGAAGGGTCCTCAGGCGCAGGCGGTCCGCGCGCTCTGACCATCCCGATCTGACGCGAGGCCCCCACCGCTACCGGCGGTGGGGGTCTTGCTTTGTCTCGCCCGGCGTCACGCCGTGTCGAGTGGCTGGGTTTCGTGTCGTGTCGCTTGATGTCGGAGGGCGACCGTAGGCTCAGGGCCGTGACGCAGCTGTCGTTCTTCTCCGCGGACTCCCATGTCCCGGACCCCTCCGACCTCGAAGGCGCTCTCGCCGCGCGGGGCCAGTCGACACTCACCGATGCCAGCGCGCAGGTTTCCGTGGCTCTCGACGCCGGGTGGCGGGCGGACGCGCTGGTCGCCATCCTCACCCAGGCGGGCCTGGAGCCGGTGCGTTCGGAGGCTGACGAGGATGGACGATGCACGGTGTCCACGGCGCGGTCGGCGGAGCTTGTGCCGGTCGTGCGCCGCTGGCGGCGCGGCGCGGTCTCGGCGGTGCCGACCGGCTGGACCCCGACCGCGGGGGCGCTGCGCGTCTGGTTCCTCACCGCCGGCCACATCACGGCCGAGGGGATGATCGAACTCGGCATCGACGCCGGGGCCGAGCATCACGCCCCACGCCGGGAAGCACTCGGCGAGGCGCTGGCCCGCGTCGGTATCCGCTCTACATATGTCGGATCGAAGGGCGGCGGGCCGCTGTTCCGGCTGGGCACCAAACGCGCGCGTGCGCGGCTGGCCGAGAATCTGGGGGCAGCGCCCTCGCAGGCTCCGGCGGGGTGCTGGCCCGAGTAAGATTGACGCATCATGTGCATGCTCGTCGTTGCTCGTCGTTGCCCGTCGGGTGCATCACCGATATCCCCTCATCATCGTGGCCAACCGCGACGAGGTCCTCAAGCGGCCCACCGAGCCGATGCACGAGTGGACCGCCGAGCGCGAAGGGACCGGAGGCATCGTCGCCGGACGGGACGTCACCGCCGGCGGCACCTGGCTGTCCCTGGCCGCGGGCGGGCAGTTCGCGGCGGTCACCAACTTCCGTGAGCCCGGAACTCCGCCGCCGTCCGATGCGTCGCGGGGTGAACTGCCCGTCGACGCCCTCACCGGGGCCGTCCCGGCAACCGAGTATGTGCGGCACATCGCGCCGGACCTGGACCGGTATGCCGGCGTGAATCTGCTAGCGGGGGATCCGGACGAGTTGTGGTGGGCGTCCAACCGCTCCCGGCGCGGGCCCGAGCGCCTGGGGGAGCAGGTCCACGGACTGTCCAACGCGGCCCTGGACACCCCGTGGCCGAAGGTCACCGGCGCGGCCACCGACCTGCAGCGCTACGTCGATTCCGATGTGGTCTCCCGCCCCGACTGGTCGACCCCGCTCCTGGATCTCCTGGCCAGCCGCCGCCGTGCGCCGCTGCACCGCATGCCTCGCACCGGGGTCCCGCTGTGGCAGGAGTGGCAGCTCTCCTCGCGGTTCGTCCGCGTGGGCAAGTGGTACGGGACCCGGTCGACCACTGCGATCCGGATCGACGAGCACGGCACCGCCGACGTGGTGGAACGCACCTGGGACGCCCGTGGCGCCATCGCCGGGACGGTCAGCACACGGGTCTGAGGCGTCCGGCCCCTGGCGCGGCGACCATGCGTCGCGGCGACTGGCCGGCGCGGGCCCCTCTGGCGCAGGCACCGTGCGCCCCAGAGCTAGGCGCCCCTGACCGCGCGGCTTGTGTGCACCCGATTGGTGCCCCAACGGATGCACAACCCCGCGAGCGGGCGGCGAATGGGGTGCGCGAGTCGGAGGGGGTGCGCAGGCACGTAGCCCGCGGCAGGGAAATGCGCCACGGGGGCGGTCACCGGCTAAGCACAGCCGGTGACCGCCCCCGTGGGCGTTGGTGCGGGTGCCGCGGTCAGCGGACGGGGCGTGACTCCGAGTCCGGCACGGTCCAGGTGCTGGAGCCGTCGAGCAGTGCCTGGAGGTCGCTGGGTGCGGTTTCCTTGGCGGTGGCGACCTGGGCGCGAGCCTGGTCGTCGTAGGTCTCGCGGTGGACCTGGCGGATGATGCCCATGACCGTGTATTCGAGGTCCTGGCTGGACAGGTTTGCCAGGGCGTGGGCGTACGCCGGGTCGTCGGTGTGGGCGTCGTGGACGATGATGTCGGCCTCGTCCACGTCGGCGGTGGCGGCGACCTTCAGCGAGAAGCCGGACCGGACGACGCAGTGCTGGCCCTCTTCACCGAAGATGATCTTCTCGCCGTGACGCACGTGGATGATGTGGTCGGCGGCGTTCTCCTTACGCAGCAGGTCGAAGGAGCCGTCGTTGAAGATGGGGCAGTCCTGCATGATCTCCACGAAGCTGGTGCCGCGGTGTAGTGCGGCGGCCTCGAGGACCTCGGTCAGGCCCTTGCGGTCCGAGTCCAGGGCGCGGGCGACGAACGTGCCCTCGGCGCCCAGTGCCAGGGACAGGGTGTTGAAGGGGTGGTCCAGTGAGCCCATGGGGCTGGATTTGGTGACCTTGCCCGTCTCGGAGGTGGGCGAGTACTGGCCCTTGGTCAGCCCGTAGATCCGGTTGTTGAACAGCAGGATGTTGAGGTTGACGTTGCGGCGCAGGGTGTGGATGAGGTGGTTACCACCGATCGACATGGCGTCGCCGTCACCGGTGACGACCCAGACAGACTGGTCCTCACGGGTGGTGGCCAGGCCGGTCGCGATCGCCGGGGCGCGGCCGTGGATCGAGTGCATGCCGTACGTCTCGAGGTAGTACGGGAAGCGGCTCGAGCAGCCGATGCCGGAGATGAAGGTGATGTTCTCCCGCTTGAGTCCCAGCTTGGGCAGCAGGGAGCGGATGGTGGCCAGGATGACGTAGTCGCCACAGCCGGGGCACCAGCGCACCTCCTGGTCGGAGGTGTAGTCCTTGGGCTTTTGGGGTGCGTCGGTCTTGGGTACGTGAACCAACGCATCCAACGGCAAATCGGTGCCGACGAGTCCGGAATCGGTACTTGTCATGATGATCCTCTCCTCGCTCGCGGTGGTCAGCGGCTGACGTTGGCGGTGGTGGTGCCGGTGGCGGTGGTGCCGATCCGCCGGTTACGGGCGGCGGGTTCGCCGGTTGTCGTGGCGACACCGTCCAGGGCCAGCCGGTACTTGTCGTGCTCGGCGTGGGTGAGGCGGCCGGCGAACTCGGCCTCGATGGCCTCCTGCAGTTCCTCGGCCGAGAACGCCATGCCATGGACCTTGGTGATCGGCTGAATCTGTGCCGGGAAGCGAGCCTTGAGCAGCATCGACAGCTGGCCGAGGTTCATCTCGGGGACCAGGACCCGGCGGTACTTGCCCAGAACCTCGCCGATGTTGCCCGGCAGGGGATTGAGGTGCCGGACGTGGGTGCGGGCCACGCGGTGGCCGTTGGCGCGGGCGCGGCGCACGGCCTCGCCGATCGGGCCGTAGGACGAGCCCCAGCCGATAACCAGGACATCGGCCTCGCCGGACGGGTCGTCCACCTCGAGGTTGGGCACCTCGATCATCGCGATCTTGAGGGCGCGGATTCGCGTCATCAGGGCATGGTTGTCACCCGTGTAGGAGATGTTGCCGGTGCCGTTGGCCTTCTCCAGGCCGCCGATGCGGTGCTCCAGGCCCGGGGTGCCGGGGACGGCCCAGTCGCGGGCCAGGGTCTCCGGATGGCGGGCGTAGGGCAGGTACTCCTTGGCCTCCGCTGCCTCCTCGCCCTCTGCGGCTTCGGGGGCGACGGCGAAGTTCTTCTCGATCTTCGGCAGGTCCGTCACATCAGGCAGGAGCCACGGCTCGGAGCCGTTGGCGATTGCGCCATCCGACAGCAGGATGACCGGGGTGCGGTAGGTGACCGCGATGCGGGCGGCCTCACGGGCGGCGTCGAAGCAGTCGGCGGGCGACTGCGGCGCCACCACCGCGACAGGCGACTCACCGTTGCGGCCGAACAGTGCCTGCAGCAGGTCGGACTGTTCGGTCTTGGTGGGCAGGCCGGTGGAGGGGCCGCCACGCTGGACGTCCACGACCACGAGCGGCAGCTCGGTCATCACGCCGAGGCCGATCGCCTCGGACTTCAGGGCCAGACCCGGCCCGGAGGTCGAGGTGACGCCCAGGGAACCGCCGTAGGAGGCGCCGAGCGCCGCCGCGACACCGGCGATCTCGTCCTCGGCCTGGAACGTGGTCACATCGAACTGCTTGAGCTTGCTCAGCTCGTGCAGGATGTCCGAGGCCGGGGTGATGGGGTAGGTGCCCAGAAAGACCGGCATCTCGGCGGACACGCCCGCGGTGACCAGGCCGTAGGCCAGGGCGGTGTTGCCGGTGACCTGGCGGTAGCGGCCCGCCGGGAGCTTGGCCGGCTGGATCTCGTACTCGGAGGCGAAGGCCTCGGTGGTCTCGCCGTAGTTCCATCCGGCCCGCAGCGCGAGGATGTTGGCCTCGAGGATGTTCGGCTTCTTGGCGAACTTGTCCTGCAGGAACTTCTCAATCGACTCGACCGTGCGGCCGTACATCCACATGAGCAGCCCTAGCGCGAACATGTTCTTGCAGCGCTCGGCGTCCTTCTTGCCGATGTCCACCGACTCCACGGCGCCGATGGTGATGGTGCCCATCGCGACCTCGTGGACCTGGAACGCCTCGAACGCCGGCGTTCCGATCGGGTTGGACTCGTAGCCGACCTTGGTGAGATTGCGCTTGGTGAACTCATCCGAGTTGACGATGAGAATCCCGCCCGACGGCAGGTCGGCGATGTTCGCCTTGAGTGCGGCCGGGTTCATCGCCACCAGAACGTCGGGACGGTCACCCGCGGTGAGGATGTCGTAGTCCGCGATCTGGATTTGGAAGCTCGAGACGCCGTGGATCGTGCCCTGGGGGGCGCGGATCTCCGCGGGGTAGTTCGGTTGAGTGGCCAGGTCGTTGCCGAACGCGGCGGCCTCGGAGGTGAACTGATCACCGGCGAGCTGCATGCCGTCTCCCGAGTCACCCGCGATACGGATGACCACCTTGTCCAGCCTGGTCTTGGACGCATTGCCCACCGCTGCTGACCTCCAGTAAGTCGTAATGATCGGGCTCGCCGGGAATTCCCGTTTAGCCATCGATGGTACGCCTGTTCAGGCGTGACCTGCGGCTACGTTAAAGCTGGCAGAACTGTAACAGGTTCCAGTCATTAATCGTGACCTTCCCCTCAGATGGTAGACCGATCTGTCTATCGGGGCCAGTTCGGGCCGTGATCTCGCAATTTCCCGCCGCCTGCCAGCGGGGATGAAAAACTCATCACCATGCCCCTTGCTCCGCAGCGCGCTGCGTTTCCTGACATCCCCGGCAGCCAGCCAGGCCGCCAGCCCGGCCTCTTCTCCGGCCGCCTCGCCGCCGGTTCCTCCTCACTCGCGGTGGCCGCTCTGGCCGCCACGGCCGCGCTCCTCGCACCGATCGCCTCGGCGGCCCCCGGCAGTTCTCCGGGGAGTAGCGATTCCGTCGGAAGTGGTGGCGGGTCGACCTCCGACGCCGCCCCGGGTGTCGGTGCCCCCGTCGATACGTCGATGCCCCCGGTCGGCGACGCGCTCACCTGGACCGAGTGCCAACCGGAGTCGGCGGAAGAGGCCGAGGATTTCCTGCTTCCGCGACCAGACGTGCTGTGCTCCTCGGTGCCGATACCAGTCGACCACGCGGACCCGGACGGGCGCACCGTAGACGTGGAGGTCCGCCGGATCACCGCGACGGGCGCCAGGACGGGCACGGTGTTCGGTAACCCCGGAGGGCCGGGCGGCGACGCCCGCACCCTGTGGTACTCGGCCATCGACGCCGAGGGCGACTCTCCGATGGACTCGCTCCGCAGCACCAACGACCTGGTGATCGTGCAGCCCCGCGGCCTGGAGGGGTCGGGAGCGCTCGAGTGCGCGCCGGACGAGACCGAAGTCCCGAGCAATCCGCTCCGGGCCAAGATGTGCATGGACGCTGATCCGGAACTGGTCTCCTCATTCACCACCGAGAACCTGGTCCGTGACCACGAGTACGTCCGCCGGGCCATGGGCCTGGACCGCATCACTTTCTACGGCTACTCCTACGGCACCGCGATCGGCATGGTCTACCAGACCCTGTTCCCGGGCAGCATCCACCGGATGGTCCTGGATTCCTCGGTCGGCCCCACCGATACCTGGTGGTACGAGTCGCACCAGCTCCAGGCGGAGAACCGCTACCAGGCCCGCAACTACGTGCTGGAGTGGATCGCCGAGCACGACGCCACCTACGGGCTCGGCGACACCCCGCTGAAGGTGTACCAGCAGATCCACGAGCTGGACCTGTCCGAGGGGAGTGCCGCTGCGAGGTTCCTGCCGCCGCCGGCGCAGGAGGGTGACACGGTCGCCGGTTCGCTCCCGGTCGGGTCGGCCGGCGGGTCGGCGAGCGGCTCCGCCGACGCGCTGGAGACCGGCTCGGTCCGCCTGGACAATTTCGCGGCCGCCTCCTCCGGCGCGTTCGACGAGGACGTGGAGGGGGCCGTGGGCTACTTCCAGATCCTCGACGCGCAGAGCCGCCACCCCGACACCTGGTCGGAGATCGCGTGGGTGATCTCGGCGAAGATCCACGGCACGGTCGCGCGGGCGGCGTCCCCGGCGGAGCTGTTCGAACTCATCGAGGAGGATTCGCCGCATCCGCTGCTCTCCTCGGACATGAATACCTATCTGACGATACTCAACTGCAACGAGACCGCGCCGCCGGCGGGCTCCCCGTTCGCGGAGCAGATGCTGGGCAGCAGCGATTCGGCGGGCAGCACCACCGAGGAGGCATGGGCGCTGGAGGAGCAGACGGAGTACTGCCTGTACCCGCCGTCAGCGGTGCCGCCGAAGATCCAGCCCAACGAGATGGAGGCGCAGCCGCTCATCCTCCAGTCGGACCACGACCCCAACACGCCCGGGATGCACGGCCCGACCACGGCCGCCGCGACGGGCGGAACCCTGGTCCGGATCAAGGGGACGGTGCACTGCCACTTCGACACGGGCAACGACGCCGTCGACGCCGTCGTCCTCAACTACCTGCGCACGGGCGAGGTTCCCGAGGGCCTGTACCTGGACACCCCGCGCCCGAGCCCGGGACCGGCGCCCTGGGCCTGACCGGCCCGCGGGTGTGACCGCCTCTCCGCGCCCTATGTTGGAGCGGCGCGTGAGGAGGCTTGTGGCGGGTGGGCGGTGGGGAACCGGGAGTAATGGGGGACGACGACGACGGCGCCCGTCGGCATTGCTCCCGGGCCCCGGACCGCCCACCCGGGAGACGTTCCGGGCGATCTTCCGGGTGTATCGCGTTTCTCACCTGTGGCGACCGGGCTGGTATGAATTCCTATAGAAAGGCCCCGGCACGCGTACCGTAGCCGGGACCGGGGATCGGTGGCAGCCGTCGTCGAGGCAACAGCGCAGGTTGGGAGCGGTTCAGTGGCGAGCAAGCAGACAGCATCGGGCGGACAGCGGAGCCTGGTGATCGTCGAGTCCGCCACCAAGGCACGGAAAATTCAGCCGTACCTTGGCTCCGATTACGTGGTCGAGGCCTCCGTGGGGCACATCCGTGACCTGCCTAAGGGTGCCGCCGACATCCCGGCCAAATACAAGAAGGAACCGTGGGCGCGCCTCGGCGTGAACCCGGATGACGACTTCGAGCCCATCTACGTCGTCAGCGCCGACAAGAAGAAGAAGGTCGCCGAGCTCAAGAAGGAACTCGCCGGCGTCGACCAGCTCCTGCTCGCGACAGACCCCGACCGTGAGGGCGAGGCGATCGCCTGGCACCTGCTCGAGGTCCTCAAGCCCAAGGTGCCGGTCAAGCGGATGGTGTTCCACGAGATCACCAAGCCCGCGATCCTCGCGGCCGCCGAGAACACCCGCGAGCTCGACACCGACCTGGTCGACGCCCAGGAGACCCGCCGCATCCTCGACCGTCTGTACGGCTACGAGGTCTCGCCGGTGTTGTGGAAGAAGGTCATGCCGCGACTGTCCGCCGGGCGCGTGCAGTCCGTGGCCACCCGCGTGATCGTCGAGCGCGAGCGCGAGCGGATGGCGTTCATCGCCGCCGACTACTGGGACATCACCGCCTCCCTGGCGACCCTGGGCAACACCGGGGGCGACGCCGGTGAACCGCGCAGCTTCACCGCGCGACTGTCCGCCGTCGACGGCGCCCGCGTGGCACAGGGCCGAGACTTCGGCCAGGACGGCAAACTCAAGTCCACCGGCGCGGCCAAGGACTCCGTGGTGCTCGTGGAGAACGCCGCCAAGGCATTGGCGGGCGCTCTGGAGGGTGCCGACTTCGTCGTCGACTCCGTGGAGTCCAAGCCCTACACACGGCGCCCCTACGCACCGTTCATGACCTCCACGCTCCAACAGGAGTCCGGCCGCAAGCTCCGCTACACCTCGGAGCGGACGATGCGCATCGCGCAGCGGCTGTACGAGAACGGCTACATCACCTACATGCGTACTGACTCGACGACCCTGTCGGAGTCCGGCATCGCCGCCGCCCGTGCGCAGGCCGCGGAGCTGTACGGCAGCGACTACGTCTCGCCCTCGCCGCGGCAGTACACGCGCAAGGTCAAGAACTCGCAGGAGGCGCACGAGGCCATCCGCCCCGCCGGCGAGACCTTCGCCACCCCCGGCCAGCTGCACAGTGTGCTCGACGCCGAGGAGTACCGCCTCTACGAGCTGATCTGGCAGCGCACCGTCGCCTCCCAGATGGCCGACGCCCGCGGCACCACCGTGAGCATCCGCATCACCGGCCGCGCCGGCGCCAACGACTCCGGCTACCGCGACGCCACCTTCGCCGCCTCGGGCCGCACCATCACCTTCCCCGGCTTCCTCAAGGCCTACGTCGAGTCCACCGACGAGACCGCCTCGGACAAGCAGATGGCCGACGACGCCGAGCGCCGCCTGCCCCGCCTCGACGAGGGCCAGCAGCTCACGGGCTCCGACCTCGTGGCCGACGGGCACACCACCAGCCCGCCCTCGCGCTACAACGAGGCCAGCCTCGTCAAGGCGATGGAGGAGATGGGCATCGGACGCCCCTCGACCTACGCCAGCATCATCCGCACCATCCAGGACCGCGGCTACGTCTACTCGCGTGGCAATGCGCTCGTGCCCAGCTGGGTCGCCTTTGCCGTGGTGGGGCTGCTCGAGCAGAACTTCGGGCGACTCGTGGACTACGACTTCACCTCGCTCATGGAGGACGAGCTCGACGCGATCGCCGAGGGCCGCGAGAACCGCGACGACTGGCTGCGGCGCTTCTATTTCGGTGCCGCCGAGGCCGACGGGGCCAGCGCCCGCGAGGCGAGGAGCTCCGACTACGCCGTGGGTCTGAAGAACCTCGTCGACGTCAACCTCGAGGCCATCGACGCCCGCAGCATCAACTCCATCCGCGTCTTCGACGACTCGGAGGGGCGGCCCGTCCACGTGCGGGTCGGTCGCTACGGCCCCTACCTCGAGCGCATGGTCGCCGGCGAGAACGGCGAGCCCGAGTCGCAGCGCGCCAACCTGCCCGAGGGCATGAGCCCCGACGAGCTCACCCTCGCCGTGGCCGAGAAGCTGTTCGCCACCCCGCAGGATGGTCGCCCGCTGGGCGTCGACCCCGCCACCGGGCACGAGATCGTGGTCAAGGACGGCCGCTACGGCCCGTACGTCACCGAGAAACTGCCCGAGGCCTCGGACGCGGAGAAGAAGGTCTGGGCCGAGAAGGTCATGGCCGAGGCCGCCGACGAGAAGAAGCGGATCGACGCCGAGCGTGAGGCCGCGATCGCCGCGGCGAAGAACGACGACGAGATCGCCGAGGCCAAGAAGGCGGCCACCAAGGCCAAGGCCGCGGTGACCCGTAAGGCCAAGAAGGACGCCGACAGCCCCACCGGGCCCAAGCCCCGCACCGGTTCGCTCATGCAGTCCATGGAGCCGGCCACGGTGACCCTGGAGGACGCACTCAAGCTGCTGTCCCTGCCGCGCGTGGTGGGCGTCGACCCGACCAGCGGCGACGAGATCACCGCGCAGCTCGGCCGCTACGGTCCGTACCTGCGCAAGGGCACCGACTCGCGCACGCTCGAGTCCGAGGATGCCGTGTTCACGGTGACCCTCGACGAGGCCCTGAAGATCTACTCCGAGCCCAAGCGTCGTGGCCGTCAGGCCGCCGCCCCCAAGGCGCTGCGCGAGCTGGGCGTCGACGAGGTCTCCGGCAAGCAGATGCTGGTCAAGGACGGGCGCTTCGGTCCGTACGTCACCGACGGCGAGTCCAACGCCTCCCTGCGCAAGGGCGACACCGTGGAGACGCTCACCGACGCGCGCGCCTCCGAGTTGCTGTCTGAGCGCCGCGCCAAGGCTCCGGCGAAGAAGGCCCCGGCCAAGCGCGCGCCCGCCAAGAAGAAGGCCCCGGCCAAGTAGCCCGACGCCCCGTCCAGAAGTGGGTTTCGCCCGCGTTGTTCGAGTAGATCCGTGCGGAACACTCTTCTCGATGAGCGCGACCTGGCGCGACCTGGCGTAGCGCGCCCGGCGTTGGCGCAACCGGGCGTAGCACGCCCGGCAGGGGCCGGTGCCCGGTGCAGATCTGGTCAGCCGGTGAGGTCGTCGGCGGGCGCCGGACGCAATGCCACGTTGCCGGCCTGCCACCGATCGGCGAGTGTCGGGCGCAGGGGGCGGGCGAGCTGGGTCATGATGCCGCGCCCGCGCAGTTCCACGCTCCGACCGAGCACCCAGCGGGCCACCTCGGGCGCGTCGGCGCGCCTGATCGCCGCAGCGGACGCCAGGACGTGCCCCTGCTCCATCTTGGCCAGGGTGGTCAGGCGGGCGGCCTCGTTGACCGGGTCGCCGATCACCGTGTACTCGAAGCGCTTGGCGTGGCCGATATGCCCGGCGATGACCGTGCCGTAGGACACCCCGATTCCGGCGGTCAGAGGCGCCAGTTCGGACAGTTTGGACTGGATCGCGCGGGCGGCCCGGAGCGCACGTCCGGCCTCGTTCTCGACCTCGATCGGCGCCCCGAACACGGCCAGGAGTGCGTCGCCCTGGAACTTGTTGATGTACCCGTCGTTGGAGTCGACGGCTTCGACCGCAATCCGGAAGAAATCGTTGAGCACGGACACGACCTCGGCCGGCTCGTGCGCGGCGGCGAACTCTGTCGAGCCGGTCAGGTCGACGAACAGGATCGCGACCTCGCGTTCCTGCCCGCCCAGTTCGGTGCCCCGTTCGAGGGCGTTGCGGGCCACGTCCTCGCCGACGTAGCGACCGAACAGGTCCTGGATGGCCTCGCGTTCCTGCAGGCCGGTCACCATCTCGTTGAATCCCTGGGCGAGTCGGCCGATCTCCGAGGAGTCATAGATCGTCACCCGGGTCTCCAGATCGCCCTTCTTGACCCGCCGGACACCGTCCTGCATCTCGCGCACGGGGTCGGCGATGGAGTCGGACACCAGGCTCATGCCGATCGCGCCGGCGATCACGGAGGCGCTGGCCAGTACCGCCAGTGCCACCAGGATGTGGTTGGGGTCGTATCCGAACAGGCCGAACCAGTGGCCGATGAGGATCAGGATGATGCCGGCGATGGGGATCACGGTGGTCAGCGCCCAGCCGAGGAAGATCCGGCGACGCACCCCGGGGACGTGTTTGCCGGCGGGCACCCCGCGGGACAGCGCGCGGACGGTGATCGGCCGCATGATCCGCTCGGCCTGGAGGTAGGAGATCAGGCACGTGGTGGAGCCGCCGAGGATGCTCGTCACCCCCACAACCAGGGCGAGGCGCGGGGAGTGCCCGACGTTGACGACGATGAACAAGATCGTGCCGATCATCCACATGGCGCCAGAGATGAGCGCTTGATGGAACGGCAGACGCAGGGTTCGGGTGCGGATCTCGCCGCCGAAGTCTCGGCCCGAGCGATCAGCTCGGAGGACCGGGAGCAGCAGCAATGTGGAGGCGATGACGCCGCCGATGAACGCCAGCACCAGGTAGCCGATGAACAGGTACTGGTTGATGAACTTGAATTCCTCGAGGTCCAGGAACCGGTCCATCGGCAAGACGAAGCGCAGGAAAGCAAAGACGAAGACCGCGCCGATGATGTTGGCCTGCATCATCGTCAGCGCGTAGACGGGCCAGGGAGTGGCCCATAGCCACCTGAACATCTTCACCCAGCGCTCCATTGCGTCCCAGCCTAGTTCGCGCCGGTCATCCCGTGAACCGAGGAGTGCGTGAACTGCGGTGTGTCGGAGCACGGCGATAGGGTGGAGCCATGCCCGGGGTGTTCGATCGTCTGGCCGGTCAGGCCGAGGCGGTGGCGGAGTTAACCGCTGCCGCCACCGCTGCTCGTCTCCGTGTCCCGGGACAGGGGTGGGACGAGTCGGACGCCCGCATGGTCCACGCGTGGTTGTTCACCGGCCCGCCGGGCAGTGGGCGCAGCGTGGCAGCCATGGCGTTCGCGGCAGCGTTGCAGTGCGAGGACCCGGAGGTCGTGGGCTGCGGCGAGTGCCGGGCCTGCCACACGGTCCTGGCCGGAACCCATGCGGACGTGCACCTGTTGGCCCCACAAGGCGTCAATATCCTGCTCAAGGACGTAAAGGAGACCATCCACCGCGCCGCCAGCAGGCCCGGCACCGGTCGCTGGCAGATCGTCGTGGTCGAGGAGGCGGACCGGCTCACGGAACAGTCGGGCAACGCCCTGCTCAAAGTGGTCGAGGAGCCGCCCAGCCGGACCGTGTTCCTGCTGTGCTCGCCCACCACTGACCCGATGGACATCATGGTCACCCTCCGGTCCAGGTCACGGAATGTCGCGCTGCGCCAGCCCAACGCCGCGGCGGTAGAGCAGGCACTCCTCGTGAACGGGGAGATCGATCCGGACATGGCGCGGTGGGCGGCATCGGTGTCGTCGGGCCATGTCGGCCGGGCGCGGTGGTTGGCCACGGACGAGGCCACGCGGGAGCGTCGTGAGGTCGTTCTGAAGCTGCCCATGGTCATGCACAATCCGAGCCGCGCGTTCCCCCTGGCGGACCAGCTGGTCAAAACCGCTGAGCAGGAGGCGATCGCCCGCAACACCGAGTCCGATGAGCGGGAGGTCGAGGAGCTGCGGACTGCGCTCGGCGCCGGAGGCACGGGAAAGGGAACGGCGGCAGCGGGCCGGGGGGCGTCGGGGGCGGTCAAGGAACTGGAACGTGCCCAGAAGTCGCGCCGGACCCGGTCGACGAGGGACTCGCTGGATCTTGCGTTGGTTGACCTCGCGGGTTTCTACCGGGATGCGTTGATGGCGTCGATTGGGGCGAGCGACGTCTCAGCGGTGCACGCGGACAAGGCGGGGGAGGCGGCCCGGCTCGGTGGTCACTACCCGGCGGCGTCGATCCTCAAAGCCATCGAGGCGGTTCAGGACTGCCGTCGGGCGATCGAGGTCAACGTCAAACCCAGATTCGCGGTTTCCGCGATGGTCGGCGCCATTCGCGCTGCACTGTCCTGATCGCGGGCAGCGGGCAGCGGGCGCTAAGCGCCGAGATGCCAGGCCCGTGGCCGGTGAAGCCGCGGCCGTGCACCCGGTGGAGCCCTCGTTTTTTAGGTGACGGGCCCCGTCGGATATAGTTGCCTCGCCCCACAAGGGCTCGCCGCGTTAGCTCAGTCGGTAGAGCATTTCACTCGTAATGAAAAGGTCGTCGGTTCGATTCCGACACGCGGCTCAACAAAGACCAGGACACAGGTGTTGCAGACACTTTGTGGGCCTGGTCTTTTTCATGTCCGGATGCGTGATCGATGTCCGGTACAGGCCCGGCCTCAGGAGCTCGCTTCACGCCTCAACGGGGGCCAATCCCGCGGACATCGCACGTCCGGTGACGGGGGAGCGTGCCGTTGGTTAGCGTGGATCGGCGCCCCTCGACCTAAGGATGAGACCGATGACCTCCACGCCCCTGCTCGTCGAACGAGCCGACCACGTCGAGACCTGGACCCTCAACCTGCCGGACTCTCGCAACCCCATCTCCGACCCTGCGATCGTGGACGCACTGTGCGAGCAGGTGGCTGTGGTCAACGCCGACCACGACGTGCGGGCCGTGGTCCTCACCGGCGCCGGATCGGCGTTCTCGGCAGGCGGAAACGTCAAGGACATGGTCGATCGCTCGGGCATGTTCGGCGGCAGCCCCTACCAGCTGCGCGACGGCTACCGCGGCGGCATCCAGCGGATCCCGAGGGCGCTCTATCACTGTGAGGTGCCGGTGATCGCCGCAGTCAACGGACCCGCTGTCGGGGCGGGCTGCGACCTTACGCTGATGTGCGATCTGCGGGTGGCCAGCACGAAGGGCTGGTTCGCCGAGAGCTTTGTTCAGCTCGGGATCATCCCCGGCGACGGTGGCGCGTGGCTACTGACCAAGGCGATCGGTCCGGCCCGTGCCGCGGAGATGGCACTCACCGGCGATCGGGTGAAGGCCGACCAGGCCCTCGAATGGGGCCTGGTCAACCAGGTCGTCGAGCCTGAAGAGCTTATGGACGCGGCACGCGCGCTGGCCGCGAGGGTGGCCAAGAACCCGCCGCACTCGGTACGGATGGCCAAGCGCCTCCTACGCGAGTCCCAGCATCAGTCGCTCGAATCGCTCCTCGAACTCTCGGCGGCGATGCAGGCCCTGGCCCACCACACCGAGGACCACCGCGAGGCGCTGGCCGCGTTCGGGGAGAAGCGCCCCGGCAACTACACGGGCCGATAGCTGCGGCAACGGCACTCCTCGCCGCCGGGCTCGGGGGCTTCACGCGAATCCGACCAGCGCTGATCTCGGTAGTCTTGACACGTAGTACCGAGAAAGGTCGCCTCCCGTGGAATTCCTCCTCATCATCGCCGTGATCGCGGTGGCCGTCGCTGTGGTCTCCCGGAGCCAGAGCAAGGGTCAGACCCAGTTGCAGGCTCACGAGAATCGTCACCTTGAGGACTACCGCGCGGAGGCGTCGCGTTGGGTCGAGCGTCTCGGCGGGCAGGTTCTCCACCTCGACGGCATCGATGAACCGTCCAAGCAAGCGCTGGCGGACGCCTCGGAGCGGTACACCGCCGCGGTCTCGGACCTGGAGAAGGCGCGCACGCCGGTCCAGGCGCAATTGGCCAAGGACACCGCGCTGGAGGGGTTGTACTACGTGCGCGCGGCCCGGAAGGCGATGGGCCTGGACCCTGGGCCCGAACTGCCGGCGACCCCCGGCCAGGATCGCGCCGGTCGGGTGACCGAGGACCGCACCGTCGATGTCGAGGGTCGTTCCATGAGTGCCTCCACCGACCCGAGCGACAAGACCCCGCACTACTACCCGGGCGGCGTCGTCGCCGGTCGACCGGTACCGGCCGGCTGGTACTCGGAGCCCTGGTGGGCGTCCGCGATGGCCAGCGGCATGTGGATGATGAGCTCGATGCTGATGTTCAACATGATGTTCGCCGGGATGTCGGGCGTCGGCTACTCGGGTGAGGACTTCGAGGCCGGTGTCGGTGAAGGCGGTCAAGACGTCAGCGACATGGGCGGCGGCGACGGCGGTGACGGCGACATGGGTGGAGACATGGGCGACGGCGGAGACATGGGCGGGGACGGCGGCGATGGCGGCGGGTTCTTCGACGGTGGTCTCTTCGGCGGCGGTGGCGGAGACGGTGGCGGCGACGGCGGCGGATTCTTCGACGGCGGCCTGTTTGGCGGCGACGGCGGAGGCCTGTTCGACTTCTGATCCGTACGGACTCAGAACTCAGCAGCTGGCCAGGATGCGGTCCATCGCGTCGCGCTCGGCCTGCGTCACCCACAGCCCGTAGCGCTCCTTGACCAGGACCTGGCGCGAGACGTAACCGCACCGGAACTCGCGTCGCGGCGGCAACCAGGTGGCGGTGTCCCCGTCCCCCTTCTGTTGGTTGGCCCGGCCGGAGACCGCCAGGAGGTTGAGGGGGTCGTTGGCGAAGTCGCGACGCTGCTGCTCGGTGAGCTGCTGGGCACCCTTCTGCCAGGCGTCCGACAGCGCCACCACGTGATCGATCTGCACTAGCGAGGACGTGTCCTGTCCTCGCTGGAACTCGATCCGCTCCCCGGTGTACGGCCCGTCCAGCACGCCGGTGAGCACCACGCAGTCCCGCGTGCCGGGCCGGAACGTGATGTCGTACAGGTCCCGTTTGAGGATGTCGTTGCGGGTGTCGCAGCCGTTGCGCCCGAACTCCACACCCACATCGTCGGACCAGGCCTGCCCGAACAGATCCCGGTCGTAGCCGGTCTTGGGTGCGCGGCCCTTGACCTCGAGTTGCCCCACCGCCTCGCGGGCCGCCGGGACGAGTGGGTCACCGCCGGGAGCGGGCGCCTCCGGGGCGGGTGGCGCTCCGGGCTCACCGGGGGGCGGCGCCGGAGCGGGTGCGGGCGCGGGGGTGGGTGGAAGAAGAGAATCCGACGACGACGACCCCGCCGGCGTCGTCGGAACGGCCTGCGAGGTCTCGGTATCGCGGAACGCGCTTCCTCCGCCGAGGGCATCGCCGCCTCCATCGACGTCGGCGCACCAGCCGATGCCTGCCAGGAGTGCCACGCCGAGGACGACACCGATAACTGGTCGAGAGGTCCGCGAGCTCATGCGGGGCACCATAGCCACGCACTCCGACATCATCGCCGGGGCCCCGCCACGCCCCGCCCGGAAATCTGGCCGTCCTCACCGGGCGGGCAGCTGTCCTCCGGGTGTGTGTCGGAGGGGGCGGCTAGTCTGACCCGCGATGTCGACCACCGACCAGAACCCGCCTCCCACTGAGCCCGCGACGCCCGCCGGTTCAGGCGAGCCCGCGCGCGCTTCGGGGGCCGTGCGCGCTCCGGAAGACGTGGTCGGTGCGCGGAACACGGCGGAGGACAGTGCGCGGAACACAGCGGAGGACAGTGCTCGGATCAGTGCCCGCGCGCTGGTCGGGCTGTGCGCGTCGGTCGTGGTGGCGGCCGCGATGGTGCGGCTCTGGGTCGCGGGTGCGGGCTGGTTCTACTGGGACGATCTGATCCTGCACGGCCTGGCCTCCGGATACTCCTGGCCGTCCCCGGAGCTGCTGCTCACCGACCATGACGGGCACCTCATGCCGGGCGGGATGCTCCTGGCGTGGATCGCCGCGCACGCCGCGCCCCTGGATTTCCGACTGCCACTGGCACAGATCGTGGTGCTCCAACTGCTCGCCGGAGCGGCCTACGCCCGCATGCTGTGGGTCCTGCTCCGCGGCCGGCCGGTGCTGCTCGTCCCACTCATCGCCGGGCTGGTCATCCCGCTCGGCCTGCCGGCGGCAACCTGGTGGGCGTCCGCGCTCAACGTGCTCCCGCTCATCGCGGCGCTGGCGTGGGCGGTCACCGCGATGGTCCAGCTCGCCCGGACCGGCCACCGCCGGCACGCGGTGTGGGCGGCGGTGG
>NZ_JAALDM010000139.1 GCF_014144865.1 Dietzia aerolata | reverse complement strand
CTGTCCGTCATGCGCGAGTGGGACATCGACCCCGCCTCCGAGCACCTCAACCCGCACGGCTCCGGCATCTCGCTCGGCCACCCCGTCGGCGCGACCGGCGCCCGCATGCTCGCCACGCTGTCGCGCGAGATGGTGCGGCGCGACGCCCAGTGGGGCCTGGAGACCATGTGCATCGGCGGCGGCCAGGGCCTGGCGGCGGTGTTCGAGCGCGTGTGATCCGCGTTCGCGCCGTGTGACGCCCCGGCAGGGGCCCACGGTCCGCGACGAGATCGACGACGACAACGACGAGGCCCGCACCTCCTCTCAGGGGGTGCGGGCATCGTCATCGTCTGCCCGGGCGGCTACCGGGGTGCGGGACGCTCTGCGCACAGCACTCGGCCCGCGACCCGGGAGATACCGGGGCGCGGGCCGAGTCGGCGCTGTCAGTCGTCGATGCGCGAGGGGTGGCGGGTCAGCGCCATGACCTCCATGTCCATGTACGGGAACAGGGGCAGGCCCTGGAGGATCTCGTGCAGCTCGTCGGCCGACTCCACGTCGAAGATGCTGATGTTGGAGTACTGGCCGACGATGCGCCAGAGCTCACGCCACTTGCCGGAGCGCTGCAGCTCCTGGCTGTAGGCCTTCTCGCGGGCGACGGTCTCGGCGCGGACCTCGGGGTCGAGGTCGTGGGGGATGTTGACGTCCATGCGGACGTGGAACAGGGCCATGGGGCTCTCCTTCGTGTGGGGGCGGTTCGGGTTCAGCGGCGGGTGAAGCGCTCGACGGCGTCGTGGTCCAGCTCGAGGCCGGTGCCGGGGCCCTCGGGCAGGAAGACCCGGCCGGACTCGTAGCGGATCGGCTCGGTGACGTACGACTCGGCCATGAGCAGCGGACCGAACAGTTCGGAGCCGTAGTTGAACCCGGGCTCGGCGCACGCCAGGTGCAGAGACGCCGCCGTGCCGATGGGGCCCTCGAGCGACGTGGCGGCGTGGCAGGCCACACCGGCGGCGCGGGCGATCGCCACGACCTCCTTGCTGCGGGTCAGGCCGCCGAGCTTGGTGGTCTTGACCGCGATCACGCCGGCAGCGTCCCGGCGGACCACCTCGAGGGCGTCGTGCGGGGACTGCACGGACTCATCCGCCATGAACTGCACGGGCAGGGTCTGGTTGAGCTCGGCGAGCACTTCGATCTGCTCGGTGGGGGTGGGCTGCTCGATGAGCTCGATCCCCGCCTCCACGAGCCCGGGCAGGTACATGTTGGCGGTGAGCCGGTCCCAGCGGGCGTTGATGTCCACCCGCAGGCTGGCCCGTCCGTCCAGCCGCTCGGCCAGCGCGGCGATCCGGGCCACGTCCTCGGCCGGGTCGAGGGCACCCATCTTGAGCTTGAAGCTGCGGTGGCGGTCCGAGTCCAGCAGGCCGGTGATCTCGTCGACCATCTCGTCCAGCGGCATGGCGCCCAGGGCCCAGGTGCACTCGATCGAGTCGCGAGCGGCACCGCCGAGGAGGGAACGCAGCGGGACGTCGAGGGCGCGGGCCCAGGCGTCGAACATCGCGATCTCCAGCGCGGCCTTGGCGAACCGGCCGCGCGAGACCACCCCTTCCATGGCGTCGAGCACGGCGGGGACCTCGTCCACGCGGCGACCGATCGCGACGGGGGCCAGGTACTTCTCCACGAGGATCTGCATGGTCTCCGCGGACTCGCCGCCCCACCAGGGGCCGCCCGGGGTGACGCCCTCGCCGTGCCCCACCACGCCGTCCTCGGTCGTGACCGACACCAGCAGCACCGACTGGGCGGTGGCGGTGGAGGTGGCGAACTTGTGGGGCCGGATGAGCGGCACGTCGAGGATTCGGGTCTCGACGGAACGAATGGTCAGGTTGGTCATGATCAAGCCTCTGTCCTGGGGTCTAGCACCGGCGCCCCGGCCGCTCGTGGCGGCCGGGGCGGACGATGGTGATGGTCACCGCGCGGGGTACGGCGCGGTTACTCGCATGGGGTGTCTCAGGCGACGTAGCGCTTGTCCGAGACCGGGTCCAGGACGAAGTCGTAGACGACCTCGTCGATGCCCTCGGCACCCGGCTTCGGGTCGAGGATCAGCTCGGGCTTGACGGCGCCGGCGACGTCATCGTCGACCCACTGGCCACCCTGGAAGTACAGCTGCGTGGTGATCAGACGCTTGCCCGGGGCCGTCACCTTCAGGTGCAGGTGGGCGGGGCGCCACGGGTGGCCGCCGTAGCTGGCGATGAACTCGCCGGTCGGGCCGTCGTGCGGGATCTGGTAGGGGGCCGGCTGGATGGTCTCGATCTCGTAGTTGCCGTCGGCATCCGTGGAGAAGGTGGCGCGCAGGTTCCACTCGGGAATGCCCAGGCCGTCGTCGAACTGCGAGTAGTAGCCGTCCGAGTCGGCGTGCCAGAGCTCGACGGACGCGCCCTCGATGCCCTTGCCGTCCAGGTCGCGGACCTGGCCCTTGAAGATCAGGGCGGTGCCCTTCTCGTCCTCACGCATCGGCATCTTTGCCTTGGAACCGAGGTTCGGGGCGTCCGGCACGTAGTAGGGGCCCTCGATCGAGCCCATGGTGCCGTTGAAGATGCGGCTGTTCGAATCCTCGATGAAGTGCTCGAGGAACACATCGAGCCACAGCGGCCACTCGCCACCCTCGCCCACGTCGATGAGCCACTGCTTGAGGACGCGGTACTCGTCGTAGGTGACCTCGTGCTCGAAGATGACCTCACCGAGCTTGGCGAGGACGTCCTTGTAGATGGCGGCAGCGCGCTCGGTTGAGGTGTCACAGGTGACACGGTTGCCCTTGAACTTGTCGGTGGCGGCGTTGCCGGAACCGGCGGCGGTGGGGACTGCGGTGGTGGACATGACGCTCCCTGATGGTGTGGAGGGGACTGATCTGGTCGGGATGACTGGATCGGGCCGGCGGAACCTGCCTGCTTCGGCGGTGTTCCGGTTCGGCCGATGACCACACTGTGCACCCTCCGATTGTGTGTCGTCAATCACGGATTCTGCATCTGTAGAGGCGTGAATGTGCGCATGGCGAACCGTTAAAGAACGTTTCCGCAGGTGGAAGTACGGAGGCGGCGCGCTTGTTCGCATGGCGAACGCCCGGCACCTAGGCGTGACTAGGCAGTGCCCTAGTGTGACCGGGCACACAGTAGGGCACGGTGGTGTGACACCGGCAACAGGCCGCCATCGGCCGGCCCCGACCCCGCGAGGAGAATTCGATGTCGGATCGACTCGACCACCTGCAGCACACCCTGGACACCGCGCTCGAGGACCGCCCCGAGGAGGGCATCGTCCGAGCGAACCGTCGGATCTTCACGGACGAGGAGATCTTCGAGCTCGAGATGAAGCACATCTTCGAGGGCAACTGGGTGTACCTGGCCCACGAGAGCCAGATCCCGGAGGTGGGCGACTACTTCACCACCGACATCGGCCGCCAGCCCGTGGTGATCACCCGCGGCAAGGACGGCGAGCTCAACCTGCTGATCAACGCGTGCTCACACCGCGGAGCGATGCTGTGCCGCCGCAAGACCGACAACCGCACCACGCTGACGTGCCCGTTCCACGGCTGGACGTTCTCCAACTCCGGCGAGTTGCTCAAGGTCAAGGACCCCCGCGACGCCGGCTACCCGGAACAGTTCAACAAGGACGGATCGCACGACCTGCGTCGCGTGGCCAAGTTCGCCAACTACCGCGGCTTCCTGTTCGGCAGCCTCAACCCCGACGTGCTGCCGATCGAAGAGCACCTGGGAGACAGCCGGACGATCATCGACATGATGGTCGACCAGTCCCCCGAGGGCCTGGAGGTGCTGCGTGGCTCGTCCACCTACACCTACGACGGCAACTGGAAGCTGCAGGCCGAGAACGGCGCGGACGGCTACCACGTCTCCGCCACCCACTGGAACTACGCCGCCACCACCGCCCGCCGTGGATCGGGTGAGTCCAAGAACGAGACCAAGGCGATGGACGCCGGCACCTGGGGCAAGCAGGGTGGCGGCTACTGGTCCTTCGACCACGGCCACCTGCTGCTGTGGATGTGGTGGGGCAACCCGGAGGACCGCCCCCTGTGGGAGCGTCGCCAGGAGCTGGCCGACCAGATCGGCACGAAGAAGGCCGAGTTCATGGTGGGCGCCTCGCGCAACCTGTGCCTCTACCCGAACGTCTACCTGATGGACCAGTTCTCCAGCCAGATCCGGCACTTCAAGCCGATCTCCGTGGACCAGACCGAGGTCACCATCTACTGCATCGCCCCCAAGGGCGAGAGCGCCGAGGCCCGCGCCGCCCGCATCCGCCAGTACGAGGACTTCTTCAACGCCACCGGCATGGCCACCCCGGACGACCTGGAGGAGTTCCGCTCCTGTCAGAAGACCTACCTCGCCGAGGCGGCGCCGTGGAACGACATGACCCGCGGCAGCACACACCAGCTCAATGGCCCCGACGAGACGGCCCGCGGCCTGGGCATGACCAACGTGCTGTCCTCCGGCGCCAAGACCGAGGACGAGGGCCTGTACCCGATCCAGCACGGCTACTGGCTGGAGACCATGCGGCGCGCCCTCGAGGCGGAGGAAGCAGCCGCCGAGGCCAAGGGCGACGCCCCGCGCGCCTCGGTCTCCGCCGACGCCTGATCCCCGCCACCCCCACACTTCAAGCAAGAAAGGACAGACCATGTCCGCACCCGTGACGGCGTCGATCTCGGTCGACGAGATCTCCGCCTTCCTGTTCCGCGAGGCCCGACTCCTGGACGACCGCCAGTTCGAGCAGTGGATCGAGTGCTACCGCGAGGACGCGATGTACTGGATGCCCGCCTGGGACGACAACGGCGAGCTCACCACCGACCCGTACTCGGAGATCAGCCTGATCTTCTACCCCAACCGGGCCGGCATCGAGGACCGCGTGTTCCGCATCCGCACCGAGCGCTCGTCGGCCACGTCCCTGCCCGAGCCCCGCACGAATCACCTCATCAGCAACATCGAGGTGCTCGAGCGCCGCCCCGGCGAGGTGGACATCCGCTTCAACTGGCTGTCCTCGTACTTCCGCTACAACACCACGGACCAGTACTTCGGCACGTCCTTCTACACGCTCGACGTGACCGGCGAGACGCCGCTGATCACCTACAAGAAGGTCGTGCTCAAGAACGACTACATCCATCACATCGTCGACGTCTACATGGTGTGAGGAGACCTGATATGACCTTCAAGGTTGCGCTGAGTTTCGAGGACGGGGTGACGCGGTTCATCAACTGCGGCCCCACCGAAACCGTCGCCGACGCCTCCTACAAGGCGCGCATCAACATCCCGCTCGACTGCCGCGACGGAGCGTGCGGCACGTGTAAATCGCTCTGCGAGTCGGGCACGTTCGACGGCGGCGACTACATCGACGACGCCCTCACCGACGACGAGGCCGACGCCGGCTACTGCCTGCCGTGCCAGATGGTCCCGCAGTCCGACCTGGTGGTCCAGATCCCCACCACCTCGGACGTGGCCAAGACCGCGGCGGCCGCACACCCGGCCACGGTGACCTCCGTCGAGCGCCTAGCCGAGGGCGCATTCGCGCTGACCGTGGAACTGGATGACCGCGCGGCCCTGGCGTTCCTGCCGGGCCAGTACGTGAACATCGCGGTACCCGGCACCGACCAGACCCGCTCGTACTCGTTCTCCACCGGCGCCGACGCGAACCACCTGTCCTTCCTCATCAAGTACGCCGCCGGTGGCGCGATGTCGGAGTACCTCGCGCAGCACTGCGCCGTGGGTGACCGTCTGGAGCTGACCGGGCCGATGGGCTCGTTCTTCCTGCGCGAGTCCGAGCGTCCGCTGTTGCTGCTCGCCGGCGGCACCGGCCTGGCCCCGGTCCTGTCGATCCTGGAGACCCTCGCGGCGGCCGGCACCTCCGGGCGCCCGATCCACCTGATCTACGGCACCTCCCTGGACACCGACGTGGTGTACACGGACCTGCTCGACGAGTACACGACCCGCATGCCCGGCATGACCTGGGACCTGGTCGTCTCGGATCCGGACACCGTTCACCCCAACAGCGGGTATGTGACGGGCCTGATCACGCCCGAGCACCTGCACGACGGGACCGCCGACATCTACCTGTGCGGTCCGCCGCCGATGGTCGAGGCGGTGCGCGGCCACCTGGACGCCGAGGGTCTGCAGGTGACGCACTTCTACTACGAGAAGTTCACGCCCGCCACGACCCCGGCCACCACCGAGACGGCTGCCACGGAATCGCCCACAGAGATGGCCGACACGGCGACCGCCTCCCCGGAGGCCACGGCAACGGAGACGACCGAGACGAACACGGTCGCCGAGCCCGAGCCCGCTGCGGTCGAGGGCGGCGACGTCGTCGTCGTTCCCGATGAGGGCGAGTCCTCCCCCGCCGCGACGGTCCCACCCGCGGCGAGCACCGCGGCGGCCTCTCGGACCTCGCACGTGGCCCGGCCCGCGGGCGTCACGACGCTCATCTCGC
>NZ_JAALDM010000138.1 GCF_014144865.1 Dietzia aerolata | reverse complement strand
ACCGCGCTCGGCCGCGGCCGCCCCCGGCTGATCACCGCCGCGTTGGTCGGCGCGGTGATCGTGGTGGCCGCCGACATCGTGGCCTCGGAGGCGCTCGGCACCGTCGACCTGCCCACCGGCGTGGTCACCGGCGCGCTCGGCGCCCCGGCCATGCTCTGGATACTCCTGCGTTCGAGAAAGGTCATCTGATGGCATTGCCCGCCACTGAACCCGATACGGCGCGCCCGCGCGACACCGCGACGTCCCACGAGACGCCAGGTCCGACCTCCCGCGAGGACGGGCCGACCCCCGCGTTCCGTGTGCGCGGACTGACGCTGGGATACGGCGCCGAGCCGGTCGTCCGGGACCTCGACCTCGACATCCCCGCCGGCCGCACCACTGTCCTGATCGGTGCCAACGGCTGCGGCAAGTCGACCATTCTGCGTGCCCTCGGTCGGCAGCTGCGTCCCGTGTCCGGCACGATCGAGGTCGCCGGTCGTGACCTCGCCCGCGTCAAGGCGCGCGAGCACGCCCGGTCCGTGGCTTTTCTGCCGCAGTCGCCGCTCGTGCCGGAGGGGCTGACCGTGGCCGAACTGGTCGCCCGCGGGCGCCACCCGCACCGTCGGTGGTGGGGAGGTGGCGACGACGACGAGGCCGTCGTCGCCGACGCGTTGGCCATGACCGACACGGCCGGACTGGCCCATCGTCGGGTCGATGAGCTATCCGGCGGGCAGCGGCAGAGGGTCTGGGTGGCGCTCGTGCTGGCGCAGGCCACGGACACGCTCCTGCTCGATGAGCCGTGCTCGTTCCTGGACCTCGCGCACCAACTCGACATCCTCGACCTGGTGCATGACCTGCCGATGCCCGGTGCTCCGGGCGAGGCCGCCTCCGGTACATCGGCCGACTCCGGCGCGGCTGGCGACGACTCACCCGGCTCGGGCTCTGCCGGCGACTGCTCCGCCGATGATCAGGCCCCTGTCCGTCGGACGGTTGTCGCCGTTCTGCACGAGCTCAGCCTCGCCGCCCGCGTGGCCGATCATCTCGTGGCCGTCGCCGACGGCGGCGTGGTGGCCGCCGGGCCGCCCGACGAGGTGATCACCCGCGAGACCCTGCGCAGGGTGTTCGACCTGGACGCCGACATCATCGCCGACCCGCTCACCGGACACCCCGTGGTGTTGCCGCGAAGCCGACGAAAGAGGACCGCATGACCGCTATGGATGTAGAGGCCCCGATTCTCTGCGCTCAGACCACCGTGATCGACGCCCGCACCGTGGGTGAGTCGTTCATCCGGCTCGTGGTGGCGGGACCGGAGTTGGCCCGGTGGTCCGCTGAGCTGGTGGATGCCGGAACCGTCCGCGACGCTTATGTGAAGCTGATCATCCCGCCGCCCGGCGGGGGAGGAGTCGTACCGGATCCCGCGGCGATCCGCGATTGGCTGGCATTGCCCGAGTCGGAGCGTGGGTGGATGCGCACCTACACCGTGCGGCGCGCCGACACCGTTGTGCTCGACGGCGCACAGGTTCCGGCCCTGACCATCGACATGGTGGTCCATCCCGGCGACGACGAGGGGCCGGGCTCGAGCTGGGCGCGCTCGGTGGCCGTCGGTGACGAGCTGCATATCGTCGGGCCCGGTCGAGGACATGCCCCCTGGGCCGCCTGGGCGCCGGGCCAGGCCGGTCGCATCGTGTGTGCGGGCGACGAGACCGCCGCGCCCGCGCTGCTGGCTATCGCCGAGGAGCTCGCTGCGGAGCCGTCGTCGGCTCGGGAGATCAGCATCGTGATCGAGGTGCCGACCGAGGCCGATGTCCGTGCGTTGTCCGACGGAGCACCTGAGTTCGTCACGCTCGTGGCGCGGACTGCTGTCGCCGGCGAGGAGGTCATCCGCCGCCTGGCTGGGATCCTCGATGTCGGTGAGGAGAGCATCGGGTCTGTCATGGGGGGCCAGCGCCCCGCCGCAGATCGTGACCGCGAATGGCATCCGGCCTCTGCGGTATCCGGCGGTGATCCGTACGTCTTCCTGGCCGGGGAATCCGGGCTCATCAAGGCGATGCGCCGGCTCACCGTGGACGCCGCCGGGATCGCCAAGGGCTCGGTGGCGTTCATGGGCTACTGGCGCCGCGGAGCCGCAGAGTCCTGAGGTCGACTCGAGGCCATTGCCCCATCGCCCTGACGCGCGCGCGTTTGGTGGCGTAGATCACAGAGCGGTGCTACCGTCGCGACACCAGATGGACAAAACCAAGGGTGGTGTCAATTATGGCGACTCGGTACCTCCGACGCGACGAAGGGCTGTTCACCGCCGACTCCGTCGCACGTCGGGTGTGGGCGTATCCGACCTCCGCATTGCTCGGCTTCATCCGCGCGGTGACGATCGAGCATCTGGATCCCGATCTCACCGCGGCGGTCGACGCCAGCGGCCAGGTCCTGCAGCGTCCGGCCCTGCGCTACGACCGGACCGTGCAGTACTTCGCCACGGTGCTGTTCGGGGACGCGGAATCGGTGATCAAGTCCTCGGACATCCTCATGAAGGTGCACGCCCGGGCGCACGGGCCGAACCCGGTGACCGGCGGGACCTTCGATTCCAATGACCCGGACTCGCAGCTGTGGATCCATATGACGGCCTGGCACTCGATCCTCTACGTCTACGAGAAGTACGGACCGGGCACGCTGTCGCGGGCCGAGGAGACCGAGTACTGGCGTGAATGCGCGGTCGCCGCCGCGATGCAGCCGATCCACCTCGAGAACGTCCCGACGTCCCGCGGTGAGGTGCAAAAGTATTTCGACGACTGGCGTGACCGGCTCGCCGCCTCGGAGCAGGCGGTGTACAACATCGATTTCATCCTGGACGGGATGCGCACGATCTTCACGGCGCTGCCCGCCCCGATGCGCGCGGCGTTCGGACCGGTGATCCGCGCGGGTGTGATCGCCACCTATCCGCGGTGGATGCGCCCGCTCATGGGCGTTCGCCAGTCGCGATTGGTCGATTCTCTGGTCACCGCGCTCATCCGGCCGGGCATGGCCACCCTGGCGCGCAGTCCCCGTGCGCAGATGTGGTTCCTCGAGCGGGTCGCGCCCCGTGGCGGGCCCGTGCTCACCGGATACATCCGTGGCGTGCCGGCGGAGTCCTCGAGCGTGTACTCGCCGGAGAGTGCCCGCGCGAAGTTCGGCGATCCGCGCCCGCCGCTACAGCAGTACGCCGACCAGCTCGCGGCCCGCGGACTGGACACCGCGCTGACCCCCTACAAACGGAATCATCACGAGGCGCCCCTGGAGTTCGTCGCACCTCGGGCGCAGGCGGGGGAGTGCGCGGGGTCGGGCTCGCAGGCCCGTGCGCAATCACAATCGGCGGCACAGGCGAGGGCGGGCTGAGCTCTCCTGGCGTGAAACGACCTCGCCACTCTGTTGTCTATATATGTAGAGCTGGTCGCAGACGGCTCAGCGCCCAGTCCCACGGAATGCGTTCCTGCTCGAGTCTCAGGTCGCCGGATTCGGTGAGCGTTTCGAGGGTGGTGAGCTCGTCGGAGGTGAGGTGGGTCGGGGTCGCGCGGGTCGGCTTGGGATCCGGCACCGCGAACGTCCGCCACGCGTCCAGCGTGTCGCGGTCCATGAGGACGCTGGTGACGGCGGGCGCGTGGTGCCGGAGCCGGTCAAGGATCGCGAAGCCGTGTGAGTCGAGGTCACCCCAGTAGAAGACCTCGGCGCGAAGCGCCCAGGGCAGTGCGGCCACGGCGTCCACGGCGAATCCCCGCCCGAAGATGGCGACAGTGCCGGGTAGTGGGGGAAGCGCGAGGAATGTGGTGAGATTTTCGACGACGACGACGCGGTCCGGCACCTTCCCGTCGGCCTCCGGCCGGTCTGGCCACAGCTCGGCGAGCTCCCGGGCAGGGCTCTCGACGTCACGCAGTGGGAAGGCGATCGAGTCGTCAAGGAGTCGGATACGGATCCGGAGGTCTCGCGCGCGGAGGCCGAGCCCGGCGTGATCACCGGGGGACGGACGCCCCTGTCTGGCTGCGTCGACCACGTGCTCGATGACCCGGAGCCTGGTCTCGATCCATTTGGTGTCCACCCCGGGGATCGGGATCTCGCGGGCGGTGAGTCCGGCGGTGGAATTGTCCAGTACCCAACGACACACCGACAGCAAGCGGTCCATGTCCTCGTCGGACAGCTTTTCCCAGTGGGTGACGGTGTTCGCGGCCACTGATCTGAGTGCGCGATGATCGGGGCCGAGTTCGACCAGACGAGAGGTGCGTTCGCGCAGCTTCGTCCACCGGACGGTGAGTGTGGCGAGTCGGGCGATGGTGACATCGCCACGGACCTCGGCTCGCTGGGGGAGCTCGACTGTCCCGAATCCGGGCAGCCTCCGCCGCGCCCAGGTCACCTCGACGGTCTCGAGTTCCTCGACGTCGGCGTCGAATTCCCGCCATCGACGGATCCACGCCCCGGTCTCGTCCGGATTCTCGGCGGCATGCGCCGCGCCGGGCGGGGCGGTGCTGATCCTGACGACGTCCTGCTCGCCGGTCTCCGGGATGGCGATCCAGGTTCGGTATTGCCGCATGAACCTGGTTGAACATGCCTCGGTGAGTGCCTCGGGGCCGCGTGGTGAGGTCCGCGCGGCCATGTCAGTCCTCGCCCCAGGTGAGTCGCTCGATGCGGGAGCGGCTTCCACCTTCGATGGCAACGACCACGAGCCCACCGATGTAGGACTCCAGGGTCTGGAGCAATTTGAGCGGGGTGGCCAGCACCATATGGAATCCGAAATCGGTGAATACGTCCATCGCGCGGCGCGTGTACTCGGGATCGGCCCGGTCGAATGCCTCGTCCAGGACGACGGTGCCGTATCGGGGTACGTCGGCGTCGACATCGGCCAGCTGGAAGCGCAGGGCCGCCGCGAGGCAGAAGAACACCAGTTTCTGCGCCTGGCCGCCGGACAATCCCGACGACGAATCGTGGTAATTGGTGGCGGTGCCCTCGGCATCGATCTCCACACCGATGAACCCGACGTGCTTGCGGGTATCGAGGACGGTCCTGCGCCAGCTCCGGTCGGCACCACTCGCTCCTCACCCGGGTTCCGAAGTCGGAGCGCACCGACCGAACGGACCGACATGCCGATCCGGCGCAGTGGCACCGACATCTGGGTTCCTGGCCGGGCGGCACGGGTCCGACTCGCCTCTGCCGCTCCGGCCCGGGCGGCCCGGACCAGTGCGACCATCTGGCGATGCTCGACGTAGGCGTCCGTGGTGACGAAGTGTCGCAGAGTCCGCGAGAGCGACGTGAGCACGCCATTGACCTCGGCACCCGCTGACTCCATCTCCTCGAACAGCGTCCGCAGGCCCCGACGCGCGGACGGTGACAATTCCGACACCTGGGGCCGGTCCAGGATGTCCTCGATCCACGTGTCTACCGACGCCGAGCGTTCCGGGTCGAGCAGCACCGAATAGAAGGAGGAGAAACTCCGCCCCGCCTCGGAGTCACCGATGAGATCGACGCCACCGAACACCGCGTCCAGAACGTCGCCCCGGGCGCCGTCCTGATCGAGGAGGCGTCGCCGGAGATCTTGGTTCAGGGCGTCGAACTCGGCGCGAACGCGGGCGAAATCGGCCGGGATGTCGTCCGCTCCGTGGAGGATTTCCGCGATCTTCTCCCTGACCTGATCCGGGTCGGCCAATTCGACATCGCCGGCCTCGACTCGCGCGATCGCGGCGTCGATCCGATCGCGTTCCCTCGTGAGCGCCGCGAGTCGGCCCTGTACCGACGGGTCGGTATCGCGCGCGAGGTCCTCGAGTTGGCGGGTGAGCGTCTCCACGCGGGACACGGTCAGTCCACGCCGGGGTGTCTGAATTCCCTCGAGGAAGTCCACGGCGATCAGGGCGGCCTGCGTGGGCTCGAGAGTCTCCCCGGTTGCGCTGGTTCCCGGCCTGCGCACCATCCAGCCGGAATCGACCCACGTGCGGACATAGGACTGCGCGGATCCCGGTGCGTCGACTCCGTTGTCCCGCAGTGCGATCAGTGACCTGTCGAGGATTTCGTAGAACTCGGCGGACGGGACCCGACGGGACGTCCCGTCGAAAGTCTCGGAGAATACAGCGACGACCAGCGGCCACAACGGGCTCCGCAGCAGGGCGAGGGTTGGCGCCTCGTCCCTCAGCCGGAGAGCGCGAAGTATCGCGCCAGGATGGACATGCGTTCATCGTGGCACGTGACCACGACATCGCGACGGGGTGGCCCAACGAGACGGGGCGGTCCGAGGACCGGGGCGGCGAGGGTCAGTCGTCATAACCGCGGGCCGCCAGCGCGTCGCCCAGTTGGTCGGCAGTTGTGAGTGCGCCGAGCACGGTGGGCACCACCAGAGCCCGGATCGACATCCCGAGCCCGCGGGCCTTGCGTGCCTCGGTTACCTGGCGAAGCTGTCGCGCGAGCAGTGGGATGGCGCGGATGGTCAGGACGAGCACGAGGGCGATGCGATCGGGGGACGCCCCGACGTAGCGCAGCGGGCCGGCCGCGCGGGTGACCGCGTCGAGCATGTCCGACACGCGGGTCGTGAGCGCCACGAGCCCGGCGATCGTCACCGCCACCAGGAGCGATCCGGACACCCGCAGTGCGGTGTCGAGATCAGCGACGATCCACTGCAGCACGAGGATCGCGACGAGCATCGGCAGCACGGGGCGGACCTGATCCCACGCGGCGCGAGCGGGGATGCGGCCGATCAGATAGAGCACCACCGTCAGGCCCATCGCGGGCAGTAGATGCCAGGGCTGGCGCACGAGCACCGTGACCGCCACGATCAACACGCAGACCAGAAGGATCTTTGCGCCCGCTGGTATCCGGTGCAGGAGCGAGGTGCCCGGCTGATAGGTGGCGAACACCTAACGCCCCAAGGCGATGCGTCGGTAGCCGGCCAGGGCGGCCGCGGGGGCGTCGTCGATCACCACACGCCCGCCATCGACCACCAGGACGCGGTCGAAATCCGCGACCAGGTCGAGGTCATGCGTCACCACCACCAGCTGCTGTGCCAACTCGGCGAACGTGTCCTGCACGAGCGCGCGATTGCGCAGATCGAGCAGCGTGGTGGGCTCATCCGCGACGATCACATCCGGCTCGAGTACAAGGACGGCGGACAGGGCGAGGAGCTGCTTCTGGCCCCCGGACAACAGATGACAAGGGTGATCCGCGTGCCCGGCCAGCCCGTACCGGGTGAGGACCTGGTCAACTCGTCGTCGTCGTTCCTCTTTCGACAACCCGGAGCGTCGGAGGGAAAAATCTACGTCCTCCGCCACGGTGGGCATGACGATCTGGGTGTCCGGGTCGGTGAAGCAGAAGCCCACCCGGCGGCGGACCCTGGCGCCCTTGCGGCGGGTGTCCAGGCCGTCGACGGTGACCGTGCCGGAGGTGGGGACGACGAGCCCGTTGATCATCCGCGCGAGGGTGGACTTGCCGCCGCCGTTGACGCCCACGATCCCGATCCGGCGCTCGGTCAGCGTCAGGCTGACGTCGGACAGGACCGGGCGGTCGCCGTAGCTGTGCCCGACGTCGTCGAAACGGATCGCCAGGGGCGTGCGGGGCTCGGTCACGGCGGGATACGTTACGCGGCGGCCGCGCCACGGGAACGCAGCGGCGCGATGAGACCCGGGCGGGCCTTGTGGACCTGCTGTGCCACCACCGCGGTGACCACGGCCTTGGCCAGGTCGCCGGGCAGGAACACCCCGTTCGCCGCGATGGCCGCGCCCAGCGTCAGGTCTGTGCGCAGCACCATGCCGACCACGCCACAGGCGTAGATGACGACGATGCCGCCGAGGATGTTGATGAGCAGCCCGGGGATGAGCTTGTAGCGGGGCATCATCCAGGCGGTCAGCAGGCCGATCACGATCACCGCGGGGATCCAGCCGATGAGGAAACCGGCGGTCGGGCCGGCGAGCGAGGTGAGCGTGGTGCGGCCGCCCGCCAGGACGGGCAGTGCGAGCCCGATGACCATCACCGCGAGAACCGACAGCGCGCCCTTGCGCCAGCCGAGCAGCGAACCGGCCAGCATCACGCCGAGCGTCTGGAGGGTGATGGGCACACCCGCCGAGCCGACGCTGATCTGGCCGGGCAGGCCCAGCACCACGATGAGGGCGGCGAACACGGCGATCTGCGCGAGATCGCGGGTGGCGCTGCGGGCGGGGGCCCGGTCGATCGACATGCTCATGACACTCCTCGGATGTGGCGCGGTCGCAGTGCGACCTGAACGGTGTTCATTGTGGCACCAGGCAGTGGTCCCGCGCACATCCGGGTTCAGCACTGAGGTATCCCTGGTACATGGCCACAGTTCTCCCTGAGCACCCCGTCTACGGTCACCCGTCCGAGGAGATGATCGTCGAGAAGCTGCGTGACCAACTGTCCGAGGACTCGCTCATCGTGGTGGGGCAGCGGGTCTCGACGGATGAGAAGGAACACGAGGTCGACATCCTCGTGGCGATGCCCGGGGCCGGGATCGTGGCGATGGAGATCAAGGCCGGCCAGATCACCGTCGAGGACGGACAATGGATTCAGGGCAGCGGGGCCAAGCAGTACAGGATCGACCCGGTCGCCCAATGCCGCGACGCCCTGTACGCGCTGCGCGGCTTCGTCAGCGCCGACCCGCGCTGGCCGCAGCAATATCAGCGGTGGACGCACATGCTCGTCTTCCCGCACGCGTCGATCCCTGACGACTTCGCCCTGCCCGACATCCGGCGCAACCGGATCGCCGACCGCGACCAGCTGGACCACCTCGCGACGATCGCCTACCGCCTCGCGCAGGACTCCGGCTCCCCGGACCGGCCGTTTCTGGCGCTCGCCACCGTCGACCGACTCGCCGAGGTGCTGGGTGGACGGGGACTGCCGCAGCGGGACGTGGTGGCGCGGGCCGCCGAAAACGCCGACATCGCTGATGCGCTCACCCGTGAGCAGTCGGTACTGCTTCGCGCGATCGACGCGCTGCCCCGGGTGGAGATCCGTGGCGGTGCCGGTAGCGGTAAGACCTTTCTCGCTCTGGAACAGGCCCGGCGCCTCTCCCGCGCAGGACAGCGGGTGGCATTGATCTGCTACTCCCACGGACTGGCCGGGTATCTCAAGCGCGTCACGGGCGGGTGGCGCCGGCGTGAGCAGCTCGCATATGTGGGCGAGTTCCACGCACTCGGTGTGGAATGGGGCGCCCCCGTCGGACCGGACGAGCGCGTCCGTTCGGAGGAGACGGTCCACTGGTGGGAGGTGGAGTTGCCCCGGCTCATGGCCGAGCTCGCCGACCAGTTGCCCGACGGCAAGAAGTTCGATGCCGTGATCGTCGACGAGGCCCAGGATTTTGCCGACCAGTGGTGGCGACCCGTCATCGGGGCCTTGAGGGACGGCGAGAACGGCAGATTGCTGATCGTCGGAGACGCCGGGCAAAGCGTGTTCGAACGCGCTGGACGGCCGCCCGTCGACCTGGTTCCACTGGTGCTCGACCACAATCTGCGCAATACCCGACAGATCGCCTCGGCGTTCCTGCCGCTGGTGGGCCAACGGATGGAGCTTCGCGGAGGGACCGGTCCCGAGGTGCGCTACGTCGAGGTCGGCGCGGGGGAGGACCTCGTCGCTGCCGGCGACGACGAGGCGGTCCGACTCCTCGACGAGGGCTGGGAGCCAAGGGATGTGGCATTGCTGGTCACGGGATCACGCCATCCGATGCAGGTGGAGTTACAGAAGGAGGGCAACGACGCCTACTGGGAGACCTTCTGGGACGGCGAGGACATCTTCTACGGCCACGTACTGGGATTCAAGGGCCTGGAGCGCCCCGCGGTAGTTCTCGTGTGTAACCACCACGACCATGTGGACCGTCTTCGGGAGCGCATCTACGTAGGACTGTCCCGGGCCACCGATGTTCTCGTGGTGGTCGGCGATGCCGAGGCCATCGAGGCAGCGGCGGCGACCCCGGACAGCGGCGCACACCACCACGCGGGATGATGGGGTGGCACACGAGCGGACGAAAGGGACCTCCACATGGCTCGACCAGAGTTCGAGCAACACATCGCTCTGTTCGGTGAGAGCGGCAGCGGCAAGACGGTCTTGCTGTCTTCGTTCTTCGGCCGAGCACAGGAACCCAGCGTCATCAATGCGAGTCGGCGCCACCTGGTCCCGGAGTCCCGCCCGCAGGGGAACAAGCTGCACAGCTACTACCTGGGAATGAAGAATTCGGCCACACTGCCGCCGGCGAACAGGTTCTCGTGGGATTCCTACACGTTCGACCTCAAATTGAAACTGGACGCCTCGGACGGCGGTGGCACGACCGATGCGCTCAGGCTGGTCTGGCACGACTACCCGGGAGAATGGTTCGAAGGCAGGCGCGAGGGGGCGCGCGAGCGCGAACGGCAGACCGCCGGCTTCCGCGCTCTCCTGGAATCCGACGTCGCCTTCCTGCTCGTCGACGGGCAGAAACTCCTCGACCACCGGGGCGAGGAGGAGCGCTACCTCAAATACCTGTTCACGAGCTTCCGAAACACCCTGCTGGCGATGCGGACCGACATCCTCGACGACGGTAAGCGACTGGTGGAGTTCCCCCGGATCTGGTTCATCGCCCTGTCCAAGTCGGACCTGAACCCGGACCTGGACGTCTACAGATTCCGCGACCTGGTGATCGAGAAGTCCGCCGACGAACTCGACCTGCTTCGCGAGGTTCTGGCCTCCTTCGTGGTGGCGCCGGAAGCGCTGGCGGTGGGCGAGGACTTCCTGATGCTCTCGTCCGGCACCTTCGCGCCGGGGGAGATCCACCTCGAGCGCCGGGTGGGACTGGACGTCATCATGCCGATCGCGGCGATGCTGCCCTTCGAGCGGCATATCCGATGGGCCACCAAGATGAAACTGCCCGCCAAGGTGGCAGACGAACTGCGGCGGAACTCGAAGCTGATCGGCAAGATCCTCGCCGGTGCCGCGAGCCGATGGCCGCGGCCTGTCGCCAAGGCTGTCGCGCTGATCGGACCCTCTGTCATCGCGGAACTGGCTGAACTGGCGGGAAGGAAGCTGCGGGACCTCAACAGCAGTGCGGTGTCCCGGGGAGACCTTCTCGCTTCGACGCTGTCGCAGTTCAAGATCGGCCTGGAGGATGCCGAGGAGTCGGTCACCTTGATCCGGGGAGTCTCGTAGTGATGATCTGGGCGACCCGTGGCTGGGACTGGGGCTTTCGATTCCTTCGCGACGGTGGCGTCGACGATCCGCTCGATCTGTATGACGCGGTGTTCGCCACCGCCGGTGAGGGGCCGACGCTCCTCGTGAACCGCGACGGCTACACCGGGCTCCGATTCCCCGACCCCAAGGGGAGGACGGACAGGTCCGGACGCCTGATCCCTCATGAGTTCGTCCTATGGGCGGGCATGGGCGGTGACGTCACCACCGCGGAAGCCGGGCGCGACTTCATATGGCCGCTGGTCGAGCACGAATACGACTCGAAATGGTTAACGCCCACGCCACCCGACTAGCCGGTGTCGGCTCCGAGAGGCGCGGGCGATCGATCAGTGGGTGCCGGAACGCCGGATGCCGCTGCATCCAATTGAGGTGACCACAAGTCGGTCCGGAAATTGAGTACGAACAGGACCACGAAGGTCAATGCCACGAACGCGAAGTACTCGACCTTGTTCCGGACCGTCAGCGCCCACAACACGATCACCCCGGTCGCGGGCCAGTACAACGAGATGCCGGAGTCGTGGTGAAAGCCCCAGCGGCCGATGAAGGACGTCACGAACACCGCGATGGTGAACGCGGTGATGCGCCATACCGGGTTATGGAATCGGCCCAGAGGCCGCGTGGGGGATTCTCTCGTCATCAGAACTGCTCCCGGTCGACTAGCCGGCCCCGTGGCCGGAGTTCTCCATGGCTACGCGGAAATCGACTGTGCCGTTCTCATCGACCTCGACGAACCCGAGGTCCGGGGACTGTACTCCGACTTCCGACCAGGTCACGGCGATCCCACCCGAGGCGATGAGTTTCTCGCCTGACCACAGTACGGTCACGTCGACGTCCTTCGAGACGGTGTTGCCCTTGATGGTGAGGTCCACCTGCATCGCCAGGTTCGTAGTGGTGCCGTCGTCCGGCAGCACTCCGAGGTCGACCTCCTCGGCAAGTGCGAGGGTTGCGATCGGATGCGCTTCGGCGTCGAGGATCTCGGGAGGGCGGGCCCGGGTATCGCGCGAGGCGTTGTCGGTGACCAGCGTCTCGACACGGGCCTCGAAGGCACCTGAGGTGAGCGTGGTCCCGGTGATCTCGGCGCGGCCGGTGACCTGATCGGTGCTGCCGACGAGCGTCACGGGTTCGTCGCGCAGGATTTCGTCGACGGTGTATCCGGCGGTGGTTCGATTCGGTTCGTCGCCGGGCACGACCACCCAGGGCCGTCGAGGGAGCCGACGGGAGCTTTGGCCTCGGCGTCGGAAATGGAGGTGACAGGGGCGTCGTCCCCGCCGCGCGCCGCCCTGTAGAGGGACGGGCCCGCGACGATCCCGATGACGACGACAACAACGACGGTGACGAGGAGGCCTATCACCAGGGGCCGTGGGCCCATGGGCAGATCGTAACCGCAGCAGTGACCGCCGGGTGGGCGGATCGCCCAGTGTTCAGGGGTGTTCACCCCCACTTCCGCGCGGGTGAATAATCCGTGTGTTCTGCTGGTATAAACTCATTCTCCGTCGACGATCGTGTCATCGAGGGTGCGGCTCTCCGTCGGGGACCGTGGCACCGCGGATATTCAGGGAGCAGCGTCATGAACCAGTACCCGACGTCGGAGGGAAACAACCGGCCCTCCGGCCGCCATCCGGATCCGCCGACCGGGCCGATCCACGGCCACTACGATCACACGATGTCCGGCTACGGTGCGGGCCAGCCGCCGGAGTACGGGTACCAGCAGGGCCCTCCGCCTCAGGGGTTCGGCCCGCCGCCCAAGCAGGGGATGTCGACCGGCGTGGTCGTGCTCATCACGGTTCTGGTGGTGGTGGTAATCGGCCTGCTGGTGGGGGCGGCATTCCTGCTGGTGCCCCGAATGACGGGAAGCAACGAGGCCGCGCCCACGTGGACCGTGCCCGTGACCTCCACTGTCACCGCCGAGCAGGCACCATCTGATGGTGGTTCGGCACCAACGGTGCAGCCCGCACAGCCGGCACAGGGAAGCCGACCCTCCGGAGCATACGAGTGCTGGAGTGGCGGTTCCGGGGCGTACGAGTCAGTGGCCGTGGGCTCATCGGTGACCTCGTGCGAGTTCGCCGGGTCGGTGTGGGGTGAGTACACCGCTGCCGGAGGTACCGGTCAGGCCATGACCGTGCGCGCGTACAGCCCGGTGACCGGTACGACCTACACGATGTCGTGTTCAGGTGGGGCCGTGGTCACCTGCACCGGCGGCAACAACGCAGTCGTCCACATCTACTGATGGCATCCCGGACCCCGCGGGCGCACCGAGCGGCGATGACGCGGAGGTACATCGTGTTGGCGCTCACCGCGGTGACCGCGTTGAGTGCCGCCGGTTGCGCGGACCTCGGTGCCCCGGCAGAGCCCGTCATCGTCACCGAGACGGTCGCGACGGTGACCGGCGCTCCCTTGCAGGGCGGGGTAGGCGCCGCGCCTGGCGAACAGTCGTCGCCGTCCGGCTTGCCCGTATTGCCGCCGGGCCACCAGGGCCCAGGAACTCCCGGGGAGCCCGCCGGGGTCCCCGAGCACGGTGGGGCCGTGGACCTCAACGGCGTTGTGAACCTCGTGCAGGGGCCAGCAGGCGTTGCGGTCGCTCCCGTGGGCGATCCCGGCGAGGTCGCATCGGCCGGCGCCTGGCAGTCGGGCGTCGCATGGTCGACGATCAAGGTCCCGCTCGCCGTCGCGGTGGAGCGGTCGAATCCGCAGGTCCTGACGAACTCGGCGTCAGCGATAACGGTCTCCGACAATCAGGCCGCCGAAGCGCTCTGGCTCTCGCTCGGCGGGGGACAGGCCTCGGCCTCTGCGGTCATGGCGGTACTGGCGGAGGGCGACGACCCGGTGTCGCAGGTTCCCGCGGTCCACACCCGCGCTGGATATTCGATCTTCGGCCAGACCCAGTGGTCGCTCGGCGACCAGACGCGTTTCGCGTCAGCACTGCCGTGCCTGAACGGCGCGAGCCGGGTGGTTGAGCTGATGGGACAGATCTCCCCGTCGCAACAGTGGGGACTGGGCCGCATACCGGGGGCCCGCTTCAAGGGCGGGTGGGGGCCGGGTGAATCCGGCGGCTACCTCGTCCGTCAATTCGGCATTGTTCCCGGTGCGGGCGGCGACATCACGGTGGCACTCGCCGTTCAGGCACCGACCTTCGAGGCCGGCACCGCGGCACTGTCGACGTTGGCGGACGGGCTGGCTCCACAGCTGTCGACCATGCCCGGCGGGAGTTGCTGACAGCTGCCGGCGATATCCGGGACCCTGCGCAATCAGACCAGCCCGAGTTCCCGTGCCCGGGCCACGGCTGCGGTGCGCGAAGCCACCCCGAGCTTGTCGAAAATGTGCACCAGATGTGTCTTCACCGTCGCCTCCGACAGGTGTAGAGACGCGGCGACCTGACGATTGGTGGAGCCCTCCGACACCGCGCGCAGCACCTCCGACTCGCGGTCGGTCAGGACCGGCCCCGGATTACGCAGGCGCCCCATCAGCGTCGCGGCCACGGTGGGGGACAGGGCACTTTCGCCAGCGGCCGCCGCCCGCACCGCACCGAGCAACTCGTCCGGGCCGGCGTCCTTGAGCAGGTAACCGCACGCCCCGGCCTCGATGGCGCCGACGATGTCCGCGTCCGTGTCGTGACTGGTCAATACGAGAACCTGGGGTGGCTCGGGGAGTGCGCGCAGTGCCGCGGTGGCGCGCACCCCGGCGCCCGCGTCACCGGCGAACCGCAGATCCATCAGCACCACGTCCACGTCGCCGATGCGGGCCCGCTCGACCGCTGCTGCGGCCTCCGCGACGTCCCCGATCACCTCGATCGTCGGTTCGGAGGCCAGCAGAGCCCGCAGCCCCGTTCTGACCACCGCGTGATCGTCAGCGATCAATACCCGGATCGCGGTCGACGGAGGGGGAGTCGGCGCCTGATGCGTCGGCGGTGTCGTCGTCATGATTTGCTCCTCCCGGGCGGCCACACTGCACGCACCGTCGTCCCTCGTCCCAGCTCGGATTCAACCTCGAGCGTGCCACCCAGATCGGCGACGCGCCGCATCATCCCGCCGAGACCGAACGAGGCGGCGGCCCGCGGGGCGCTGGTGTCGAAGCCGGAACCGTCGTCGCTGATCGTGAGCACTATCCCTTCCTCGCCGCGGGTGAGGCTGAGCGCTATCCGCCCGGGATCGCCGTGGCGGACCGCGTTGGCCAGGCCCTCCTGGGCGACCCGTACCGACGCCGCGGCGAGCTCAGCGGGAGGCTCGTCGTCCAACCCGCCCCGGACCTCCACATCGATGTGCGGATTCTCCGCGACGACCCGGCCGGCCACGCGCTGCAGCGCGCCGAACAGGGTGACCCCCTCGAGCGGCGCCGGGCGCAACGCCTCGATCAACCGGCGCGTCTCGGTGAGGTTCTCGCCGGCCACGTCGCGGGCCAGTCGGATCTGCTCGATCGCGGGATGGTCCGGATCCGCGCGTTCGGCGGCGTGCAGCAACATCCCGATGCTGGCCAGGCCCTGTGCGACCGTGTCGTGGATCTCGCCGGCCAGGCGCGCGCGTTCGGCCTCGCGTCCGACCTCGCGCTCGCGCGTGGCCAGCTCGGACCGGGTCGCCAC
>NZ_JAALDM010000137.1 GCF_014144865.1 Dietzia aerolata | reverse complement strand
GGCGACCGCGACGCGCTGCCGCTGCCCACCGGACAGGGCGCCGACGGAGCGCTCCGCGGCGTGTCCGAGACCCACCACGTCGAGGAGGTGGTCGGCGCGCCGCCGGACGTCGGCCCGCGCGGACCGTGAGGGTCGACCGCCGAGCCAGGCCATGGCCTCGAGCTGCTCACGGGCGGTGAGGGATTCGATGAGGTTGGCCTGCTGGAAGACGATCCCGATCTCGGACCGTCGCAGTTCAGCGGCGCGCCGACGATCCACCCGGGCCAGGTCCACGCGCGTGTCCGGGGTGTTCAGCCAGACCTGGCCGGAGTCGGGGGTGGTCAGCGTGGCCGCAACCGCGAGGAGGCTGGACTTTCCGGAACCGGAGGGGCCGGTCACCGCGAGGCTTCGGCCGCGCTCGACCGACAGTGAGACGTCGTCGACGGCGGTCACGCGCCCTTCGCCGTCGGGGTAGGTCAGAACGACGCTCTCCATCTGTAGAGCGGATCGGTTCAGGGAGTCCGCGCCGTCGCGCGTCGAGGTGACGGTGCGGGCCGTGGCGGCGTCGCGGGTTGTGTCGGCGTCGCGGGTGTGGAGCGGGTAGGTGGTCATGGCAGGTCTCCTGGTCTTGTCGAAAGAGCGGGTCGAAGGTCTGGTCACCGGGGGGTGGTGGAACTCGGGGAAGAAAGGGGCGACGACGACAACACGGCCAGCGTTCGCCGACCGAATTCGGTCACCGGGCCGCGCCCAGGGCGGTGGTCGGGTCGGCGGTCACCACGGGCCGCAGGGTCACGGCCGCGCCCACGATTCCGAGCCCGGCGAGGAGGAGCGCGGGCGTGAGCGTGGTCGAGGCGGACACGACAAACGGCACCGCTCCACCGATGGCGGATCCCAGGAGCGCGACCAGAGCCACGCCTCCGCCGACGCCCACGGCGAGCACGATCGCCGCCTGTCCGAGCGAGTCACGCACCACTGTGGCCGTGGACGCACCGAGCGCCTTGAGAATGGCGACCTCGCGTCGGCGCTGCATCCCCCACACCGCAAAGAACGCGCCCACCACAAGGGCCGTCACCGCGAGCAGCATGTACGTCATCGTGTTGAGTGAGGTCTGCTCCGCGCGGTGCGAGGGCAGGGCCGACTCGAGCTCGGAGCCGTCGGCCACCGCGAGCCCGGAACCCGCCCCGGTCAGAGCACCGATCGTGTCCGCACCGCTGCTGGCGGCGGCATTGACCGCGTCAGAGCTGACGGCGATCGCGGTGGCGGCGCCGCCCCGGGGCGCCAGTTCTCTCCAGGTGTCGAGATCGGCCAGCAGAACCGGGGTGTGGGAATGCCAGAGGTCGCCCGCGTCACCGGCCACGGCGAGAGACTGTCCGGAGACCCCGAGCGAGTCGCCGGCCGACGATCCGGGACCGGTCAGGGCGGCATCGCTGCCCGAGAACTCACCCGCGGACGCGGCGGGAATGGTGGCGTTGTCGTCGTCGTCAAATTCCTCGGCGAGCCCGGAGGACACCAGGACCTCTCCGCCGGACGGTGGCACCAGGGACCCCACGGGGGCGCCGAGCCCCACGGCGACGGCCGAGACACCGGTCTCGGTGCCGTCATCGACGGTGATGCGCGCGATCCCCACCGGCACGGCGGAGGGATCGGCGTCGGTGACCGCCTCGATCTGCTCGGCGGTGAGCGAGGCGCGGTCCAGGTCCACGGGACCGGACTCATCGGCGGGCAGGACGAACGACGCACCGCCGGAGCCGAGGGCACGCAGAGCGGACACGGACTGGTTGGTCAGGCCGGCGGTGAGGCCGAGTAGGCCCGCCACCAGCACCGACAGCAGCAGGACGACGCCGGTGATGAGGGCGAAACGCCAGCGGGCGGTGCGCAGGTCGCGCAGTGCGAAGAACATGGATTTTCCTCTCGTGAAGGTCTGCATCCAGCCTCGTCGCGGGCGCTGCGATCCGAATCGGCCGTGGGATTGGTCCTTGAGAACCCGATCGGTGGAGGCCCACCTCAACCTTTCGATGGATGCTCACGGGCAGGCGCGGCGACTAGCGTGGAAGGGGTGCCCCCTGACCGCGTGACCCCTGAGCCGCCCGCCATGGAGTTGCCTCCGGAGTCGGCGGGGGTACGCGCGGTGCTGGCGCAGCTCCAGGTGGCGTTGCACACGCTGGTGGCGGCGCTGCTGGCCCTGACCCTCGTTGCCGCCCATCGCGACGGCTCTGCGGAACCGAACCTGCCGGCCGTCCTGGCCGCCGTGGGATTCGCGGCGGTCTACGTGGCGGGGACCGTCTGGGAACGGCGGCGCGGGACCGGCCGACGCGCACGACTGGGCTGGCTCGCGGCGGTCCTCGCTCTGTGGGCGGCGCTGGTCGTGCAGGTCCCCGAGGCCGCCTACCTGGTGTTCCCCCTGTTCTTCGTG
>NZ_JAALDM010000136.1:22324-34966 GCF_014144865.1 Dietzia aerolata | reverse complement strand
CCGCAGCCGTCGGGTCCGCAGCCGCAGCCCCCGTCGCCGTCCTCGTCGCGGCCGGCCTGCCAGATCGCCGCCGCGCGTGCCCCGGCCATCCCAGCCACGTTGAGCAGTGCGAATGAGACGACAATCGCGACGACGACGACGAGGACACCGATCCATCCGCCGATCAGACCCAGTGCCACCGTTCCGAGCAGGAGCGTCACGCCGGAGGCAATAAATGCGGGGCCGGCGGCCTTGTTGGCCGATTCCCATGCCTCCGGGGAGCGCCGGGTCTCGGGGGTGCGGACCCCGAGGATGCCGTTGCCGGGCAGCTTGCCGGTGAGGGCGAGAACGCCGGTGCCCCCGACGACGAGGGCGAGCCCCACGAGGACCACGACGACCACCACGAGCACAGCGTTCACGTCTACGAGGGTACGCCCGCGACCGCGGAAGTCCGAGTCGTGTCAGCTTCCCGCGAACCGGCACCGGGTGCCCCCTCGGCACGGCCCACCACCAGTGCGAGGAGCCGACCGAGCTCGCGCTTGTCGTCGTCGTCCAATCGGTCGAGAAATTCCCGGCGTACGGTCCGCACGTGGTCCGGTGCGGCCTTCTCGATCTCGCGCATGCCGTCCTCGGTGGTGGAGACGAATGCGCCGCGGCCGTCCTCGGGGCAGCTCGTCCGCTGCACGAGTCCGCGCTTGGTCATGCGGGTCACCTGGTGTGACACGCGGCTGCGCTCCCACTGGAGGCCGTCGGCGAGCGCGGTCATGCGCAGTGGGCCGTCGGCCTCGCTGAGGTGGACCAGAACCTCGAATTCGGGCTCGGTCAGGTCGGAGGATTGCTTGAGGTCGCGCTGGATCTCCAGGTGGAGGCGCCCCTCGAGCGTGAGGAAGTTGCGCCAGAGGGCGGTCTCCTCGTCATTGAGCCAATTCACCTGATCAGTCATGCGCCAATCATAGCCGGTAGTTGACATGGCACCTAGGAGGTGCGTAGAACTGTTTGACGTATCACGCACAACACGGTGACCGATCAGGTCGCCCGACAACTCAAAGGACATCGAATGACCACTACCTCCACCGCCAACGCCCCGACCACCCGCCCCGTCGCGGCGTCGGAGAGCAATCTCCTGCCCGTTCCCGCCGCCGTCCGCGACGCCGGGCTCCTCATCGCGCGGGTCCTGCTGGGCGTCGTGCTCCTGGTGCACGGCGGGCAGAAGCTGTTCGTCAACGGTGTCGAGGGCACCGGGGCGTTCTTTGCCTCCGTGGGCGTCCCCGCCGCCGAGGCCGCGGCCGCGTTCGCCGGAACCGTCGAGTTCGTGGGCGGCATCCTCCTGATCCTGGGCGCGCTCACGCAGCTCGTGGCCGTCCTCGTGCTCGTCAACATGGTCGGCGCGTACTTCTACGTCCACCAGGCCGCGGGCATCTACGCCGCCGACGGTGGCTGGGAGCTCATCGCCGTGATCGGACTGGCCGTCGCCGTGTTCGGGCTGGTCGGCCCCGGCCGCTTCAGCATCGACGCGCTGGTCGCCGGCCGTCGCGCCGCCAAGGCCTGACCCGACCGACCCCCTCATCGACAAGAGAGTTCTGCACACCCCGTTCTCGGGCAACGCGTGCAGAACTCTCTTGTCGTTTCTGGCGGGTGCCTGGCTGACGCTCTGCACTCCGCGCGCCCCGCACTCCGCACCTCCTGCACGCTGGCCATCCGCACGCTGACGCGGCCTCGTCGGTCCCAGGGTTTAGGCTGGACACGGCCTACGTGTGGGCACCGGCGAGACCAGGGAGAGCATTCGACGTGAGCAGCAGCGATCAGACCGTGACCGGCGATCAGTCCGAGACCGGACCGGCCTACCGTTACGGCGCGGCTCTGGCCGGCCAGATCGAATCCCGGTGGCAGGCCGAATGGGCTGAGCGCGGCACCTTCGAGGCGCCCAACCCGGTCGGTCCGCTCGCGGCCACCGATGGCGCCGAGCTGCCCGCCGACAAGCTGTTCGTGCAGGACATGTTCCCCTACCCCTCGGGCTCGGGCCTGCATGTCGGCCACCCGCTGGGCTACATCGCCACCGACGTGTTCGCGCGCTATAACCGGATGCTCGGCACCAACGTTCTCCACACTCTGGGCTACGACGCGTTCGGTCTGCCCGCCGAGCAGTACGCCGTGCAGACCGGCCAACACCCGCGCGTGACCACCGAGGCCAACATCGCCAACATGGAACGCCAGCTCGGGCGTCTCGGCCTGGGCCACGACCGCCGTCGCGTCGTGGCCACCACGGACACCGACTTCTACCGCTGGACCCAGTGGATCTTCCTCCAGATCCACGGCGCCTGGTACGACCCCGAGGCTCCCGCCCGCACGACCGACGGCGGCGAGCACCCGACCCGCACCGGCCGCGCCCGGCCCATCGCCGAGCTGCGCCAGCAGTTCGCCTCCGGTGACCGCCCGCTGCCCGCCGAATTCGTCGGCCGCACCTGGGCCGACCTCACGCCGGGTGAGCAGGAGACGGTGCTCGAGCCGCACCGGCTCGTGTACCTGTCGAACTCGATGGTCAACTGGTGCCCCGGCCTGGGCACCGTTCTGGCCAATGAGGAGGTCACCGCCGAGGGACGCTCCGAGCGCGGCAACTTCCCTGTCTTCCGTAAGAATCTGCGCCAGTGGATGATGCGGATCACCACCTACTCGGACCGGCTCATCGATGATCTGGACCGGCTCGACTGGACCGAGAAGGTCAAGTCGATGCAGCGCAACTGGATCGGACGCTCCCACGGTGCGCGCGTGCGATTCGCCGTGGGCGCCGAGTCGATCGAGGTCTTCACCACCCGGCCCGACACCCTGTTCGGCGCCACTTACATGGTGCTGTCGCCCGAGCATCCGCTGGTCGACGAGCTGGCCGGGCCGTTCTGGCCCGAACTGCCCGGTGGCGGCGAGCTCGACCCGCGCTGGACCGGCGGCCACTCCTCGCCCGCCACGGCCGTGAAGGAGTACCGGCGTCAGGCTGCTCAGAAGTCTGACCTGGAGCGCCAGGAGAACAAGGACAAGACCGGCGTCTTCACCGGCGCCTACGCGGTCAACCCGGTGAACGGGCAGCAGATCCCGGTGTTCGTGGCCGACTACGTGCTCATGGGCTACGGCACCGGCGCGATCATGGCCGTGCCCGCCCACGACGGCCGCGACCACGAGTTCGCCACCGCCTTCGGGCTGCCGATCACCCAGGTCGTGGCGCCCGCCGACGGCTCCGTGCTCGACGTCCGGGCCGAGGCCTACGCCGGCGACGGCGTGGCCGTGAACTCCACCAACTCCGAGGGACTGTCGCTCGACGGCCTCGGCGTGGACGAGGCCAAGACCGCCACCATCGACTGGCTCGAGGGCCAGGGCACCGGCGAGGGCACCGTCCAGTACAAGCTGCGCGACTGGCTGTTCGCCCGCCAGCGGTACTGGGGCGAGCCGTTCCCCGTGGTCTACGACTCCGACGGCGTCCCCCACGCGCTGCCCGACGACATGCTGCCCGTCGAGCTGCCCGAGGTCGAGGATTACCAGCCCGTCTCCTTCGATCCCGACGACGCCGACTCGGTGCCGTCCCCGCCGCTGGCCAAGGCCACGGACTGGATGACCGTCGAGCTCGACCTGGGCGACGGCCTGGGAAAGCGCACGTTCACCCGCGACGCCAACGTCATGCCGCAGTGGGCCGGCTCCAGCTGGTACCAGCTGCGCTACATCGACCCCACCAACTCCGAGCAGTTGTGCGCGCTGGAGAACGAACGCTACTGGACCGGACCGCGTCCCGAGATCCACGGCCCCGACGATCCGGGCGGTGTGGACCTCTACGTCGGTGGAGTCGAGCACGCCGTGCTGCACCTGCTCTACTCGCGCTTCTGGCACAAGGTCCTGTTCGACCTCGGCCACGTCACCAGCGAGGAGCCCTACCGGCGCCTGTACAACCAGGGCTACATCCAGGCATTCGCCTACACCGACTCCCGCGGCGTCTACGTGCCCGCGGACGAGGTCGTCGAACGGGACGGCAAGTACTTCTGGACCGACAGCTCCGCGGGTGCCGGCGCCGCCGAGATCGAGGTGACCCAGGAGTACGGGAAGATGGGCAAGTCGCTCAAGAACTCCGTCTCCCCGGACGAGATCTGCGACGCTTACGGTGCCGACACTCTACGGGTGTATGAGATGTCGATGGGCCCGCTGGACACCTCGCGTCCCTGGGCCACCAAGGACGTCGTGGGCGCGCATCGATTCCTGCAGCGGCTGTGGCGAGTGGTGGTGGACGAGTCGACCGGCGAGGTCCGGGTGACCGATGCGGAGCCTTCCGAGGACGTCCTCAAGGCACTGCACAAGGCGATCGCCGGTGTCCGCGATGACTTCGGCGGCCTTCGCGACAACACCGCGATCGCCAAGCTCATCGAGTACGTCAACTTCCTGACCAAGACCTACCCGACGGAGGGCCCGGGCGCGCCGCGGTCGGTTGTCGAGCCGCTCGTGCTCATGGCCGCGCCGGTGGCCCCGCACCTGGCGGAGGAGTTGTGGGCGAAGCTGGGCCACGACGGCTCGCTCGCGCATGGCCCCTTCCCGGAGGCCGACGAGTCCTACCTGGTCGAGGACTCCGTGGAGTACCCGGTGCAGATCAAGGGCAAGGTGCGCTCGCGGATCACCGTGCCGGCCGATGCCTCCCCGGCGGACGTCGAGGCCGCGGCCCTGGCGGACGCGAAGGTCCAGGAGCACCTCGGGGGCGCGGCACCGAAGAAGGTCATCGTGGTGCCCGGAAAGATGATCAACATCGTCCCCTGACGGGCAGCCGGCACCCGGCAGCCGCGCGCGACCTGGGTTGCGCGCCGTGTTCGTACGCGGGGCCCGGGGTTGCGCGCCGGGTGTGGGCCATTCCGGGCGCGCACCCTCCTCAGCCGACCTCGACGAACGCGATCGTCGACGTCCCCAGCAGGCATGCCGTGGTGAGCATCCACATCCCGTAGGTCGCGAACAGCCACGGCCGCCACCGGATGTGCCGCGACCACACCTTGTACGTCTTCCACCCGCAGATCACCGCCAGCACCAGTGACAGCAGGGTCGGGATCATCACGATCTCGATCCGATCCGCCGTCATGCACAGCCCGTCGACGTTGGAGCAGTCGTCGCCCACGCCGCCCACGATCACCAGGATGAGCACGATCGAGGCGACCACCGCGAGCGCGGACAGCACGAAGTAGCGCGTCGCCAGCGTGCCCTGACGCTCGTTGCGTTCGAGCCGTTCGAGGGGGTCCTCGAGCTCGTCAAAGTCGGCGGTGGCCACTGCTCACTCCTCGGCGAAGCCGTTGTGTCCGCCGGCTTCGGCGACCTCGTCGACGGTGGAGATCCCCAACTGCTCGTCGGTGACCGGGGGGAACAGGGGGCCGCCGCCGAACGCTCCGCGATGGGAAATAGGGGCGTTGTCGTCGTCGTTCCTCAGGTTTTTCTCCCGCCCGTACTCGGCGGTGATGACAGTGGAGCCGCTCATCGCGCCCAGGTCGGGGTCGTCCGTGAGCGCGTTGATGACGCGGCCGACGAACGTGGGGTCCTCGGCGCGGTCGAGCGGGAAGCCGTTGAAGTCGTCCATTCCCAGCGACAGGATGAGCTCGGTGCGGATCAGGCCGAGCCACAGCGACAGGGTGGCGACGCCGGTGCCGGCGAGCTCGTGCGCCATGTCGGAGGCCATCTTGTCGAGGGCGGTCTTGCTCATGCCGTAGAGGACCGTGTGGAACGGCGCGCGCGAGCCGAACGACGAGATGTTGATGATCAGGCCCGAGCCCTGCGGGACCATGATCTTGGCGGCCTCGACGGACGCGACGTAGTGCGCGCGCAGGCCGATGCCCATGAGCGCGTCCCAGTCGCCGGCGGGGCGTTCCCAGAACTTGCCGTTGAACCCCATGAAGCCCTTGGGGTTGGTCCAGACGTTGTTGACCAGGAGGTCGAGGCGGCCGGTGTCGGCGTGGATTTTTTCGACGACGACGACGATCTCCTCGTCCCGACCGTGGTCGCATTCCAGGGCCCGGATCTCGCCCGGAACCCCGTCGGCGGCGGCTGTATCCACGGTGGCCTGCAGGCGCTCGGCCGACCGTCCCGTCACATAGACGACCCATCCCGCCTCGGCGAGCGCGGTGGCCACGCCCTTGCCGACGCCGCGGCTGCCGCCGGTGACCAGGGCGACGCGGGGGGTTGTGCTCTCGTCGGTCACGAGTCTGCTCCTTCGGTGGCGGCTCCCGGGTGGGCGGAGACCTCGGGGTAGGTGATGGTCGCGTCGGCGAGGTCACGCGTGACGGACCAACCGGGCGTGAACAGGCACTCGGCCATGACCCAGCGGCCGTCCTCCACCACGTAGACGTCCGAGTATTCGCCGGTCGAGAGCGTTTCGGTGCCCTTCTCGCGGTCGATCTGGCGGAACTGCAGAGTCCAGGTCCCGGTGGCCCGGGTGGGCTCGCCGGCCCCGGTCCCAGAATCGCCCGAGCCCGGGTCCTCTACGTTGATAGAGGGCATAAATCCGTGGTGCATGTCGAGGATGCGGGGTCCGCCGTCCGAGGCGGTGGCCAGGGCGATCTGCTTAAAGATGCCGACCATCGTGTCCGGGTCGGTCCGGCCGAGGGGGCCGAAGTCGAGCTGCCCGCCGGTGGCCACGAAGCAGTCCCGGAAGCCGGCGGGATCCTTGGCGTCACATGCCCGCCAGTAGCGGTACTTGAGCTGCTCGATCGCCTCTCGGGCGCGGGCTTTGTCCTCGTAGTCCATACCGGCCACGTTAGCGTAGGGGGCATGAGCCGAACACTGGTTGAGTTGTCCGACCGCTGGGACCTGCAGGACCTCATGACGCGGTACGCGACCTGCATCGATTCGAAAGACTTCGACGGGCTGGACGAGGTGTTCACCCCGGACGCCCGGCTGAGCTTCGAGGCCTCCGGTGGGCCCGCCGACGCCTATCCGGCGGTGCGTGCGTGGCTGGCGGAGATGTTGCCGATCTTCGCCGCGACCCAGCACCTCATGGGCAACCTGGCGGTGACCCTCGACGGCGACTCCGCCACCGGCCGCTGCATGTGCTTCAACCCGATGGCGCTCAAGCCCACCACGGAGAAGGACCAGCAGGTCTTCTTCTACGGGCTCTGGTACGTGCTGGAGTTCGTGCGCACCGCAGGCGGCTGGCGGATCGCCTCGCTCACCCAGGAGCAGGCCTACCACCACAACCTGCCCTGAGGCATCTGCCGGCGTGATCGCGTCGGCGGGCGTGATTCACACCGTCCCGCACGAGCTCGGCGCGGGCAGGCCGAGGACCCGGTCCTTGAGATACTGGGCGCCGACGGTTCTCTCGGCGACCATGGGAATCCCGTGGTCCAGGACGAATCCCGGCGCGAGCGACGGGAACTCGGCGGTGTGCAACTGAACCGGGACGCCCTGGTCGCACCAGCTGCGGGTGAGGCCGACGGCGGTGTCATAGGGGATCACGTCGTCGTTGCGTCCGATCAGGACCATCGACGGCACGGCCGGCGCGCTGTCGCCCAGGTTGTAGCTCTCGATCACCGCGGCGATCTCCGGTTCGGAGCGGGCCACATCTGCCAGTGAGCGTCCGTCGACGGTGAACTCGGAGGTGCGGTACATGCCGTAGCTGAGGATCGTGTCGGGGATGCACTGCCCGGCGGTGGTGGCGAGCATCCGTCGCCCGGCGTCGTTGAGGTGGGCATCGAATACCGGGGCCAGGTGGGGATGGGACCGGATGATGCCGTTGATCGCATAGCCCACGGCGCCGGTGATCAGGCCGCCGTCGATGTGGTCGAGGGTGGCGAACATGTCCGACGGCGGGGCTCCGGCGACGATGCCCACCAGGTTAATGTCCGGGGCGTAGGTCGGATGGAGCTCACCGACTGCGCCGGCCGCGCCGCCACCCTGGGAGTATCCGGACGCGACGGCTGGGGAGTTGGGCTCGAGGTCCGTGCCGGGGAGCCGGAGGGCGGCGCGGGCGGCGTCGAGTGAGGTGCGCCCGGCCGACTCGCGGCTCAGGTAGGCGTGATGGCCGGGAGTGCCCAGTCCCTCGTAGTCGGGGACCACCACGGCGAAGCCCTGCTCGAGCATCGAGACCGCATCGAGCATGGTGTAGCCGGCGCCCATGGATGGCGGTGTGGTCTGGAGTCGCAGGCCGACCTCCATCGTCTTGGACGGCGCGCACTGGTCACCCTGGCCCTGCGTGCCGGGCGTGACGATCGCGAGCGGGCGGGGACCGGGCCCGGTCCACGGCATCTTGGGCTGCATATAGGTGCCGGTGACCGCGATCGGGTCGCCGGTGCTGCCGGTGGAGCGGTACATGATCCGCTGGGCGTCGGCCGGGAGCGCGCCGCCGCCTGCCAGGTCGGGAACACTCGGAAAGAGGTTCATCGGCTGGGAGCGGATCACGGTTCCGGACTCGGCGGGCAGCTCGGCCGGCGGGACGTAGAAGGCACTGTGATCCGGAGCGTTGGACGACCCCTGCGCGGCGGCCTGCGGCACGGACCCGGAGGAAATCACTGGAGTGAGGACGACGGCCAGGCCGAGAGTGACCGCTCCGACGGCGAGCCGCAGGGGCCTCGGGCGTGGGGCGCGGCGGCGGGTGGATGACTGCACGGAGGCTCCGGTTCGATAGTCGTTTCGGACACAATTCGCGACAACTGTCCAGAACGGTAGTCGTCACGGCCGGGTATTGGTGTTCTATATCACTATTGCAAGCGGCGGCTAAGGTGGTCGCGGCGAGATGGTTCTGCCGCCTGAACTGGGAAAAGTAGCGGCTGGTGGGTGAAGGCACGACGGTTTATCGGTGGCCTGTGTTGTAGGTCACTGATACGGTTGCTGTGTGCAGAACGACGTATTGATGTGCTGGCGGCGTAGTCCCGAGTGGATCCGCGCCGCCCGCTGCGCCATGCCCTAGCGCAAGCACTGCGACGGACCCGCCGGGTGACGGACGGGCCGTACCAGTATGTCGAGAGGCGGACCGCTCCGGAGCCCGGGTTCACACAGAGACCCTGAGGCCAGGACATTGCCGGGCCGCTTGTACCGAGGAGAGATCTCAGGTGACCGCAAGTCACACCACCACGAACACGCTCACGCTCCGGGACGATGACGTCCTGGTGAGTGCCCGCTCACTCGCTGAGTACGAGGACATGTTCGGCCTCGATCGCATGGACCTCGAACGCCGGATCGTGGATTGCCCCGGCGGCGCGGCGAGCGCGGTCGCGGAGATCAGCGCGGCCGGCGGATCCGCGATTGCGGTCGATCCCCAGTACGCGCGTGGCAGCGACGAGCTCCGGACCCGGATCCTCGATGACGTGGACCGTGCGGTGGCTCACCTGCAGCGCCGTGAGTTCGACTACGACTGGGACGTCCGGGGCGGCGTAGTGGGTCATGAGGAAAAGCGGCGAAGGGCCGCGGAGCAGATGCTCGACCATATGGAAGTCGCCCCCGAGCGGTACGTGGCCGGCGCCCTCCCGGACCTGCCGCTCGCCAGTGATTCGGCGGACCTGGTCCTGTGCTCGCATTTGCTGTTCACCTATGCCGACCGACTCGACATGGCAGACCATGTGGACGCGATCGTCGAGATGGCGCGCATTGCCCCGGAGGTGCGGATCTACCCGTTGGTCGACCATGCCGGCAATCCGTTGCCCGAGTTGGTGCGCAGCGTGATCGCCCGCCTCAAGAAGGAGCGGCTGACCAGCCGCATCGAGCCGGTGGTCCGGCCGTTCCAGCTTGCCGCCACCACCCGTCTGGTGGTGCAGCGCACCGGCAATCAACGCCCGTAGAGGTCGGGGTCGAAGTCGAAGTAGAGGTCGCGGAACGGGTCAGTCCGACTCGGCGGGTCCCAGGCGCAGGACCTCCTGCCCGGTGAACGGTGAAACCTCAGCCGCGGTAACCAACGGCTCGGGTCCGCCCACCTCGAGGGTCTGTCCGGGGACGAAGAGCGTGCCTGTTGCCAGCGTGTAGGACACCAGGTCGCACATCTGGGCGTACACGGCGGCGGGTGGTGCGGAGACGTCGAGTCGTTCGAGGTCCATCCGGCCGAAGCGACCCATGCCCGTGGTGTAGACGCAGGACGTGGACTCTGACTGCATACCCGCCCGCACCCCGACGAGCGCCGGTGCCGGTACGGGGTTGCCGGTCACGAGATCGCGATACGGTCCGGCCGGCAGGGTGACGGCCGCGCCGCCGACGCTCACGGCCACTGCGCCCGGCAGTGCGGTCAGTGCCGCCGACACGTTGGCCACGGCCAGTTCGCAGCGGAGCGTTTCCAGGCGGGGATCCAGGTATTCGGGGGCGGTCGGCTCGCCGTCGTCACCGATCGGTCCCCACCTGAACGCCGCAACCACCACCTGGGAGCGGTGAGTATCCACCACGGCTTCCTTGCCGCTCCACATCGCCAGGTCGGCGGTGTATTTCGATGCCTCTCCGTCGGCGACGGGCGAGTCGACCGCGGAGACGATCACAGTCGCGTCCTCGACGTGGACAGCGGTGGCCGGGTCCTCGTCGGTGCCGATCTCCACCTCGAAGGAGCCCTCGAAGATCTCCGCGAGCAGTTCGCCGATCTCGCGGTGATCGGGTGCCGGGCGGTCGAGGAGGACCAGCGCCATCGGAGTCTGTTTCCACGACAGGTCCTCGCCGGTCTGCGGATCGACGGTGGGGCCCGCGGCGGTGGCCGGATCAGGCTGATCGGCGTCGGACTGGCCGGGCTGACCGGGCTGCGGCGAATCACTCATTCCCCGAGGCTATCGCCTGCGGCGGCCGGCGGACCGCGATGTCCGCCGGCCATCCGTGATCAGTGGGTGAAGAAGTCGATCACCAGGCGCTCGAACTTGTCCTTTTGCTCGATCATGGCCCAGTGGCCACAGCGGGAGAAGGAGTGCAGTTCGGCCTTGGGCAGCTGGCGGAACGCGAAGTGGGCCTGCTCGTAGGGGAGCATGCGGTCGTCGCGACCCCAGATGAGCAGCGTCTCCTGCCGGATCTGTGAGGCGCGCGCGTACAGCGGGGTGTAGGCGTTCTCAGGCTTGAGGATCGAGCCGAAGATCGAGTACATGCGCTCGACGGCGCCGGGTGCGGTGGCGGCCTCGGTGCGGGCGCGGATCAGCTCGGGGGAGACGACCTTCTTGTTGCCGACCATGGTGTCGACCCAGGCACTCATCTTCTCGTCGGTCGGCTCGGCGAGGAACTCGAACAGGCGACGCGACCCCTCACTGGGCTCGGGGGTGAACAGGGGGGCGGCGAGGCCGCCGGGCCCCATGAGCGCCATCTTGCGGACGCGGTGCGGGTAGGCCAACGCGGTCTCGCAGGCCACGTTGCCGCCCATCGAGTTGCCCACGATGTCGACCTTCGCGATGCCCTTGGCCTCGCAGAACGCGTCGATCGCCTCGGCCGCGATCATCGGGTACGCCGTCTCCCACTCCAGGTCGGAGCTCTTTCCGAAGCCCGGCATGTCCAGCAGGATGGTGTGGAAACGCTCAGCGAACACGGGGAAGTTTCCGGCGAAGTTCGACCAGGCGGTGACCCCCGGTCCCGAGCCGTGGAGGAACAGGACGGGCACGGAGTTCTGCGGCTCGGCGTGGCTGGCCCCGCCGGCCTCGTGATAGTGCAGCTCGAAGCGGCCGGCGGTGATGGTCTTGCTGGTGGACTCGAAGTCGAGGGCGCTCATGACGCAAGGATACTAGAACACGTTCTAGGAATTGCTCGGTGTCGCAAAATGAAGTCAGCCGCGCGGGGAGTCCCTGAAACATCCCCGCGCGGCGATGTCGAGGACTCTACTAGAAAATTCTCAGGTGACAAGTCGATAACAATTATGACGCTCATCACATGAGTGACGCGTCCGCCACTCACATAGCCGCAGCATCGCCCCAGCGTCGTCGAGTATTTGTGTTGGACGCGCGTATCTACCCGGGTCTCACCCCATGATCCGCGCGAGGAACGCGGTGGCGTCCGGCGTCGCGGCGTACACGGTTCCGCTGTGGTCCTGGTCGGGGTAGACGCGGAACTCGAGCGGCTGGTGGTTGAGCGCCATCTCCGCCGCCAGTGACAGTGCGGACGGGGCGGGCACGTCCATGTCGAGCAGGCCCTGGCCGAGGAAGATGGGCCGGTCGTACCCGACGGCAGGCGTGCCCATGTAGCGCTGCAGCTTGCCAAAGACGTCCGGGATGTCCTTGAGCGGGCGCGCGAGGCCCTGCGAGACCTGGAAGCTTCCGACCTTCTCCCGCATCGCGGCGTAGCAGAGCGTCTCGGCGGCATCGACCATGTCGCGCCCGGCCGGCGTGAGCAGCGAGTTGATGTCCAGTTCGGGGTGCTGGTCGCGGAACCCGGCGAGAATGTACATCGCGTAGAGATTGAGTCCGGTGGGGAGGTTGACCGGCGGGAATCCGGGGCCGCCCCACTGGAAGATGTGCTCGATGTTGGCGGGCGCACCGGTGGCCACCACCCCGCGGTAGTCCAGCCCGGCGGGCGCGCCGAGGTCGGTGGCGAGCACGGCCGTGTTGAGCGCGGCGCCGGCGCCCTGCGACTGTCCGACCAACGCCCACGTCGGCGAAAGTGGCAGGTCAGAGCCATGCGCGGCGATCACGGAGTCGACGATCGCGCGCGCCGTCGCCGGGCCGTTGAGGTAGCTGAGCAGGCCGGGCGTGCCGAGCCCCACGTAGTCGGAGGCCACCACGGCGT
>NZ_JAALDM010000136.1:0-22301 GCF_014144865.1 Dietzia aerolata | reverse complement strand
GCCCTGGTCCAGCCAGTGGCCCAGGTATTCGGCGTCGCGCTCGGATCGGGGAAGCGTCGAGGGGGAGCAGTCGTCGCCGAGGCCGGTCGTGCCGTGCGCCCAGGCGATCACCGGCCATCCGCCCTCGGGCGCCTCGCCGTGCGGCAGGAACACTACAGACGTAGAGATTGCGGGGTTGCCGTGCTGGTCGATCGTGCCGTAGACCTGCCGCACCGCGCGCCCGGCCTGGGGGAGGGAGAGCGCCGGGTCCAGCGGCATGGTGGCGGCGAGTCCGCCGGGCGCGGGGACCGGTTGCGTCCACTGGCGCGTGTCCAGGCCGGACCACGTCGGCGCGGGGTTGGCCGGATTGGTCGGCGCGGCCGCCGCGGGGGTGGAGAGCGAGGTGACGACGACAACGGCAGCAGCCGCCGACGTGAGCATCCGCGTGGTGCCCGTTCTACGGCGAGGTGTGAGGGGGCTCATACTCGGACAGTGTAATCCTCCACTTATCCGGCAATCATTGGACTCACACCCCGCTCACGGTTTGCCGTGGTGCCGAACCGGTTCCGGGGTCTTCCCCCGGGACCTAGGATCGCCGGCATGCACCTTCTGGAGTTGGGCACTGCAGTCCCCGACCCGATGGCCCCGTATCGCGAGGTCGATCGTTCCTCGCCGCGGCACGAGTGCTGGGTGGCAGCGCACATGGTGGCCGGACTGGACGGAACGACCGCGGTCGACGGCCGCGTGGGTGCCCTGTCCACCAGTCCTGATCAGGACTTGTTCCGAGATATGCGCGAGATACCCGACGTCGTGTTGGTGGGGGCGGAGACCGTGCGGCTCGAGGGGTATGGCCCGGTCCGACTCTCCGACGACTCCCAGGCGCGGAGGAGGAACCGGGGCAAGGCGGATACCCCGCCGATCGCGGTGGTGAGCCGCAGCTTGGACCTCGACCCTGCCGCCAGCGTGTTCGCCGACGCACCCGAACACGCACCGACGATGGTCGTGACCTGCGCGGCTGCCGATCCCGGGCGCCGCGCGGAGGTCGAGGAGTTCGCCACCGTCATCGAGGCCGGAGAAGACAGGGTCGAGCCGATCGCGGCGGTGCGTGCGCTGTCCGGCCGTGGGCACGGCGTGGTGCTGTGCGAGGGCGGGCCCACCTGGCTGGGCGAACTCGTGGCGGCGGACCGGCTCGACGAGCTGCTGCTGTCCATCTCTCCGGTGACGGGCGGCGACCCCTTGCCGGTGTCGGTAACCCCGCCCGGCGCGGACATGGCCAGATTTGATCTGAAGGGCGTGATGGCCGAGTCCGGCACCCTCTTCCTCAGGTACGAGGCGGCGGTTGGCCGGTCCGCGACCGACGAGAGGTCAGACCGATGAGTGTGGACGACTTTGGCCGGCTGATGGCGTCGGCGGATCCGGCGATGATCGTTGTGACGACCGTGGCGGAGAACGATCCGGCGGGATGCCTGGTCGGGTTCCATGCGCAGTCCAGCATTTCGGCCGAGCAGTATTGCCTGTGGCTGTCCAAGGCCAATCACACCTACCGGACCGGGCTGCGTGCCACGCATTTTGCGGTCCATTTCCTCACCGAAGCCGATCTCGCGGTCGCTGAATGGTTCGGCACCAGGACGGGGGAGAACACCGACAAGTTCGTCGGCCGCGGTGCCGGCAGGAGCGGCAGGGACACCGACGAGCATGGCCTGCCGCTGCTCAGGGACTGCCCCAACCGGATGGTGGTCGAGAAAATCGCGACGCTTGACGATGGTGGCGACCACGCTTGCTTCACCACTCGGGTGCTCTCGGCGCACACCGAGGGGACGTTCACGCCCTTACGGCTCAGAGACGTGGCCCACCTCGACGCCGGCCGGTCGAGCGAGTCCCGGGCGGTGCATCCCTGACAGGTCCTACGCGTTTCGCCCTTCCGATTCCGATCCGTGCTCGGGGCCCACGAGGGGAGCGCACTCAGAGGGGCGAAACGTCGGATACGTGGTCGAGAACCACCGCTCAGTCAAGCGCCGGCCGAAGATTCAGCGCTAGCGGCGACGTGTCCGTGAGGTGCGATTGAATTCCTCGAGCCGCGGTAATTGACCGCTAGATTGACGTTATGAATGGTCCCGAATTTGCTCGGCTTCTAAAACGTCTTCCTCCGCATCCGCCAGTAACTACTGTCTACGAGAGCCGCCACAGGCAGGGCTCACAGGATGAGCGCACCTCGTATTCGAATCAGCGGGACCACATGGTGGGCTGGATGTCAGAGATGAACGGTTCCGGGGCGTATGGGCGTAAAAGCCGGAACAGAACGGCCAAGGCGGCGTACAACAGTCTGCGCTGCGCCCCGGCCTTGGTTTGGATGGCAGAAGCACTCGGAGAAGATGCGGCAGTTGTACGCAGTGCGGTGTCGGCGGCGGATGCTGCCGGCCCGAGTATCTCTTCGCAGTGCGGTGCTATTCGTAAGGTCGTGCCCTGGGATCGGATTGAAGAGCTCATCGCATTGCAGCAACCAGCGCAGCGGTCGTCTCGTGTAGGCCGATTCCTGGACAACGCAATTAAGCTGCGGCCCGCCCGGTAGCAATCTGGTCGGTCAGCTGTCCCAGCTTGCGCGGCACGTGTGCGTCATCAGGCGACCCCTATGTCCGGGCGGGCGTTGCTGCGGACCTCGTCGAGAATGACGAACAGGCGATCTCCGTCAGCGCCGGGGAAGAGCACGTCGGGGCCGGCGGGGGCGTGGTCGGTGAACGGCGGCTCGTATAACCGCGATGCCGGCACCACCCCGTTGGCGGTGAGCTCATCGACGATCAGCTGGATGAACCGGATTTCCTGCGTCGAGTACGTCGAGTCGGTGAGGAACTCTGAGAACGCCGCTGTTGCGGCCTCCTTGTCCAGTCCGATGAGCGACCGCACGAAGAGCCCCAGCCCCTGCGACTCCACGCGGGCACGGGAGATGTCCTCGGGACTGCCGGTGCCACTCTCGGCCAGTATCTGCTCCAGGGATGCCAGATCTGCGTCGGTGAGTTCCTTGTTGCGTCGCAGCTTCTGAAGCGCGATGTGGTCGTTGTGCTCCAGGAGGTAGGCACGGGTCTTGGCCTTGAAGCGTTCCCAGTTGGTCCCCACGCTCATCCCCGGCAGTTCGACGATGGACCCCTCACCGAGTTCGTCACGGAAGTCGGTGTAAACGATCGCGCGCTTCGTCCGCTCCAGGAACCGCACGAGTCCGCGGATGCGCAGCCGCGCCAGTTCCAGCATGGGCAGGGTGACGTCCTGCCACCACTCGTCCTCGGACACCTCCGCGAGCAGGAGCTCCTGCTTGGCGATGGCGGGGATGGACGTCTGCGTGAGCAGGCCCGCGCAGATCTGCTGGATCGTCCCTCGGAGCCGTTCGACCGTGACGTGGTCGTCGTCGAGAACTCCGAGCTGTGTCCGCAGCAGGAGCAGGTCAAAGCGTTTGGCGTCTTCGTCGTCGTCCTTGAACGAGGACGGCAGCCCACCAAGGTCCTCGGCGACATCACCCGCCTCGTTCGCGGTGAGGCGCTCCCACGCCGCCCAATCGCTGTACCGGAGCACGTTCTCGCGGTGGGGGCGGACCAGGAAATTGTCGAGGTTCATCCCGGCCACGGTCTGGTGGAGGTGCCGGGCGGCGCTGTCGCGAAGTTCGGCCGACGCCCCGGCCGGGCGCGCGTCCAGGGCGGCGACGAGCCCCGCCCGCGCCTCGAAGAGCCGCTGTGAGAGCGACTTCTGCAGGGAGCCCTCCTTGCCCGCGCCGGGTTGGTTGAAGTACTCGAGGTTCATGCAGAAGTCGAAGACGTAGAAGTTCTTCTTGTCCTCGCCGGGCCCGAAGAGGTCGGGGCGCAACCGGGTGCCGCGGCCGATCATCTGCCAGAACTTGGACGCCGAACGCACGAGTTTGAAGAAGACCAGGTTCACCACGTCGGGCACGTCGATGCCGGTATCGAGCATGTCGACGCTGATCGCGATGTGCGGTGCCTGGTCGGGCTCGGAGAACGCGGCGATCAGTGACTGGGCGTATTCGGTCTTGTAGGTGATGATCTGCGCGAACGTGCCACCGTGCTCGGGGTAGGCGAGATCGAAGCGTTGGCGGATGAACTTCGCGTGCGCGTAGTTCTTGGCAAAGATGATGGTCTTCCCGAGCCGGTCACCGCCAGCGACCTTGTGGCCGGAGTCCATGAGCGTGGCCAGCACCTTGTCCACGGTGTCGGTGTTGAACAGCCAGCGGTTGACCTCTTCGGGGTCGATGTCGGTGGGGGCATCCACGTCCTCGCCCCAGTCAACGGTGTCCCACTCGTCTTTCTCGGTCTCGCTGAGTTGGTCGTAGTGGATTCCCTCGCGCAGGAATCGCAGAGGGACCGAGACGGGGACGGGCGGGACGAGGTAGCCCTCGGCTACGGCTTCGTCGAGGCTGTACGCGTCGGTGGGGACGCCGTCCTCGAGATTGAACAGGCTGTAGGTGTTGCGGTCCACCTCGTCTTTCGGGGTGGCGGTGAGGCCGACGAGAAGGGAGTCGAACCACTCGAAGATCGCCCGATACTTCTGGTAGACGGAGCGGTGGGCCTCGTCGATGATGATCAGGTCGAAGTGGCCGGGTCCGAAGGTGCGCCGACCGTCGTCGAACGTGTCGATCAGGCCCATCATGGTGGGGTAGGTTGAGACGTAGACGCGGCCCTCGGCGTTTTTCTCGGTGACCAGGTTCACGGTGGTGGCGCTGGGCAGGTGCGCTTTGAACGCCCCGACGGCCTGGTTGACCAGCGCCACGCGGTCGGCGAGGAACAGCACTCGCTTGACCCAGCCGGCCCTCATCAGTTGGTCGACGAGCGCGATCACGGTGCGGGTCTTGCCGGAGCCGGTGGCCATCACCAACAGGGCTTCGCGCTGCTTGGACTCGAAGGTCTCGCCGATGGCCCGGATGGCGCGCTGCTGATAGTGACGGCCTGCGATTTCGGGATCGACGGACGTGCTGGACAGAGGGAGCCGGCTGTGGCGACGCTGGATCATCAGTTCCAGCTCGCCGCGGGTGAGGAAGCCGCTGATGCGGCGGGCGGGGTAGCCGGCGGCGTCGTCCCACAGCCAGCGCTCGAACCCGTTGGTCAGCATCACGACGGGGCGTCGGCCGAACTGGGCCTCGAGGCAGTCGACGTACAGCTTGGCCTGCTGTTGGCCGACCGTCGGATCGGCCAGTGAGCGCTTGGCCTCGATCACCGCGAGGGGTAGTCCGTCGTGGCCCCACAACACGTAGTCCACGTAGCCCTGTCCGCTCTCATTGGGCATGCCGGTGACCGGGTATTCGCGGTCGCGTTCGTCGGTGAGGTCCCAGCCGGCTTCGCGGAGGTCTGCATCGATGAGCTGCAGGCGGGTCTCGGCCTCCGAGATGTCGAAAGTGGGCTCGGGGGCGGACTTGGCGGCCTGCGCTGCGGCGAGGTCGGCGCGCGCCTGCTCGAGCTCCGCCTGCAGTGAAGCGCTGGTCTCCTTCTCGGCCGCCAGCGCGGCGTCCTTGGCCTCGAACGTTGAGTTGAGCGCCGCGAGTTCCTCGGCGGTCAGCGGCGGCTGGGAGTCGGCGCCGGCCGGCGCGGGGGCCGGAATGAGCGACGGGTCGTACGGTGCTGAGGTCGGGACCGCGCCCGGAGAGGCGGAGTAGCAGTAGGCCGACCATTTGAGCAGGTCGTGGAGTTGCCGGAGGACGTTGAGGGCGGTCTGCTGGTTGATCGGCCGGCCCTCGTGAACGGCGATATTGCCGACCTTGCGGATGACGTGGGCCTTGGCGACGATCTCCGGCCCGACCGCGGCCTTGAAGCCCGCATCGCCTAGGCGAGCGTTGAGGTCGGACTTGTAGGGCAGGGGGAGACGTTCGAGGTCGAATATGACGACGACGACGAGCTCGACCACCCGGCGTGCATAGAACGCACATGTGCGCGGATCTGTCCGCCCGTATGACTCGGCGCGGATCGCGTCCTCGCGGACCGCACCCCATTCGGCGGGAACAAAGTCGAAGTTGGTGGTCATCAACGCTCCTCCAGCAGGTATTTTGCTCCCCGTCGCTCGCCGGTCATTCGGAGCGAACCGCTCTCGACCAGGCGCTTGAGAATGGTGCGGGCTTGTGGCGGCGTGACCTGACACAGCGCTGCTGCCTGGGAGCGCGTGATCGTCCCGTACGCCGTCACATAATCGAGGATCATTCGCTCCTGTTGGAGCGGATCTGCGCCTTTGACCCGCACGTAGGCGTTTCGATCGTGCGCGAGATCGTAGAAGCGCGCTGTGAGGTGCAGACTGCGGCTGCGCCCAGTGCCTCGGGATTCGATGATGCCTGCCTCTACGAGCGAGGTGGTGATTCGACGGATGGTGGACGCCGGAAGGGTCAGTGTCGACGAGAGCTCGACTGGACTTAGGGAGCCCGACGCCTTCACCTCGTGGACCACTCGGAGCTCGTCAAGGCTCAGGATCCGTTGGTTGTTGTCCTCATAGGTGCGGAGAAACCTCACGAGGTCGAGGTCGGAGATGCCGAGGGGGACACTGACGACGACCGAATCGGACGTCGTTCCTGAATAGTCAGGAGCGTCTCGACCTGCTCGCAGCTGGTGTTCGAACATCTCGTTGACCCCTTTGCCCTTGCGCTCCACCAGTCCGGCTCGGAGAAACGCAGCCGCGAGAAGGACGCTCCGGGGCTTGGACTGATCGAGGATGTTCGCAACGGTCACGCCCGGTGGGAGACCACCGGGGTTGGTGACGATGAAATCGTCTTCGGTGATCTGGACTCGTGTCGGACCGAGAGCAGCGTAGTCCCGGTGGACCAAGGCGTTGGCGACCGTTTCACGTCGCGTGATTTCCGGGATGAGCGGGATTTCGAGGCGATGCAGTCCCACGATGAGTTCGGTTGTGGTGTTGCGGGCATCGATTCGGGTGCGGAATTCTTCTGCGACTTTGATCAGCGGGCCGACTATCCGGTCATTCGTTGCCGACGGGCCGTGGCGGAGGTCTTGGAAGAGGAACTCGGAGTTGGGTACCCAGCGCCGAATAGCGTCCACCCGTCCAAAGATGAGGATTGCGCCGATGCTTACGGGGTCGTTGAGTGGCTCCAGCCCGAGAGCGCGCAGGAGATCGCCATTGCTCAGCCGGGCGATCGGATCCCCGGTGTCAGAACAATGGTGGCGGAATCGGTCGAACTCGGCGGGATCCAAGTCGTCCATCGTCGCCCCCCGCGCTGGGGCGGCCGCGAAGTCCTGACCGCGAGCGACCATGCCCATACTGACGATCTCGTGTGCTGTCATCGGTAGGCACTGCGGCTCGCCCTTCGTGTCGAGCACTCGCTTGGTGAAGACACCCTCAGTGGTGCCGGTCGGCCCGGGATCGGCCAGCGGGACGTCGATGCGAACTATTTCGTGAGCGCCGTATTGCGCGATGGTCACTGTTGTCGGCAGTGGCGGAACTGTGAGATTGAGGATGACAGCAGCGACCCGGTCGGGGTCTGTCTTGTCGCCGTGTCGAGGGCGGGCGCCGCATACGGTGCCATCGTCCTCGACTCCGATAAGCAAGGTGCCGCCCATGGCATTGGACATGCAGGCGACTGCCCTGACCAAGTCCTTGTCGTTGATGTGCGATTTGAACTCGACGGTGAGGGACTCACCTGCCTCGAGCAAGGTGTCGATGTCCACGAACTCAATCTTATGCATAACTATGACGCGTGTGGGCGGAATCCGTCCCGGAGCCATAACTTATGAAGGTTATGGGCCGCGGTCGAGAAGACGCTCGTCAATGGCTTGGCCGGTCGGGGTTCGCCGCCCATTGTGGTTTCAGTTGCGGCCTCACAAGCCAGTCCGCTTAGAGGTAGGTCGATGTCACTCGAAGAAGTCCTCGTCCACCTCGACGATCTGCACGGTCTGTTTGACCTGCACGCCCACTCCGTAGCGGATCATCAGCGCTGCCAGACGTGTGCCGTCGATGAGGACCACTCGCGTGGGGACGGAGTCCGCGTAGTCGCGGGCGCCCTTGCTGAACCGGGCGGTGGTAATGAACACGCCCTGATTGGCCTGATTTCCGTGGAGGGCGCCCACAAAGGCTTGTATTTCGGGGCGTCCGATGCTCGCGTCGAGCGCGTAGCGCTTGGCCTGGACGTAGATGCGGCTGAGTCCGAGGGCGTCCTGGTCGACGATGCCATCGATACCTCCGTCATTGGAGAGTTGAGTGCGCGTCGCGGTGCCTTCTGCGCCGCCGTAGCCCATGGCCATGATCAGGTCGAGGACGGCTTGCTCGAAGAAGGCGGGGTCCCCGGCGTGCAGGCGGGACAAGAGGTCGCCGGCGACCGTGGCGTGAATCCGCTCTATGCCAAGGTCGATCTGTTCAATGGGGTCAAGTTCCGCAGTTTTCTCCGGGGTGGTACCGGCGCCGTTGGCGTCGTGCGTGGTGCCTTCGAGTGCCTTGAGCGCGTAGTAGGTGTGTGATGCGTCGGGATCGCCGACGAAGGCACGCAGGTTTTTCTCGGTGATCCCGTCGGGGTGGGAAGCGAGTAGCTGTCGGCCGGCGTCGGTGATCCGGTACTGGCCTCGGACTGGCCGCTCCGCAGCTCCGGCACGCGCGAGGTACGACAGTGCCCAGAGGCTCCGGTTCTGGTAGCGCAGCTGACCAGAGGGGATGGTTTGGAGACGCTCTTCGGCGCTCACCTCAAGGAGGTCCGCGGCGGCGTTGCAGATGTCCCGCGCCCGGTGCACTTCGCCATCGGAGAGGACGGTCAGGGCGGGTGCCATGTACTGGTCCCATGTCGGTGGCGCGCTCATTGACTAATCCTCGACTTTCTCATGTCGGAAGTGTTCGGCAAGTTGGTGGAGCGTGAACTCTTGTCGCAGCTTGCAGGCGCTGTTCTGGTTGGCGAACATGCCCTTGACCCAGAACGCCTCGGACTTGGGAACGGCGATGTGCCAGCGGACGGGGACGGCGTATTCGGCGTCATCGTCGCTGTCCCGGCTGCCGTCCGCGCTGAAGCGGTAGGGGGCGTGGAGCTGCTGGTCCGCCAGTCGGACCCAATTGTCGTCAACAAGTACTTCTGCCTCATCGAATCGGGTCGCCGGCCGGAGAACCTCGCCGATTGCGACGTATCCGCTCTTGGGGATGTGGACGTTCACCCGGGCACCGACGGGCAGGTTGTGCAGCGAGCCGGAGTACCACCTGCCGCCGCCAGCGGAGATGAAGCCGTAGCGGCGGCCGTCGTCCCAGGAGCGGGAGCCCTCGTCGCCGAAGGACACGAACCAGTCGGTGCCGTTCCATTCGGCTCGTTTGCCCTTCTGCTTGCGTGCCGCGACTCCGGTCCCGGTCACGCCCTCGTCATCGGCGGCGAGCCAGGAGCGGGCGAGGTACCGGCGGTCGTCGTCTTCGAGGTAGGTGAAGAAGACGACGTTGACGGGGACGCCGAAGTCGCGGAGGTAGGTGACGATGCGCTCGGAGCTGGAGTCCAGGTCGGTGGCGACGACGACAAGGTTGAGCGATGCATTGAGCTCGTCGGGTGCCGAGATTCCGAAGACTTCTTCGAAGGCGGTCTCGAATGGTGTGTGGCGGAGATGCTCGTTGGCAAGGTCGATGACGCTCTCACGGTCGAGGGTGGTGACCCAGGAGCCGTAGTCGAGCACCTGAGCGACCACGTCGCGCGGGGTCTTGTCCCGCTTGAGTTCAAGGACGTGCAGATTGCCTTCGATGTCCATCGCGAGCAGGTCGATGAGTTTGCCGTAGGGCGTGCGCACCTGCCGACCAATGACGAGCAGCCGATCGCCGAGCAGCGACGGGTCGCGTTCGAGGAACTCTTCGAGCATCACCTCGGTCGGCATCGCGGTGGCGGGCAGCTGCCGAGGCGTGTCCCCGTCCATCCGCCAAATCCCCATCTCGACGGGCATCAGAGCTCACCTCGAAAGGCGCGGGACTGGAGGGAGTCGACTAAGGCATCGAGAGCCTCTAACCGCTGAGCGGTTCGCCGCTCATACGCACTGATGCTACGCAGTCTGGTTGCGTAGGCGAGCTGGTCCTCGATCGGAGGGATATGCACCACGATGTTCAGTAGCCGTGCTCGGGAGATGTTGGCCATTGACGCGGATGAACCGGATGCCGCAGCCTCCAGGTCTCGACGGATTTCCTTCGTCCGAAAAGCACCTAGTAAATACTCCCCGGTCACAAGAGATTTGTCGTAATCGATGCGGTAAATCAAGTCTGGAAGATAGAGATTGGAGGGGGCATTGTCGACGAGCGCCGCAGTTCCAACCAAGTCTTTTGTGTTCTTTCGACACATGAGAAGGTCTCCGCGTCGAACCTCATTCTCGGCTGCTAGTTCGCCTGCTGGGAACGCCTTGTTCTCGTGTGGTTTGAAAACGCCCTGGGTGATAGCGCTGAGCTTGAGTATGCCCGGTTCGTTCGTAGCGTCATCTCGTGACCGCGTCTCGCATTTCAGGCTCTTTCCACTGCTAATGTTCTCGATTACGTCATGGAGTGGCACAGGATCCTTGGAGCGAGAGCTTACGTCCCCGAAATGTTCTCTGAATACAGCCTGTGGTACTGATCTAGTAAGCTGCTGCGATTGAGTTTGGCGAGAATGAATTAGTTCCGCTTGGTCGAGGATGGCGGCGATGCGGCGCTGTTCATCGAGTGGGGGGAGCGGCACAGGGAACTTCAGCAGCTCCGCAGGACTTAGCCGGGGAAGGTTTGCTCCACTCGCGCGGCTCGCGGCGTGATCGATCATCCGATCCTGCGAAAGGTAATGGAAAAGAAACGATCGCTCGAGTTGGCTACCCGACTTGATGGGTAGAAGGTCGGTGCTGCAAATGCCGGAGAAGACGGGCCGTGCAATCTTGCCAAGATTAGGCCGCAGCTTCCCAAAGAGGATGTGCTCTTCTGTGAATGAGTGCTTCGCACTCGCGACTGAGAAATCGCCGATTGTCTCGTGACCAGCGATTCGACCGCCCCGCTCGAGGTGCTCGAGCCCGAGGTAGGTGGTCCCCTCCTTGATCTGATTCGGAGGTACCACCTTGCGGTCTATCGACGCGACGTCACCCAATGCTGCCATCGGCCACTTGCTCACGACAGCATCGCCTTCAACTCTGCGAGTCCCTGCTGGATCTCGACCTCCAGCGACTCCAGTTCGGCAATGATCTCCAGCGGGTCCCGAGTCTCAACCTCCTCGAAGACGATCTCCTTGTAGCGGTTGATCGACAGGTCGTAGTCCTGGGTGACGATGTCGGTCTTTGGCACCAGGAACGACTGCTTGGTGCGGGCTCGGTCGGACTCCGCGTCCAGCGCGTTCCAGCGGGCCAGTACATCGGGGAGGTCGTTGGCCTCAGTCGGTGTGCGCTTGTCGTCCAGCGAGAAACCGTCGGCCTGAACGTCGTAGAACCACACGTTGTCCGTGCCGCCGGAGTCGGTCTTGGTGAAGAACAGGATGGCTGTCGACACCCCTGCGTACGGTTTGAAGACACCGGAGGGAAGCTTCACCACCGCGTCGAGCTTTTGCTCTTCCACCAGCCGCTTCCGCAACGTCTTATGGGCTGTCGTGGAACTGAACAACACGCCGTCCGGGACGATCACCGCGGCGCGACCGCCCGGCTTGAGCAGGCGCAGAAAGAGCGCGAGGAACAGCAGCTCGGTCTTCTTGGTCTTGACGTCCTTGAGCAGCGCCTTGGACGTGGACTCATAATCCAGACTTCCCGCGAACGGCGGGTTGGCCAGGATCAGGGTGTAGCGACCCTCGGTATCCGCCGCGACCTCGGAGAGCGAATCCCGGTAGCGGATATCCGGCGCCTCGACGCCGTGCATCAGCATGTTCATGCTGCCGATCCGCAGCATGGTCGAGTCGAAGTCGTACCCGTGAAACATCGAGGCCGCGAAGTGCTTGCGCTGCGCAGCGTCGGTGAGGACGGACGGGTGATGCTCGCGCAGATGCTCGGCCGCGGCCACCAGGAAGCCGGCCGTGCCGCACGCAGGGTCGCAGATCTCGTCCTCGGGCTTCGGCGCTGTCATGGCAACCATCAGCTGAATGATGTGTCGCGGAGTGCGGAACTGGCCGTTCTGCCCCGCCGAGGCGAGCTTGCCGAGCATGTACTCGTAGAGATCGCCATTGGTGTCGCGGTCCTGCATCGGCACGTCGTCCAGCATATCGACGACCTTGCTCAACAGAGCCGGGGTGGGCACGGTGAAGCGGGCGTCCTTCATATGGTCGGCGTAGGTCGAACCTTCGCCGCCGAGCTGCCGGAGGAACGGGAACACCTCGCCGTCGACGATCCGGAACATCACGCCCGGCTCGTCGTTCTTGAAGCGCGACCAGCGTAGGCGCTCCTGGCCCGGCTTGAACGTCGGATCGGTGATCGGCTGTCCGAGCCTGCGGGCCTTGTTCTCCTGCAGCGTCTGCAGATCGTCCAGCCGTCGGATGAAGAGCAGATAGGTGATCTGCTCGATCACCTCTAGCGGATTGCTGATGCCGCCTGACCAGAAGGCGTTCCAGACAGCGTCGATCTTGCTCTTGAGTTCACCGGTGATCACGGACGTCATGGTATCGAGCAGCTCGGACATCCCGGCCGCAGCGGCTACCTCGACCGCGCCAACGTCCAGGCTTGGGCGAGACGTTCCTGGACTCCGGCTGTCAGGCGCTTCATCCCGAACCGGTCCAGCACGTGCCGGTAGCGCTCCTCGTCCGAGTCGAACCGGGCCAGATCGGAATCGATCATGACGTTGACGATCTCTTCGAGCGGCAGATCCGTCAGCGCTCGCTCGGTACGGAAGGTATCCAGATTCTCCGGCTGCACACCGTCAGGCCACACGAACTCCTCGCCGTGCGTCGTATGCAGCCACTGTGCGGGAAGGTCGGCGAGCAGGACCTCCCGCATCTTCGAGGACACCCTGCGTACGTCAAAGCAGGTCCCTACCCGTCGCGCCAGCTCATCCGGGGTCATCGGGGCCTCCGCGGCCACAACTTTTCGAAGTCTGGTGTCGATCCGCGCCCGGACCTCAGGCGAGACTGGTGCCACCAGATCTTCCTTGGTCCCCAGCACCTCGTCGGCGACGCGGGTGAACCCGACCTGCCGAACGTGCTCCGGGCCGCGGACAGGTGCCGGGCGGGGCGTCGGAGCCGGTTCCGCGACCGCTGCCGATCGGACGGGCGACTCCGGCGTGGAGCCCGGCTGCGACGCAGGCGGCTGCGCGGCCCCTGCCTCAGTATCAACGGGCTCGTGCTCTCGGTGCTCGTCGATGTACTGTTCGACCGCGATATCGTCGGCCTCAGCCCACTCCACGGACTCGATCTCCTCAGGCTCTTCCGCTTCTGCCGCCGCCTCAGCGGCGAGGCGCGCGGCTTCCCGCTCGCGGTCCGCGACCAGTCGCTCTTCTGCGATCCGGCGGGCGTTCTCGAACTCGCGATCCCGCGCGGCCAACACCGCGGCCGCGCTTCGAACGGCCGTGGTGATCTTCTGGACCACCTCGTCCGGATGCGCATGCCACTCGGGCAGCCACACCCTCTCTACCGAGCCCCAGCGCATCATCCCGCCGAGCAGGCCGGGAGTCATCTCTCTGTCAGCCACGGTCGGCATGTCGGCCCACCGCCTGCTGTCCAACAGCACCGCGCATTCCCAGCGCTCGGAATCACGGTGCCGCACGGCGAGGTCCACTGTGAATTCGGAGAGGCCGTACTCACAGCTCACCTCGAATCCTTCTCGCCGAAGTCGCTCGGCGAGATCGTCACGGATCGAGTTCTTGACCCGCGCTGCGGAACGTTCGTCGGCGGCGTCTACGTGCGCGGACTCGAGATACCCCCGAAGGTCGGCAAGGCCCTTGGAGGACGTACGGGCAAGGTCGATGTCGGCGGCGTCGAACGAGGAGAACACCACGACTTTTCGCCTGGCCCGCGTCACGGCGACGTTGAGTCGCTTCTCGCCGCCGGTCCTGCTCAACGGACCGAAGTTCATCGGCAGTCGGTCCCCGGGCGACTTTGCGGAGAACGCGGTGGAGAACAGGATCACGTCCCTCTCATCGCCCTGGACGTTCTCCAGGTTCTTGACCACCAGCGGGTCCTCGTCGTCACTCAGTCTGGCGCTGACCAGTGGGTCGTCGCTGGCCTCCAGCGCGTCCAGGATGAGATCACGCTGCTGGATGTTGAAGGTCACCACGGCGATCGACTGCGCGGACAACACCGGATCGTTCACCCGCTCGACGATGTGGTCGACAATCGCCTCGGCCTCGACAGGGTTGGTGCGCAGTCGGGGCGTGATGCCGTGGCGGAACCCTGGCGCCTCTCCGTCCGGCCATTGTCGGGGAATCGAGCGATAGAAGTGACCGGCGACGCGTCGGAGCTCGATCCCGGCATCGGGTTCCCCGCCGGGGGAAGGCAGGCTTGACAGCTCTCCCTCGTAATACTGGGTGTTGGAGAACGCGATCAGCCGCTCGTCCTGAGAGCGGTAGTGCCATGACAGCCAGAGACGCGGCAGCCCGGATTCCACACATTCGGTGAGGATGCTGTCCAGGTCGGCCGGCACCACCTCGGCGTCCGAGTCGATGTCGAAGTCGTCGTCGGACCCACCCGAGGATGAGCCGAACTTGCTGGGAGGCATTTGCTGGCTGTCGCCGACGATCACAGCGGAACGTGCCCGCCCCAATGCGCCGACGGCCTGGTCGACGGTCACCTGCGAGGCTTCGTCGAAGATCACCAGGTCGAACAAGGGGCCGTCGGCGGGGACGAACGTCGCCAACGAGGTCGGGGAGACGAACAAGCACGGAGTGGCGGAAGTGACGGCGTCCCCGTATCGCTCCATGAGGCGCCGGAAGCTCAGCCCACCGCGCTTGGCATTGAGCTGGCGACTCAGCTCGGCAACCTCACCGGTGAGTCGGTCGGAACGGAAGGGCCGGGCGTCGAGGAGACGTGCGGCGAGGGCATTGGGTGCTTCCTCCCGGATTCTGAGCGCAGCGCGGTCGAACTCCTCGACATCGCCGTCTCGGAGGATCGGATCAAAGCCGATCAGGCCGAACACGGCAGAACGCTCGGACACCGACGCCTCGGCGAGCCCCCGGCGTAGGGCCACGGTCGTCTCCACCGGGTCGATCCCGCCGGACAGCAGGACGTCGACAGCCTTGTCTAGTCCTACCTGCACGAGTGGGGCAAGTGACCGCATCATCTCCGCGGTCCGCCGGGCCACACCGCCGCCGCCGGCTGCGAGTTCGTCCGCCCACCGGGGAGCCGTCTCGCGCACCCGGCTCAGCCACGGTGCGTTGCCAGCCCAGCGCCCCAGTCGCTCCGGTGAGATGTCCAGGACCGCTCTCGCCTGCACCCAGGCCTGATCGAACTCGCGGATCGCGGCGATGTCCGAGTAGCCCACGCCGTGCCGCGCGATCATCTCTCGGAGAGGTGCATGGTCCCTGGCGAACCGGGCCTGGGCCTCGATGGAGTCCGCGATGGCGTCGAGCGTCGACGCCTCCTTGTGTAGGTCCATGGGAAGTGCCTCGTCCAGGCAGCCGCGGCCGAAATGCGGACTGGAGACGAGGAGACTGTTGAGCTGGTCGGTGAGATCGTTCATCTCCTGCCGCGCCCGGGCCACGTCGGCAGCGAGGTCGGCGACCCGCTCCGGGGCCACGAGCGATGGATCCACGACGAGGTCGGACAGGGCCGCGTCGAAGGCGGCGCGGCGCTTCTTCTTGCCGAACATCTTCTCGTCGATCGCTGCGGCGAGCTGGGCGGCGGCGCCGAAGTCGCCCGAGATCAACGCGCGATCGGGAACGAGTGCTCGAACCGGGGTGATGCGCTGGGTGAACGACTGGACCGCCACCGCGAGTCGCCGGTAACGATCCGCCAACTCACGGCTGGGGCCAGAGTCCAGATCGCGTGCTGGGACCTCGCCGTGCTCGTGTAGCTCGGTCAGATGCGCGACCAGCGGGGTGAGGACGTCCGTGGGGGACACGCCTGACTCATGTACCCCGTCGGTGCCCTGCTGCGCCGAGGCGGCCTCGATCGCGTCCCGGACCGGCTCCGGTAGCGCCTCGAGTGCTGACCGCAGCCGCGTGACGGCCGCGGTCAACTCTTCGTCGGTGGCGGTGGCGGCGCCGGGCCCGACGAGGTCCCAATCAGGGTTTGCCCCGGGGGTGGTGCTTCGTGCAAGACGCTCGAAGTCTCGCAACGCGTCCTCGAGAAGCAGTTCGTCGATCTGACCGTCTCCGACGAGCCGTGGATCCACGGGCAGGGCCGCGCCCGGGCCACATTCGTCCAGTGTGGTGACCGCGCTCCACAGCGAGTAACCCGCGGCGTTCGCGGTGTGGATCTTGCCCGGATACTCCTCGAGTGGGGCGAGGCGAGCCCGGTACCGATCCACGACGGTGCGCCACGATCGGTCGTCGTAGTCCACCCTCAGGTCGATCGATGCCTTGAGCTGTCGGCGAATACTCGCCGGCTTCTGCTCCACCCCGTGGAGGTCCAGGGTGAAATCGGCGAGCCCCACCTTCTGCAGGCGGGACTTCACCACGTCGAGGGCCGCCTGCTTCTCGGCCACGAACAGGATGGTCTTGCCCTCGAGGAGGCTGTGGGTGATGAGATTTGTGATGGTCTGGGATTTGCCGGTTCCGGGTGGGCCCTCGAGAACGAACGTGCGGCCCTGCCCGGCGGCGACGACGGCCCTCATCTGAGCGCCGTCAGCCGCGATGGGCAGCGTCAGCCGATCTTCGCGTACCTCGATGTCGCGCAGATCCGTGTCACCGGCCGGATCGCTGAACGACGTTCCGGACTTCTCGACGAGATGCCGGAACACTGGAGACCTGTTGAAGGATGCCCAATGTAGATCGAGGTCGCGCCACATCCCGTAGGTGGAGAACTTGCAGATACCTACGTAGGCGCTCTCTCGCACCTCGTACGGCAGAGAGTGCGAGGCAAGGGACCGGCTGATCTCGGCCAGCGCCCGATGGATGTCCAGGCCACTGGAGTCCAGCGGTGGTTCGTTGAGCGCCGGGATCACGGCATCGTGCTTGGCACGTAGCCATTCAACGAGGGTGTAGTTGGGCGTGGCCTGGGTGGAGGTATCGACGGTGATCGAGAACCGCGAACGACCAGATCCTCCGGTGATCTTGACCGGGATGAGGAAGAGCGGCGCCTGCGCGGGCTTACCGGTGGAGGTCGTGATCTCCATGCTGCCCAGGGTCAGGTACAGGTTTGCGCTGCCGGTCTCCTCGAACAGCGTGCGGGCGTTCCGCGCCAGGCCGCGGAGCCGATTGCGGTACGAGCCTTCTGTGACCTCGCTATGCACCCGGTGGCGTGAGGTCAGTTCGTCCATCAACTGCTCATGGGGGAGTTCTGTGACGTCCGAGATCCCCTGCAGCCGACGCAGGTCGGTGACCGCGTCCTTGCCGAGAAGTTCCACTGATGTCCCCGCGTGGATGAGGTCATCCAGCTCCGCCAGCCCCTCGGAGGGCAGGATCAGCTCCAGTACATCCGCGCCGGGCTTGATGTTGAGCAGCCGGTTCCGCAGGGTGAGGTCGAGCAGCGACTGCTTCCAATTCCGCACGCGAGCCGGGGAATCGTCCGAGCGTATCGCGCGGTCGACCTCGTCGTCCTCCCCGGACCCCCCGACGGCCGGCAGCACCCAATCGTCGGACGTGCTGCGCTTCTGCGATCCCATGGAGTCTGCGTCGATGTCGGTCTCCCCGGTGGAATCCGTGGGGAGCGGACGCATGCCGTCACGACGGCTCGCGGCGACGTCGATGAGCCCGCGGACGGAGGTGCTGGACAGGATCTCCCGCCCGCGTTTGCTGGCCTCGGCAAAGCTCACGCTGTCGTAGAACACGGCATCGAGTGGCAAGAGGACGTCCGACGTCACCAGGTTGCGGATCGCCCCGGCTTCCAGCAGGACCGGGCCCGTCAGGGTCTGCTCGGCCAGCATGATCCCGGTCAGGGCGTGCCCCTCCACCATCGCCACCACCGGGTGGAGGCCGGCCGCCTCGCAGACAGCGCTGTACGTCACGGCCAGATCGACGCAGGTGCCGAAGCGCGTACTCAGCACTTCGGAGGTCGACCTGATGCGTTGCCCGGTGTTCTCGAACGAAGCAGGCGGGTTTATGTATCGGATCCCCTCGGCTTTGAGCGCTTCGTAGATCGCCAACGCAATGGTCGCGGCCCGTTTCGCGCCCGCTTGGTATCCCTGGAGTGACGAGTCGCCCGTCCGTTCCTGAAGCAACCGCGACGCACCTGCGAGGATTCTCCGGACCTCAGAAGTGTTGGGCTGGACGAACGCCGTGAGTGATTCGAAGAACGCGGGGGCGTTGAACCACTCGTTCTCGGCGAGGATGCGGAACGGTGGGCGCACAACGGTCACTTCGGCCAGGTCGACCTCCCGGCCCGTGAGGTCCGCTTCTTCTGTCAGGTCGTCAGCGCTGATGGTGTCGATTCCCACGCCCGGGTCGCCCTCGAGCCGAAACTCCAGATCGGCTGGATAGCTCTCGGTTCGACCGACGATCTCCGCGAGATGAGGGCGCACCAACGCACGGTCTGGCGAGTAGTACCCGGAGCGCGGCTCCACAGCGGGAATCTCGATCGTTGCGCTGTGGGCGAGCTCGCGGCCGTCGACGGACGTCAGAGTAGCGACGACGGCGACGCGGCCCGTGCGTTCGCTCGAGCTCCTGTTGATCGCCTCGACCTCGTGGATAACCGGAATCGAGTTGTGGGCCAGGGCGTAGTTGGTGGCAGGGAAATGCCGGACCGTCACCTCCAGCGAACCTCTCCTGAGGATTGATTCAGTGAATATCGATGACGAAGACATACGGACTCCTCGTGGAACTGTGACCCGGTACGCGATAGGTGAGGACAACTTTAACGATGTGGTCCGACAAGCCGACCGCCGGTGGACTTCCACCGACGGCCGGCCTCGTGCTCATCCGCGCGGGGCGGAGCTCGTCCCGTTCATTCACTCGCTCAGCTTGAGCGCCTCGCGGTAGGTGAGCTTGCGGCCGGTCTGCATGATCGAGCGGCGGTAGACGCGCTCGGCCACGTAGATGACCAGGGCTGCGGCCACGAGTGAGACGATCATCGCGAGGATCGGCTCCCACCAGGCGGCGCTGCCGTCCACGAGGCGGATCGGCATCGTCACGGTCGACATGATCGGCACATAGGACGCCACGACCTGCCAGATGCCGGACGGGATGAACAGTCCGCCGAAGGTGGCGATCATGATCAACGTGAGCAGTGGAGAGGACGTGGACTGCACGTCCTCGGCGCGGGTGGCCATCGCCCCGGCAACGGCGAACAGGCAGGCCAGCGCCACGAAGCCGATCACGAACAGCGCCAGGTACCAGGCGGCGGCGCCAGCCATCGAGGGCAGCAGTGAGGTGTACTCGGTGAAGCTCAGGCCGATGAGCCCGATCCCGACGAACAGCACCATTTGGCCCATCGCGAGCACGGTGGCACCGATGACCTTGCCGACGAGCAACTGTCGTAGCGGGATCGCGGCGGCGAGGATCTCCACGATCCGCGACTGCTTCTCCTCGACCACGCTGTTGGCAATCGCGTACCCGAACAGGATGGCCGCCATGTAGAAGAGGAAGACAAAGACGAATCCGGCGACGAACTTCACGCCCTCGTCGGTGGCGCCCTCGGGGTCGAGCAGTCGCTCGTCCACGACGGAGCCGGCGGTGAGGTCGCCGACCGTGGTTCCGGCCTCGGCTGCGTTGGTCGCCAGCGCGTCGGCGGCCACGACCTGGCCGATTAGCCCGGTGATCGTCGAGTCGACCGAGTCGGTGCCGACGAGCGTCCACTCGCCGGGCCCGCCCACCAGGGCGGCGTCGGCGTCGCCGTCGGTGACTGCCCGCTCAGCGGCGGCGACATCGGGGAATTCCTCGATCGACATCTCGAGGTCAGAGGTCATCATCGGTGCGGGCGCGTCCTCGTCACCGATGCTGTCGACCGCCTGTTGCGCGATCGCAGCGCCCTCGGTCGAGGCGACAGCGATGGTCTTGGTCTCGGCACGGCCGCTCATGGCGAACGAGATGGCAAAGGCGATCACCATGATCGCCAGGGTGGTGAGCGTGGAGATGATGAAGTTGCGGTCGCGCAGCTTGACCATGACCTCACGGCCGGCGACGATCCGCCACGCTGATTGCGTCTCGGTGGCGGCTTCGGAGGACCCGGTGGAGTCGCCGGTTCCGGCACCGGACCCGCCGCCGTAGGCGTCGGACTCGTAGTTCGTCTCGGGTGGGAAGGGGAACTGTTCGGTGGTGGTCATACCGTCACCTCGCGGTAGATGTCGGACAGGGTGGGGACGACTTCGGCGAGCTCTCGGACGCTGCCGCGAGCCATTGCTTCGCGCAGCACTACGTCCGTAGCGGCAGCGCCGGCGTCGGGTGTGCCTCCGAGGTCGAGCAGGGCGGTGGGGCCGTCGACATCCACTACGTGGATTCCCGGAAGGTCCCGGACCCAGCCGGCGTCGCCGCCCACGACGAGGCGGTGCAGGACGCGACCGCGTCGTCGCAGGTCCTCGACGGTGCCTTGGGCCACGACGTTGCCGCGAGAGAGCACCACGAGCTGGTCGCAGAGACGCTCGACGAGGTCGAGCTGGTGGGAGGAGAAGAGGACGGGAACGCCGCGGGTGGTGTGCTCGCGCAGCAGGTCGACCATGGAGTCGACGGCCACCGGGTCGAGTCCGGAGAACGGCTCGTCCAGCACCAGCAGCTCGGGCCCACCGATCACGGCGGCGGCGATCTGCACGCGCTGCTGGTTGCCGAGCGACAGCGACTCGAGCTTGTCGGTCAGGCGCTCGCCCAGTCCGAAGCGGTCGAGCAGGTCGGTGGCCACGCGCCGTGCGTCGACGGTGGTGCGGCCCTGGAGTCGTCCGAGGTAGATGAGCTGGTCGAGGACCGGCTGCTTGGGGTAGAGGCCGCGTTCCTCGGGCATGTAGCCGAAGCGTCGGCGGTCGGCGACGCCGGCCTCGTGGCCGTTCCACAGCACGCGCCCGGCCGTGGGCTGCAGTACGCCCATGATCATGCGCATGGTGGTGGTCTTGCCGGCACCGTTGCCGCCGACGAAACCGGTCATGGTTCCACGTGGAACATCAAACGTGACACCGTCGACGGCCACGGTGTCGCCGAAGTGTCTGGTCAGTCCGTCGATGCGGAGCATGGTGTCCTTCCTCGCCCGCCGACGCTCGGAGGTCGGGGGTCGCCTGTCGTGATGACACCCATGACGTTATTGGCGCGCGCGGCGAAGCGGATCAGCCGTGCGGGGGAAATCTGCTGGGAGACAGCGACAGCCGTCTCCTCCTCAAGGGGGAGAACCCTGGAGCGCGAGCGGCGACGGTAGCGGGACCGGGAGCGCGAGCGGGGGAGGGCGCGACTGCAGAAGTGCCGGGGTCAGTCGCCGGGTCGGACCAGGCCCGCCTCGTAAGCCAGGACTACGGCCTGCACACGGTCGCGCAGGTACAGCTTGGACAGGCAGGCCGACACATGTGACTTCACCGTCGCCTCGCCCACCACGAGTTCCGCGGCGATCTCCGCGTTGGACAGCCCCCGCGCCAGGTGGCGCAGGACCTCGAGCTCCCGGGTGGTGAGGACGTCGAGGGAAGGAGAGAGGGCGGGTGCTGGAGAGTCGGGTGTTGAGGGGGCAGGTGTAGAGGGTGTGCTCGACGGGGTGGTCATCTTCTCGATCACGCGGCGGGTTACCTCCGGCGCCAGCAGGGCGTGACCGTGGTGGACGGCTCGGATGCCGTCGATCAGGTCATCGGGGTCGGAGTTCTTGAGCAGGAACCCGCCGGCCCCGGCGCGGAGGGCGTCGAAGAGGTAGTCGTCGCGGTCGAAGGTCGTGAGGATGAGCACGCGGGCCAGGCCCTCGGCGACGATCCGGCTGGTCGCCTCGATGCCGTCCATCCCCGGCATCTGCACGTCCATGAGCACCACGTCCGGCCGGAGTTCGCGGCAGGCCTCAATAGCGGCAGCGCCGTCGGCCGCGTCACCGATCACCTCGATGAGGTCCTCGGCCCCGAGCATCATTGCGAACCCCGACCGCATGAGCGGCTGATCGTCCACCACGAGTACCCGCACCACCTCGGGCTCGGGGGAAGGCGTTGTCGTCGTCGTTATCAATTTTTTCCCTCAGGTCCCGTGGCGCTGTACGGCAGGCGCACCCGCACACGGTAACCACCGGTCACGCGGGGGCCGATCTGGCATTCGCCGTGGTGGGAGCGGACGCGCTCGCGCATGCCGAGCAGGCCCAGGCCGCTGCCGGAGGTGCCGGGGCGCGGGCGGCCCTCGTCGAGTATCTCGACCTCGACGTACGGCGTGCGGTCGGGGCGTGCGCCGGTGCGCAGGACGACGCTCGCGCGCGATGCCGTGGAGTGGCG
>NZ_JAALDM010000135.1 GCF_014144865.1 Dietzia aerolata | reverse complement strand
GTCGCGGCGCCGTTCCAGCTCCGCCTCGGCCTCGTCGGCGGTGACGGCGCGCAGGTCGTGGACCGCGCAGCTGCCCGGGTGCATGGGCCCGATGCTCTGGGTGCCGTCGGCGTGCACGCGGGCGCGCAGCATGGGGTGCCGGTCGGCGAGGGCAGTCACGGCGGCGGTGAACTTCGCGGCAGCGTCGTCGCTGGTCAGGGCGTCGCCGTCGAACTCCAGGTAGAGGTGCGCAGCCACGCCTCCGAGGGCGTGGGAGTCCGACCGGCCGACCCAGTAGGCGTGCTGCATCGGGGCGAGCGGGAACCGCTCACCGTCGATGAGTGCGCCGCCGGACCCGTCGCTCTCGACAGGCGTCGAGGCGACGGAGGAGTCGACGACGACGACAACGTCATCTTCCACCGGAACCGCGTCATCACCCAGTAGTTCGGTCCAGGCCTCCACGGTCGGGTCGGCAACCAGGCGGGCGAAATCCACGTCGTATCCGCGCTTTCGCCACTGCCCGGCGAGTTTCATCATGCGTAGAGAGTCGAGTCCGTGCATCACCAGGTCGCCGTCCGCGGGCAGGGAGTTCGCCTCCACCCCGAGGACTGCGGCGATCTCCGCACGGACGTCGAGAAGGTCGGACTCCGATTGCGTGATGGTCATGCGTTCTCCTTCGCGAGTTCGGCGCGCAGCGTCTTCTTGTCGACCTTCCCGATCGCAGTGATCGGTAGTGACGGCACGATGTGCACCTCGTCGGGCAGTTTGAATGCGGCCAGTCCCCTGTCAGTGAGGAAGCTGCGCACGTCGTTCAGGGCGATCGGCTCGCCCGGCGGATGGTCGTGCGAGGTCACAACCAGTGCCGAGATCCGCTCCCCCAGGTCGGCATCGGGGACTCCGATCACAGCGGCCTGCCGGATCGACGGATGGGCGGTGAGGTTTTCCTCGACGTCGTCGGCGGCCACGTTCTCGCCGGCCCGGACAACGGTGTCCTTGATACGGCCGGTGACCGCGAGGTGGCCGGTCTCCTGCCTGCGGACGGCGTCGCCGGAGCGGTAGTAGCCGTCCGGGGTGAAGCTCTGGGCGGCCTGTTCGCCGGCCCGGTAGTAGCCGCGGATGGTGTACGGGCCGCGGACCAGGAGTTCGCCCTCCTCGCCGTCGGGCACGTCGTCGCCGTTCTCGTCGACGATCCGCACCTCGTCGTACTCCGACATGGGCGCGCCCTGACACCGGTGGACGAGCTCCCGGGGATCGTCGAGTCGGGTGTAGCAGACCAGTCCCTCGGCCATTCCGAACACCTGCTGGGTGACGGGCCCGAGCGCCGCGTCGAGAGCCTGCGCGTCGGCCAGCCCCAGCTTCGAACCGCCGACCTGCAGGACGCGCAGCGACGAGACGTCGGCCGGCTCCCACTCGGTGGCGGCGGTCCAGACCTGCGCGAGCGCCGGTACGAGCGCGGTGACGGTGACCTTGTTCGCCTCGATTACGTCGAAGGCGGAGTCCGGGCTGGGATTGTCAGTGAACACCACGTGCCCGCCGACGGTCCAGGTGCCGAAGATTCCGGGGCAGCACAGGGGGAAGTTATGCGCGGCGGGAAGCGCGGCCAGGTAGACGTCCTCGGCGGTGAGCTGGGTGATCTCCGCCGAGAGTGCGGCGTTGAGGACGTAGTCGTCGTGCGTCCGGGGGATGGGTTTAGGCAGGCCGGTGGTGCCGCCCGAGACCAGCAGCAGTGCGGGCAGGTCGGGGTCGACGGACTCAGGCAGGGCGACGTCGGCCGTGTCGGCGTCCGGGATCGGCAGATGGTCGCCGGGTTCGCCGTCGATGAACACGTGCCGGATTCCGGGCACCCTTTCGCGGAGGGTCGTCGCCAGGTTCCGGTAGTCATAGCCTCGACGGCCGTCCTCGGTGACGTAGGCAACCGCTCCGGTGCACGCGGCCAGGTGGCTGATCTCGCTGATGCGGTGGGCGGGCAGGGTCATCACCGGGACCGCCCCGGCGCGCAGCAGTCCGAGCAGGGTGATGGCAAAGGCCGCGGAGTTGTGTTGCTGCAGGATGACCCGCTCACCCGGGCGAAGGCCCGCCGATAGCAGTCCGGCGGCTCTGGCGCGTGCGGCGCGATCCAGTTCGGCGTAGGTCAGGGTGCGATGGCCGTCGGTGCCAGCGCCGGTGACCGCCGGCGCGTCCGGCAGCCGTGTCGCCGTATCGGTGACGATCTGCCAAAGTGCGCGTCCGGTGAACAGACCGGCCTCGGCGTAGCGTTTCGCGGCCGTCTCTGGGTGGGGGACGTACCCGTCGGCCAGTCCGTCCAGCTGTGGCGTCTCGCTCATGCTCCACCCACCGTGACCAGGTCGGCCGCGCAGTGGCGGCGGATCTTGCCCGAGGTCGTCTTGGGCAACTCTCCCTTGCCGATGAGCGTCACCGCGGAGACCGGAACGCCGACGGCATCGAAGACCGCGCGCGAGATCTCGTCGTGGATCCGCTGGCTGGCCTCCGGGTCCGCTGCCCCCTCGGTTTCGGCGATGACCGCGATGCCCTCGCGCCCGTCGGGTCGGGGGTGCGGCACGGCTGCGGCGTTGCCGGGTCGGACGCCGTCGACGGTGCAGGCGGCGCGTTCGATCACCGCGGGGGCGATGTTGCGGCCGGAGACGATGATGACGTCCTTCGCTCGTCCGGTCACCACCACCTCGCCGGTCTCGGTGATGTATCCGAGGTCGCCGGTGTCGAGCCACCCGTCTGCGTTGACGGCGTACTCGAATCCGGTTTCCTTCAGGTATCGGGCGGTCACAGCCGCACCGCGGACCATCAGGGTGCCGATCCGGTTCGCGGGAAGCGCCTGTCCCTCGTGAAGTACCGCCACCTCGATCCCCGGAACCGGCTGTCCGAGCCGGACGTGGGTCTGCACCTTCGTCCCGGCGTCGGGGCCCCCGGCTGAGCCTTCGGCCCCCGCTCCCGCCGCCGCTCTTTCCACCGTCGCCGGAGCCAGGCGAATCTCGCCTGTCGTCTCGGCGAGACCTGCGTCGATGGTGTCCACGTCAAAGCGTGTGGACAGTGAGTCGAAGGACACCGCGAGGGTGGTTTCGGCCATGCCGTAGCAGGGCAGCAGCGCCTCCGACCTGAGACCGAAGCGGGTGCCTTCGGCCAGCAGGGAGAACATCGAGGATTCGTCTATCGGCTCGGCGCCGTTGATCGCCACCCGCAGCGAGGACAGGTCGTACGCCCCGTCGTCGGCACGCCGGAGTCGCTTGGCCAGCAGCGCATAGGCGAAGTTCGGCGCCGCGGTGCAGGTCCCACGGAATCGGTCGATGAGCTCCGCCCACACCTGGGGTTTGACCAGGAACGCCCGCGGCGTGGTGATCACCGCGGTGATGCCCGAGAGCATCGGCAGGAGCAGCAGTCCGACCATTCCCATGTCATGGAACAGCGGGAGCCAGCTGATGCTCACGTCCACATCAGTCAGGTCGATGGCCTCGGCCATCGCGTAATGGTTCGCCTCGAGGTTGCCGAAGGAGATGACAACGGCCTTGGGGATGCCGGTGCTCCCGGAGGTCAGCTGGAGGATCGCCACGTCGTCGGCGACGAGCGGCACCGGAACGATGTCCGCGCCCTCCCCGGCCCGCCCCAGTCGGGTGAGTTCATCGACGCTCACGATCGTGGTGCCGACGTCCGTTCCGGCGAGTGCGTCGGCGAAAATCCCGCCCACCACCAGGACGTCGGCTCCGAGCATGGCAATCACGGCCCTGGTGTCGTCGAGCCAGGCGTGCAGGTTCGCCCGCGGAGTCGGTTGATGGAGCATCGTGAACGCGGCTCCCCGGGTCCAGGTCGCCTGCACCAGATCCGCCACGTCGCCGGGATCGTCGGCGAGGATCGCCACCCTTCCGCCATGCCCCACCCCGGTCGCGGCGAGTCCCGCGGCAACCGTCCGTGCCGCCAGCCGAACCTGAGACCAGGCTCTGAATTTGAGGTTCGCCGGATCATCGCCGCTGTGCAATCCACGATCATGCGGGACCGGGCCCATAAGCCATTTCTCAACAAATGTAGTCATCGCCTGGGTGAGACCTTCCCGTTGCGCGGATCAAGTGGACATGGCAAACAATTTAGGCATACCTAAGTTAGGCAAGGTATACCTTGCTCGGCGCGATCGGCGCTAGTACCGTCGCCGGTGATCCACGACACCTTGTGTCCGCTGCACGGGCGGATAGTGTCGATATAAGTCCAGCTCAGGAGGCTCTATGTCAGATCAAGTCGAAATCACGTTGTCAGAAATCCTCACCGAGGATCTCGACCTTCCCCTCGACCAGGCCTCGGCCTCGTCGAGGCTCGTCGAGGATTTGGGGCTCGATTCCGTCGGGTTCGCCATCGGCGTCGTCTCCATCGAGGAGCGCCTCGGGGTACGCCTGTCCGAGCGCGAAATGCTCGAGACCTCTACAGTTGGAGAGCTGATGGATCTGGTGCGTTCGCGGCAGGCCGACACCGCTGGCCAGACCGCATGAGCCAGACCCCGTCGATCACTTACGGCCCGCCCGATCACACCTATCTACACCTGGACACCCCGAGCCGACCGATGCACTGGGCGATGCTCCTCGAGGTGGATCCGGAACCGGCCGGGCCGCTGGACTTGGAGGCAGTTCGCCACCGGGTCGCCGAACGCGCATCTCGCTACGACCTGTTCCGCACCGGAATCGAAGGCGGCCGGTGGACCCGCCCCCGCATGATCCAGCTCGCGGAGATCTCCCCCGAGCGCCAGGTCTCCGCCGCCGAGTTCACCGGGGAGTCCGGGCTCCGCGGAACGGTCGGCACGTTGATGGCTGAGCACCTGCGCCGCGGGCTGCCCTTCTGGCACATCACCCTGCTCTCCCCCGCCGACCCCACGGATCCGAACCCAGACCCAGGCCATAACCAGGACCCAGCCCCGGCCCGGCAGTACCTGCTCCTCCGCGTGCACCACAGTTTGTCCGACGGGATCGCGGGCGCGGCGTTCTCCGCCCTGCTCGCCGATGGTGACGACGAGGAACTGGCCGAGTTCGACAGGTTCGCGACCAGCCCGCGGTTCTCGATCAGCGGGATCGATCCCGCGGACCTCAAGACCGCAAAGACCGCGTTCGAGGAGGCCTGGGCCGCCGGCCAGCCGGGACGCCACTGGCCGACACTGACCGGGCAGGGGCGGCGCGAGGTCGCCTGGCACAGTGTGTCGACGCGGGATCTGCGCCGCGCGGCCAAGCGGGCCAGCGCGACCCCTCACGAGTTCGTTCTCGCGGCGGTCGGCGCGGCCGCCAGCACCGTCCCGCCGACCGGTGAGACCTCCGAGAACATCCGGGTGACCCTGCCGGTGACCCTGGACAAGGAGTTTCGGCACACCGGCAACGCGGTCGCGGTGTCACTGCTCAACCTCTCCGGCGCACAGGGGTCAGTCGCCGGGCAGCTGCCGCGGATCCGGGAGCAGCTCGCCCGGATTGAGGACGACTCGATGGCCCTGAATCTCGCTGCGGCCGACGATGCCCCGCGCGCGCCGTGGCCGATCTTCAGGCTCCTGTCCGGGGCCTCGATGAAGAAGATGTCGCCGGACATCCACGTGGGCATCAACCCCGGATTCACGCGGGTGCGCACGGTCCTCGGCGCGCCCATGTTGGGGCTGACGGCACTCTCTCCGCTGGTCGGGTACTCGTTCTCGGTCACCGTCCTCATCCTGGGCACGCGGACCAGTTTCGGGATCGTCTACGACAGCGAGGCGCTCCCCGGCTACGGGGCCACGTTCGTCGAGGCGTTCAACGAATTCCTGCAAGCCGACGCCGAGCCCGAAGACACGGCAACCGCCAGCCCGGCGACCGCTGCCACCGACAGCCGGCACACCGCCAGCACGGCGAACCTCACCCACTAACCTGGGTGATTCACGGGGATCTGCGGATCGCT
>NZ_JAALDM010000134.1 GCF_014144865.1 Dietzia aerolata | reverse complement strand
GACGGGGGCTCGGGTGCCGGCGCGGGCTCTGCCAGCGGCTCCGGCCCCGCAGCATCCGGCTCCGCAGCCGCCGGGAAGTCGGCCCCCGCGGCCTCGTCCCTCAGCTCGGGCGAGCAGCGCGAACTGCAGAAGGAACTGAACAAGCTGGAGAGGCAGATCGGCAAGCTCTCCCAGCGCGAGGAGAAGCTCCACGCCGACCTCGCCGCCGCCGCGGGCGAGGCCCTGGACACCGAGAAGCTCACCGCGCTGAACCGAGAACTCACCGCCGTGGTCGAGGAGAAGGACCAGCTCGAGGAGCGCTGGATGGAGATCGGCGAGCAGCTCGAGGGCTGACCTCAGGACACGGGCCACCCCCGAGGGCCGAGCTCTGGACGAGGGCCGCCCGTCCCGAGGCCGGGCCTCCAGCCATCCCTCCCTCGCACGCGATGGTCGCCACCAGCGCGGACTTGGTCGTCGTCAGGGCGACGCCACGCCGTTTCGATCGCACTGGTGACGACCATCCGGACGGGCCTGTCTCGATCGAGCCGCAACGAGGTCAGATCCGCCCGCGCTCGAGTGCCGCACCCACCTTCCGCAGCAGGGTGGCCGGGCTCCGCATCATCGGCGCGGTGATTCGGAGATTCTGCCATCCGATCTCGTCGAGTTCGGCGTTCGCCCAGGCGTCGAACTCCCAGATCTCGCGGCGGCGGTGAAGCTCGCTGTCGTAGAAGATCGCGACCTTCTCCCGCTCATAGCCCAGGTCCGCGACAGCGATCTTGGCCCCGAATTCATTGCGGATCTCCAGCTGGGGTGTCGGGTCCGGCAGGTCCGAGCGACACAAGAGCAGTCTGAGCCTGGTCTCCGGCGGGGAGTCCGCGCGACCGTCACAAGAACGAAGGAGTGTCCGAACCCTCGGCAGGCCGTTCACTCCCCGAAGCCGGGCCGCCAGAGCTGCGACGTCTCTGACCGACGTTCCCGTTCGATTGCACACGGCGTCGATCTTGGCGATCGCAGTGTCGTCGTCGTCCTCCCACCTGGCCATGTCAATCGCGGTTCGGGCTGGCGAGGTCGCGATGAGTCCCTCGAACCGTGAGAGCTGAGCCGCAGGCAGAGGCGACCGGAGTCGACGCAGCCTGACCCCCGGCGTCGGTCGTGGGGTGCCCGGAACGTAGATGTCCACAGCACGCGTGACCTCCTCCGGAGAGAACCAGCGCTCACGGTGGAGGAGTCCCGCCGCGGACCCGGCGATGATCCCGCCCGCCGGCGCCCAGAGGCCCGCGGCGCGGACGAGCAACTCGGGCTCGGTGTTCAGGGAGGCGTCGCAGTAGACGTCAGGAAACAGTCTGCGGTGGCGTATTCGGAGCTGGTGGCTCGTGAGGGCGCCGGCCGAGCGGGCGTGGCTTCCTCTGAACGGGGCGGGGAGATCGTGGTCCTTTTCTCGCACACCTCGATCGTGGCCTGCCGACACGCTGGAAGATACGGGTGCGAGGCGGTCTGTGGATGGCGCTGACGGTATTCCACAGATCGCTGTCCGAGCTGTTACCAGGGGCGATGATGTGCTGGCAGGGCGCGGCGGTGGTGGCGACGACGGGGACAGGTGCGGCATCGATGAGTTGATCACCGAGTCGTCTGTCACCGAGACCTCTCCGGATGGTCGCCATCAGTGCGGTCAGATCGGCGTTTCCTCGACGTGGTGGCGACCATGTTCGTCAGGAGTACGACCATCCGGGCGCGTTAAGGCCAGGCGGGGCGAGATGGGCGCGGTGGGCGCGGTGGGTCGGGCCGTCGCGGGGATTCTCCACGGCCCGAGCTGCGGGGTGGGTCAGGCGGGGCGCGACGGTCCGGCGTGGATCGACGCGTGGATCGCCGTGCGGAGGGCGTCCGCGTCGGTGAGATCGGGGAGCACGACGTGGGCGCCGGCGCTGTGGAGCTCGTCGGCGGACACCCTGCCGGTGGCCACCCCGACGCAGCGGGCGCCCGCGTCCAGCGCCCCGCGGACGTCATGCACATGGTCGCCGACCACCACAGCCTGCGCGGGTGAGACGTCCAGACCCTGACCGCGTGCAGCCGCCATTGCCTCGTGGACGAGGTGTGCGCGATCGATGTGGTGATCGCCGAACGCCCCCAGCGCAGGATCCGGCAGACTGTCGAATCCGCAGATGCGCAGCTTGAGCAGCGCGGTCCGCCGCAAGTTGCCCGTGACGATCCCCTGGTGCAGCTGGGGGTCCGCGGCCAGAGCCCGGACGGCGTCGTGCGCGCCGGGCAGGGGTCCGCCTCCGCTGGCCAGCAGACTGTCGGCGAACCTCTCGCACCGCTCGGCCACGGCGTCCATGGTGGCGAGGACGAGCTCGTCACCGCCACCGCCGTCTCCGTCCGCGTGGTCGACCTCGAGCCCGTTGAGCACCAGCAGTTCGGAGAGGATCGCGCGGTCGGTGCGGCCGGCGAACGAGGCGCCCATGACCGGCTCGCGGCCGATAAGTTCAGCGAGGACGGGCGTGATCATGCGAGACCCGAAGCCGGCCGGATCGAGGAGCGTGAGGTCCAGGTCCCACAGGACGAGCACGGACCCGCGACGCGTCATCCGAGCAGGCTCGCCACGAGCGGCCCCAGCCAGGGCACGAGGAACGCACGCAGCTCGGCATCGGAGCGGGACTCGGGCGAATCCAGGCACAGCATCGACCAGCCCATGTGCACGCCTACGTCGGAGATGAAATCCAGGTGCGGCGTGAGCTCGGGGAACTGCTCGGTGGCGGGCACGAGCAGGGATCTGACGTAGTCCCGCGCGCGCTCGGCGGCACCCGGGTCGAAGATCGGACTGGAGCCGCCGGCCAGGGTGAGGGTCCGCAACAGGGGGTCGCCGAGAATGTGCCCGCGGGACACCACGAGGATCTCCACCAGCAGTTCCAGTGGGGTGGTGGAGGAGCTCTGTAGCTCGGAGACCGCGCCGAAGAGCGAGGTGAGCCGCTCCGTGACGGCCTGGGAGACCAGTTCCTCGCGGGTGCCGAAAATCGAGTAGACGGTCTGGCGGCTCACGCCGGCCCGCTTGGCGACGGCGGCGATGGTCACCCCGTCGAAGCCGGCGTCGCCGATCACCTCACGGGTCGCCTCGAGGATGGGCTCACGGGATCGCACGCCCGCCATTATCTCCCACGGAGGAGCGGAGACGCCCGGATCTCCGACCCGGGGGCGGGCGCCGCTCTAGATGACGGCCCCCACGTCGTGGTGCACGATCCGGTCCAGGGCCCGCTCGGCGACGGCGGCGATGGTCCACGACGGGTTGCAGGCGGCGGTGGTGCCGGGGATGAGCGCTCCGTCCACGACGTACAAGCCGCGCTGCCCGAGCACGCGCCCCTCCAGGTCGCAGACGCTGCCCATGGGGGCTCCGCCGAGCGGGTGCCAGGTGGAGTTCACGATCCGGTTGGTGTCGGTCAGGTGGCCGGTCGCTCCGGCGATCCGGCGTGCGGTCCGGTCGATGTGGCCGAACACGATGTCGTCGTCGCCCCCGGAAGGCCACCTGATCACGCCGCGGTCCTGCGCGGCGTCGTACACCACCCGGCCGCGGTCGGCGCTGACGCCGTAGCCGACCATCATCGTGGAGTGCACCTCCGCCCCGACCGGCGGGATGGAGGCCTGGATGAGGGTGTGCGCGGTGTGCGGGTCGTCCCAGTTGAGGCTGCCGTAGACGACCGGCCCGCCCTGGACGGCGCCGAAGCCGGCGGTGGGGTCGGACCACAGGTAGATGCGGTCGGCGTTGGTGCCCCAGCCGGTGCCGATTTGATCCGGCAGGTCGGTGACGGCCCCGGTGGCGGCGGCGCGGGTGAGCAGGGTGCTGGTGCCGACGGATCCGGCGGAGAGGATGAGTGCGGGGGCGCGCAGCGCGAGGGTGCGCTGGACGTGGCCGGCGGTGTCGAGGACCTCCACGTCCAGTTCCCAACGCCCGTCGGGCAGGCGCCGCATCGCGCGGACGTCGTGGAGGGGACGCACGTCGACGAGCCCGGTGGCCTCGGCCTGGGCGAGGTAGGTGACGTCGACGGAATTCTTGCCGCCGTTGTTGACGCCGAGCGAGCCGTCGCCGTTGGTGTAGGAGGGGCGCATCTCGCCGCGCAGTTCGGCGAGCGCGTAGTCCCAGTCGATCGGCATGGGGATCTTGCGCAGTGGCAGCCCGGCCTCGCGGACGCGGTGGGCGAAGGCCCGTGCCGCGGCGTATTGAGGGGCGGCGACCAGCTCGTCGGGCGCTTCGGCCAGGCCGAGCATGCGGGCCACGCGCGGGTAGTGCTGCTGGTCCATCTCGCGCCAGTCGATCGCGCCGGGGAACCAGGTGTGGAACAGCTCCTCGGTGGGTTGCAGCGCCATGCCCTGGTAGATGAGGGAGCCGCCGCCGACGCCGGTCGCGCAGACGGAGGTCATGTTCTCGCCGACGGAGGCCTCGAGCAGGCCGGTGTAGCGCGGGAGGTCGACGGGGCGGCCGAAGACCTCGGGGGAGGAGCGGAACCACAGGGCGCGCTCGTCGGGTTGGAGGGCGCTGGGGAAGGTGCGAGCGTCCGGGCCGGTGGGCCACCGGCGTCCCCGTTCGACGACGACGACGGGCACTCCTGCCTGCGCGAGGCGGAGAGCTGCGATGCCGCCTCCGAAGCCGCTGCCCACGACCAGGACGCGATGGTCTTCGACCTCGTGGGGGATCCGTGTGGCCGGGCGGGCGGCCTCCGGGCCGGCGGATCCGGTGTGCGGTGCGGCGCCGGCGGGTGCGGTGGGCTGTGCACCCGCGGTGCCGGCGGTGAGGGCGGTGAGCCCGGCGGCGGTGACGGCGCCGAGGAATCCCCGGCGGGACAGGTGGTGCATCGGATCCTCGTCTCGACTGGCGTGGTGACTCCCGTCACCCCGCGCAAAACTAGACACTCCGTCCGAATACTGTCAAGTTGTTCGTCTCGTCCGGACAGGCCGTGCGGGGGCCGTAGGATCGGCCCATGAGCAGCGGGAAGAGTGGCGGTAAGAAGTCCGGGAACACGAAGTCCGGCGGCACGAAGGCCGAGGCGAAGAAGGCGTCGTCGGGCGGCGGCTCGAAGGCCAGTTTGAAGGCCAAGTCGAAGGACCTGCTGCCCAGCGGGCTCGAGAAGCTGCCCAAGAAGGCGTACGAGAAGGAACTCGAGCGACTGCAGGCCGAGCTGGTGGAGATGCAGGCCTGGCTCAAGGCGACCGGCAACCGGCTCGTGGTGGTGTTCGAGGGGCGCGACGCGGCCGGAAAGGGGTCGGCGATCAAGCGGATCACCCAGTACCTCAACCCGCGGCACGCCCGCGTCGTGGCACTGCCCGTGCCCACTGAGGTGCAGAAGACGCAGTGGTATTTCCAGCGCTACATCGAGCACATGCCGGCCGCCGGCGAGATCGTGATCTTCGACCGGTCCTGGTACAACCGCGCTGGCGTCGAGCGGGTGATGGGTTTTTGCACCACCGACGAGTACCGCCGGTTCCTGCACCAGGCCCCGATCTTCGAGCGACTGCTGGTCGAGGACGGGATCATGCTGCGCAAGTACTGGTTCTCCGTCTCCGACGAGGAGCAGGAGCGCCGGTTCCGCGACCGGCACAACGATCCGATGCGTCGCTGGAAGCTCTCGCCCATGGACCTGGAGTCCATCACGCGCTGGGAGGAGTACAGCCGGGCCAAGGACGAGATGTTCGTCCACACCGACATCCCGGAGGCGCCCTGGTACACGGTCGAGTCGGAGGACAAGAAGCGCTCCCGCATCAATGTGATCTCGCACCTGCTGTCGACGATCCCGTGGGAGAAGCTCGATCCGCCGAAGCTCGATATCCCCGAGCGTCCCGAGGGCCCGCACTACGAGCGCCCGCCCCGCGAGGAGTTCAAGTACGTCCCCGACGTGGCGTCGAAGCTGCTCGACGACTAGCCCGAACGCCCCGACTGCCCTCGCCGCCCTCGCCGACCGCGCCGGTCCCCGACCACCCCGCCGGGCCACCTTTCATCGCGGAGTGGGTTCTGCACGCATCGTCCGAGTAGGCGCGTGCAGAACCCGCTTCTCGTTGAGCTGCCCGGCGTGGCTCACGCGCGGGCGTAGTGGCGTATCGCGGACATGAGGCCACGACACACCCACTAGGTAGGAATTCCTAGTATGCGGGTGCCGGTGCGCGGCTGCCCTGACAGACTGGGGCCATGAGCGAATTCGTCATCTCCCGGCGCGAAGGCCGGATGCAGCACATAGTCCTGGACCGCCCCAAGGCCCTGAACTCGCTGGACCTGCCCATGTGCCAGGCACTGCACACGGCTCTGAACGAGGCCTCCGAGGACAGCGGTGTGGAAGTCGTCGTCACCTCGAGCACGTCCGAGAAGGCATTCTGTGCCGGCGGCGACATCCGCGCACTGCGCGACGCCGCTGCGGCCGGCGACCATCAGACCAACCGGACCTTCTTCTCCGAAGAGTACGAGATGGATCTGGCGTACCACACGCATCGCGTCCCGACCGTTGCCGTGATTCACGGTGTCGCGATGGGCGGCGGACTGGGCATCTCCATCAACGGTTCGCACCGCGTGGTGACCAAGAAGGTCATGATGGCCATGCCCGAGACCGCGATCGGTTTCATCCCGGACGTCGGCGCCAGCCACTTCCTGCCCCGCCTGTGCGGCGGCGGCGAGCGTGGACTTGCCGTCGCAATCTTCCTCGGCACGACGGGCATGCGGATGAACTCCGCCGACGCCCTCTACACCGGTCTCGGAACCCACCTGATCGACAACGACGACCAGGAGGCCTTCATCGCCGCGATCGGTGCCGACGGGCTCGACTCGGCGCTCGAGCGTTTCGGCCGCGATAAGTCCGAGGCAGGGGAGTCCGCCGTGGAGGCGAACATCGACCGCATCGTGGACGTCTTCTCCCGCGACACCGCGCAGGATATGGTCGCCGCCCTTGAGGCCGGCGAGCCGGATGAGTGGGCGACCGCGACGCTGGAGATGTTCCGCTCGCACTGCCCGACCTCGGTCATCGCGACCATCGAGCTGCTGCGTGCTGGCGCGAAGGCCGCCGACCTGCGCGAGTGCCTGGACAATGAGCTCTCGCTCGGCGGGTGGATCACCGCCCGTCCGGACTTCGTCGAGGGCGTCCGCGCCGTGGTGATCGACAAGGACCGCAATCCCACCTGGAATCCCACGGACTTCGACTCTGTCGACGTTGCCGCCATCCGATCGGCTCTCGCCGACGCCTGAACTAAGCAGGCAACGTAGTCGGGTCGGACTCCGGCCCGATCGATATGCGTGACGCCCCCGCTGCCGAAACATCGGCAGCGGGGGCTCGTCGCGTACCGCAGAATAAACCGTAAGCCGATCAAAGCCTGAGGCGAGGTGATCGCCACAGTCCGATGTGACTACTCACCGCGTAGTGTCGTTCCACGTTGGGATTCGAAGTGCCGGGTCGAGGAGGACGAGTGTCAGAAACATCTGGTCGGGAGCCGAAGTCCACGTCGACTGCATCGCAGGGGCAAGCCAAGGAGGCCGAGGCTGAGGGGACGGCGCCCGTCGCCACAGAAGAGGCCGAGGCCGCGAAGTCGGATAACGCCGGGCACACGGATGTGCAGGCCCCGCACGAGGAGTCCAAGGGCTGGGGCATCGCCGCCGTCACGGTGGTGTCGCTGGCCGCAGCTTTCATCGTGCTGTGGGGAATCTCCGAGCACGCGCACATGGTGATGCCGGCGTTCCTCGCACTCAACCTCGTCATCGCCGCGCAGCCACTTCAGTCGCTGCTCGAGCGCAAGGGGCTCCCGCGATGGAGCGCGATGATCATCGTGCTGCTTGTGCTGTACCTGCTGCTCATCGCATTGGTCGGCATGCTCGTCTGGGCGCTGTGGATCGCCGCGGAGGAGATCCCGCAATACCAGGACAAGTTCTACGAGCTGTACCAGCAGTCCATCGAGTTCCTCGGCCAGTTCGGACTCAAACAGGACCAGGTCGCCGAGGCGCTCCAGGGGATCTCGCCGACGACCGTCATCGGTGCGGTACAGAACGTTGCCGGCCAGGTGTCCTCGGCAGGCGGCCAGCTCACCATCCTGGTGATCGCGCTGACCTTCCTCGTCTTTGACATCCCCGGGATTTCCCGCCGCCGCGCCACCATCGCCCGACTGCGGCCCCGCCTCGCCGATTCCCTGGAATCGTTCGGCGACGGACTCAAGTCCTACTGGATCGTGGCCACAGTGTTCGGTCTGATCGTGGCCCTCATGGACGTGGTCGCCCTGTGGATCCTCGGCGTACCGCTCGCCCTGGTGTGGGGTGTGCTGGCGTTCGTCACCAACTACATCCCCAACATCGGCTTCGTCCTGGGCCTCGTGCCGCCGGCGCTGTTCGCCCTCCTCACCGGAGGCCTCGGCAGCTTCATCTGGGTGGTGGTGGTCTACAGCGCGATCAACCTGGTCATGCAGAGTTTCATCCAGCCCAAGTTCACCGGCGACGCGGTGGGCCTGACCCCCACGGTGACGTTCCTGTCCCTGGTGTTCTGGGCGGCCATCGCGGGCCCGCTCGGAGCGATCCTCGCGGTGCCGCTCACGCTCGCCTTCAAGGCCTTCCTCGTAGACGCCGACCCACGGATGACCTGGCTGGCCACGTTCCTCACCACCCCGGACGCCGACGCCAAACGCGGCAAGAAGCGCGCGCGGAAGCTGTCGCTGTCACGCAGCTGACGTCACTTCCACCGATCGGGCCAGCGCAGCGAGGGGGCTGCGCCGGCCCGATCCTTTATGCCCGCGCAGCGAGGGGGCTGCGCCGGCCCGAGCGAGTTCAGGCGGGCCCGGTCGTAGATCCCGGACCGACCGCTGTCAGTCCTCCACCCGGGTGAAGGTGCCCTCGCCGGCCTCGTCGAGGAGGCTGACCGTCACCTCATCGCCCTCGAAGGTCACGCTGCCGCGCGAGCTTGCCGGCCAGTTCTCGCCCTCCGGGCTCACCGCGTAGACCGGTCCGTCCCAGTGCACGAGCGGCCAGAGTTCCGGGCCGGGGCCCACCGCGAGCGCCAGGGTGCGGCGGGTGCCTGCGGGGTTGTCGTCATCGTCCCCTTGGTTTTGATCTTGATTTTGGTTCTCGCCACCGGAGTCGTCGCCGTCCTGCGGTGACACCTCGCGGATCTCGATCTCGCCGAAGTAGTCGTTGCGGTAGACGCCCAGCAGGTCCTCGACGGGCGGGGCGGGCTCGGGATCCGCGGGCGGCTGATCGAACACCAGATCGCCCACCGGATCGCTGAGCGGGCCGATCGCCTCGCCGTACAGCTCGCGCCACGGCAGCGACGGATCGCCGTACTGGGCGTAGTCGGCGAAGCGGGCGTTGATGGTCTCCGGCACCCCGACCGGCGCGGCGTTGGTGAGGGTGACGATTCCCAGGTCGAGCGCGGGCAGCATGAGAATCGCCGTGGACGCGCCCCGCGTGAACGCGCCCGAATGGCTCCACTCGACGCGCCCGGACGACGTGGTGCCGATGTTGAAACCGTAGCCGTAGCTGCCGGCACGATCCTCGCTCGAGTGCGGCGGCGACGAGACCACCTGCGGCGTCAACGCCTCCCGCAAGGCGTCGGCGGGGACGACCTGCTCGCCGCCGGGACCCGCGCCGTCGGCGAGCACCATCGTCATCCACCGGGCCATGTCGTTGACCGAGGAACTCAGACCGCCCGCGGGGGCCTGGGGGTCCGGGTCGCGCGCGGGATCGGCCGGGGTCCACGCCACGGACTCGTCATCGGACGCACCCTCCGCGGCGTCGGGGGAGCGGACGTGGCCCACCGCCCGATTGCTCCGCTCGGTCAGCTCGTCATAGGTGTACGAGGTGTCCGCCATGCCGAGCGGGTCGAAGATGCGCTCGCGGGCCAGCTCCGCCCACGGCATGTCCGCGGACTGCGCCACCGCCTCCGCGCCCGCGGTGAGCCCGAAATTGGTGTACGCGTACGAGGTGCGGAACTCCTCCAGCGGCAGGTGGCGCAGGCCGTGCAAGATCGCGGGCCGCTCGTAACCCAGGTCCTCCAGATCATCCCCCGCGTGGTCGGGCAGGCCGGAGCGGTGCGCGAACAGATCACCCACGGTGACCTGCTCCGACACCTGCGGATCCGACAGCGCGAACCACGGCAGGTACTCGCGGACGGGGGTCGACCAGCCCACCTCTCCGCCTGCCGTCTCCGCCGCCACGACGGTCGTACTGACCGGCTTGGACACCGACGCCATGGGAAACACCGTGTCCGGATTGACCTCCTCACCTGTAGAGGTGTTGCGGACGCCGAACCCCTCGGCCAGGACCGTCTCGCCGCCGTGAACCACCGCCACCGCGGCGCCGGGCACGTCGGAGGCCTCGAGCTCCTCCTCGACGATGTCCGTGACCTTGCCGATCGCGTACTCGATCCGGTCCTCGGTCACCTCCAGCCCGGAGTAGGCCGCCGGACTCTGCCCCGGCACCGGCTCGGGCAGCGGCGCCCCGCAGGCCGAGCCGAGAAGTGCCACCGTCGCTCCGGCGGCCACGAGCGCGACGGTCCGCCGGCGGGACGGTCGATGGCGTGCGACGGAGTCGGTGTTCATGGATCCAGATTAGTCCTCCGGAGGCGTATCGCCGCTGATGCGCGGCCGAGAATTTCTGGGCCCCGTGGCCGCCGGTCGCGACGCCGGCGCACGATGAGCCAGCCAATCGCCGCGATCGCCGCAGCGACGGCGATGACCACCCAGTCCGGGATGCTGCCGGCCCCCTCCAGGACCGCGCCCTCGAGTGCGGCCTGGTCGGAGGCGCCGAGGATGCCGGTGAGGTCGGTGGTGCCAGCGGTGACCAGGAGGAGGATGCCCACCCCGATGGTCAGGAGGCCGCCGATGATGCCGGTCCAGGTGTTGCTCCAGCGTCCGACGGTCACCTCGCGGGGACGCACGAGACGCTTGACCGCGGGGAACCGGCCCCACAGCAGCGCGAGGACCAGCAGCGGCAGCGCCATGCCGGCGGCGAACACCAGCACGATGATCCCGCCGGTCAGCGCGGTTCCGGACACCGCGGCCACGGTGAGGACCGCGCCGAGAAGTGGCCCGGCGCAGACGCCCGCCAGGCCATAGACGGTGCCGAGCGCGTACACGGCCGTCACGGAGGTGCCCTCGGAACCCGCGCCGGCCCGCAGGAACGGGATCCGCACGTTGAGCAGCATCAGTGCGCCCAGGATGATCACGATCACCGACGCCACGGTGACGAACGTGAACCGGTGCTGGGACACGAACGCGCCCAACGTGCCGGCGAGGACGCCGAGCGGGACCAGGGTGGTGATGAGCCCCAGATAGAACACGCCGGTGCGGGCGAGCAGGGCCCGCGGGTTGGTGAACGCGTAGGAGAAGAACGCCGGCAGCAGCATCGCCGTGCACGGGCTGAGCAGGGTCAGGACGCCGCCGAGGAACGCGCCGAGGAGGCCGATCTCCATGGCTTACTCCGCCGCCGCGACGGCGTCGTCGAGGTAGTCCCGGAAGGTCGATTCGGGCTGCGCACCGGACAGGGCGGTCTGGCCGGCGACGAAGAATGGCACCGCGGTGACCCCCATCTGCTGGGCGCCGAGGGTGGCCGCCTGTGCGTCGTCCCGGAGCTGCGGGTCGTCGAGGTCCGCGATGAACTGCGCCATGTTGGGCACCTCGACCTCCCGGGCGAAGTCGACCAGCACCTCGCGGGTGAGATCCGCGTGACCCTTCTCGGGGGCGGCGTCGAAGACGGCGGTGACGTACTCGACGTACCGGTCCTGATTGGCGGCGGCCTGCGCGGCGACCTGGGCGTCCTCGGACTGCGTGCCGAAGAACGCCACGTCGACGAACTCGATGCGCACCTTGCCGATGTCCACGTAGTCGGCGATGAGCGCGGGCAGGGTGTCCCGACTGAAGGAGGCGCAGAAGGGGCAGCGCAGGTCGATCCACTCGGTCATGACCACCGGGGCGTCAACGCTTCCGATCGCCTTGGGGTCGTCCGGGTCGCGTCGCACGAAGTCCAGGTCGCCGCCGGGCTGTTGCGCTGCCTCGGCGTTTCCCGCCTGCTCGGCGCCCTCGGCGGTCTCGGTGACCTGCTCGTCGGCGCCGGAGGTCCCGGCGAGCGTCTGCGCGATCACCACCACACCGAGGAACACGGCGACGGCGGCCAGGATCACGTTCCACGTCCGCGAGCGCCGGTACTTGGCCTCGAGGATGTGGCGGGAGGAGGTGTCGGTCGGACTCACGGGGTGCTCTTCTCGTCGGGGTCAACCACAGGTGCCACCGACTATCGCACATAGTCGACTATCGCCGGTAGTCGACACGTGGCATGATGGTCCTCATGACAAGGATCCGACGCGTCGTCACGTCCATCCCCCGGAACCTCGGCCTCGCCTACCAGGGCCTTCGCACGTGGGGACCGCGCCGGGTCGCCGTCGCCGCGGGCGTCGCGCTCGCCTTCGGCCTCCTGCTCGGCCTGGCCACGGTGCTCATCCCCAACCCGGTGTTCACGCGGGAGATCCCGCCGGTCTGGTGGAACTACCCGGTCTGGATCGCGACCTCGGTGCTGTCGGGGATGTTGGTCGCGACCTACGTGCGCCAGGATGTCGGCGGAGCGGCGTCACCGTCGCTCGGGGCAGGGGATTTTGGGGACGACGACGACAACACTCCCGAAGCCCGTCGCTCCAGTCGGCTCGGCTTCGTGGGGGCATTTCTGGCGTGGTTCGCGGTCGGTTGTCCCGTATGTAACAAGCTCGCTCTGCTCGCGCTCGGGTATTCGGGGGCCATCACGTGGTTCGCGCCCGTGCAGCCGTTCCTCGCGGTCATCGCGCTGGTGCTCACCGCGGTCGCGCTCGTCGTGCGGCTGCGGGGGCAGGTCGCCTGCGTGCTGCCGACTCCGCGGAAGCCGGTGGCGGCTCGATGAACGCAGGGGACGGGGGCTGCGAACCTCCGAGGCTGGGGTCGCTGGAGACGCAGGTCATGGACCTGCTCTGGGACGAGGGACCCTCGACGATCCGCGGGATCATCGACAGGTTGCCCGGCGAGTGCGCGTACACGACCATCGCGACCGTTCTGAACAACCTGCACCGCAAGTGCCTCGTCGATTCGGGCAAGGACGGCAGGTCGACGGTCTATACGGCACGCAACACCCGCGAGCACCACGTCGCCTCCGTCATGGATCACGCACTGGGCACTAGCCGGGACCGGGCCGCGTCGATCCTGCATTTCGCCGAGCGCATCCCGGACAGTGACCTGGATCTGCTCCGCGACTACCTGAGTCGACGTGACCAGGGGGGACGCGCATGAGCCACGGACTTCTCGCACTGGTGATCGCCGGCCTGTTGACCGCCGGGATCGTCGTCGCGGCGCTGGCGGGTCCGCGGGTGCTGCGCGCTGCCGCCCCGATGCTCATGCGGGCACCCCGGCTGGCAGTGGGGTTGCTGGCCTCCGGCGTGATCTCGTGGGTGCTGACGCTGCTCGCGGTGGGGCCGGTGCTCGCCTGGGTGATCTCCGGGCCGGACCTGCTCCCGGCCGGTGCGGCGCAGGTGTGCCAGCAGTGTTTGGCCGCCGCCAATCCGTTCGGCGGCCCGACGTTCGACACCGGGATCCCCGTGGTGCTGCTACTCGTGGTTCCCGCACTGGCCGTCGTGCTGTTCTTCGCCTCGTTCGCCGGGCGCGTCCGGCGGCGCCACCGGGCCACGCTCCGGTCGGCGAGCCGGTTCCACTCGGCGGGGCTGCGCCGCGTCGTCGCCGGATACGACGTCCTCCTCGTGACCGATCGACATCCCTTCGCGCTC
>NZ_JAALDM010000133.1:8938-10873 GCF_014144865.1 Dietzia aerolata | reverse complement strand
ACGTGCAGGGCGCGGTGGTCGCGGTGGTCGCGGTGCTCAGGGCGGCCAGGGTGGTCGGGGCGTCAGGTGCGGCCGGTCGGGGCGCCGACGATAGCCCGCGCGTAGCCGAGATGGCGGGCGGCGACCTCGTCGGCGGACAGCGGTCCGTCGGGCCGGTACCAGGATGCGATTGATACGCACAGTGACGCGATCGCCCGCGCGGCGTCGCCTGGATGCTCGCAGGTGAAGTCGCCGGAGGCGACGCCGACCCGGATCGCGTCCTCGACCATCTGCTGCTGCTCGTCACGCTGCGCGACGTGATGGGCCCGCGCGTCCGGCTCCATGCTGCGCATCTCCGACGATGCCACGAAGGAGTGGTCCCGCCGGGCCATGTGGAAGCGGGCCAGGCACTCCACCACATTGTCGAACCGCGCCACCGGGTCATCCCCGGCGTCGCGCGCCGCGGCCGAGGTGTAGGCGATCATCTCATCCATCGTCGACTCGACGAGCGCGGTCAGGATCGTCTGCTTGGACGAGTAGTGGTGGTACAGCCCCGGGACGGACAGTCCCGCGGCCTCGGCTATCGACCGGATCGACGCACCGTGGTAGCCGTTTTCGGCAAAGACGCCCAGCGCCGCGCGCAGGGTGGGGGTCAGCGAATCCGGGCCGAGCTCGCGCCACCGAGTTACCCCGAGATCGTCCTCGACCATCGCGTCCACCCTTTCCCGTTCCACTCGACCCGGCTCTCAGCTTGACTCGGCCCTCGGCTTGACACTGACTGTGTCCCGGGTAACACTACATCAAACCGAGCGATCGTTCGGTCTGGTTGCCGCCGATGCTGAGGAGCCCCAGATGACCCCGTCAGATGCCGCGCCCGCGGACCTGCCCGTCCACGACCTGCTGCGCCCAGACCTGGTGGGCCCGCGCCTGGTCGAGGCGACGGGCGAGAAGGCCTGGACGGACTTCGAGGCCGACCTCATCGCCGGCGGCAAGTCCAACCTCACGTTCACGCTCCGCTCGGACGCGGGCGAGGTGATCCTGCGTCGCCCGCCGACGGGAAAGTTGCTGCCCAGCGCCCACGACATGGGGCGCGAGGCGCGCATCCAGCTCGGCCTCGGCGGCACGGATGTGCCGGTCGCGAAGGTGCTGCTCAACGAGACCACCGGCGAGGACCTGGGCGTGCCGTACTACGTGATGGAGAAGGTGGTCGGGCACGTCATCCGTGACACCCTGCCGCCGGGTTTCGCGGAGGACGACGACGACAAGGCCGCCATGGCCGACGCACAGATCGACGCCCTGGTGGCGCTCCACGCTGTCGACCAGGAGGCCGTCGGGTTGGGGGATCTCGGTCGCCCGGACGGCTATCTCGAGCGGCAACTGCGCCGCTGGCTCGGCCAATCGGAGAAGGCCCACGAGTCCGTCCGCACGGACCGCCTGGCGGAACTGGCCGCCCGTCTCGGGGAGAGCATGCCCGCGTCGCCGTCGTCCCGGATCACCCACGGTGACTACCGCCTGGACAACTACGTCGTGGACCCGGGTGACCCCGGCAGGATCCTCGCGATCCTCGACTGGGAGCTGTCGACCCTCGGCGATCCGGTCGCGGACCTCGCGCAGACGGTCCTGTACTGGGGCGATCCGGACGGCCCGAAGGTTCCGTTGATCCCGTCCATCACCACCGAGGCCGGGTGGCCGGGCCCGGACCGGCTGCTCGAGCGCTACTGCGCGGCGACCGGCACCGACCCGTCGCACATGCCCTGGTACCTGGCGTTCGCCACATTCAAGTTCGCGGCCATCGCGCAGGGCGTGGCCACCCGCTCGCTCGCCGGCGACATGGCGGGCCAGGACTTCGGCGACATCGGTCCGCGGATTCGCGACCTGGTTGAGCACGGCCACTCGATCCTCGATTCCCGGAAGGGGACCAACTGATGGCTGACATCACCTCCGCTACCACCGACG
>NZ_JAALDM010000133.1:0-8916 GCF_014144865.1 Dietzia aerolata | reverse complement strand
CCTCCGCGAGCCGGTCACCCCGCGCGAGCCCGTTGACCCACGGACCGGGCCGCAGACGGCCGTCCCCGTCCTCGAGCGATTCCGCATGGACGGCCGTGTCGTGGTGATAACCGGCGCCTCGTCGGGCCTCGGCGCCGGGTTCGCCCGCGCCCTGTCCTCCGCCGGAGCGACCGTCGTCCTGGCCGCGCGGCGCAAGGAGCGTCTCGAGGCACTCGCCGAGGAGCTGCGCTCGCGCGGCGGTACGGCATCGACCGTCGCCTGCGACGTCGCCGATCCCGAGTCCTGCGCCGCCATGGTCCGTGCGGCGATGGAGGAGCACGGGCGGGTCGACGTGCTGGTCAACAACGCGGGCCTCGGCACCGCGGTGCCCGCGCTCAAGGAGAGCCCGGAGCAGTTCCGCTCGGTCGTCGATGTCAATCTCAACGGCGCGTTCTGGGCGGCCAAGGAGTGCGCGGCGGTCATGGGGCCGGGCTCGAGCATCGTCAACGTCGCGAGCGTGTTGGGCCTGACCGCCGGCTTCGCGCCGCAGGCCGCGTACTCGGCCACCAAGGCCGCGGTGATGGGACTGACCCGCGACCTGGCCTCGCAGTGGGGCTCGCGCCGCGGTATCCGCGTCAACTCGCTCGCGCCCGGGTACTTCGCGTCCGAGATGACCGACGAGATTCCCGAGCAGATGCTCGCCGACATCACCGGCAGTACGATCTTCGGTCGCCTCGGTGTGCAGGCCGAGTTGGACGCCGCCCTGCTGTTCCTCGCCTCGGATGCCGCCTCGTTCGTCACCGGCACGACCCTCGTGGTGGACGGCGGCATGACCCTGCACTGATCGCCGCTGCACTTTTAGCCCCACGCGCTTCTCTCCGCGCATTTCGCCGCGCTTCCCGCCCCGGGCCGCGCACCGACCCGGCCTAGCCCCTCTACAGGAGTAATGATCATGGAGTTCGCTCACAGTCAGCGCAGCCTCGAGCTGCAGGAGAACATGTGGGAGTTCATGCGCGAGCATGTGTTCCCGGCCGAGCCCGTGTGGAAGGAGTACCTCCGCGAGCACGGCGACAACGCCTACCCGCCGGTGATGGACGATCTCAAGGCCGAGGCCCGGCGCCGTGGCCTGTGGAACCTCTTCCTGCCCGAGTGGTCCGGGATCTCCAACCTCGAGTTCGCCGCAGTGTCGGAGATCTCGGGTTGGTCGCCGGTCATCGCGCCCGAGGCCATCAACTCGCAGGCGCCGGACACCGGCAACATGGAGACCTTCCATCTCTTCGGCACCGACGAGCAGAAGGCGAAGTACCTCGAACCGCTCAAGGCCGGCACCATGCGCTCGGCCTACGCGATGACCGAGCCCGACGTCGCCTCCTCGGATGCCACCAACGTCCAGACGGTCATCCGCCGCGAGGGTGACGAGTACGTGATCAACGGCCGCAAGTGGTGGATCACCGGCATCGCCGACACCCGCTGCGAGATCCTGATCGTGATGGGCAAGACCGACGAGTCGGCCGAGACCCACCGTCAGCAATCGATGGTTCTCGTGCCCCGCGACACCCCGGGCCTGACGATTGAGCGCAACCTGCCGCTGTTCGGCTACCAGGACCAGCACGGCCACTGCGAGCTGGTGTTCAAGGACGTCCGCGTGCCGGTGTCCAACCTGCTGGGGGAGGAGGGGGCGGGCTTCGCGATCGCCCAGGCCCGCCTCGGACCGGGCCGCATTCACCACGCCATGCGCGCGATCGGTATGGCGGAGCGCGCGCTCGCCCTCATGGTGGACCGCGCCAAGTCCCGCCACGCGTTCGGCGGCTACCTGTCCGAGCAGGGCGTGGTGCAGGAGCACATCGCCAACTCCCGCATCGAGATCGACCAGGCGCGCCTGCAGGTGCAGCACTGCGCCTGGATGATCGACACGGTCGGCGCCAAGGAAGCCCGTTTCGAGATCTCGGCCATCAAGGTGATCGCCCCGCAGGTCGCCTGCACGGTGATCGACCGGGCCATCGAGATCTTCGGCGGCGCCGGCGTCTCTGACGACACCCCGCTCGCGTACTTCTACGCATGGGCCCGGGCGCTGCGGATCGTGGACGGCCCCGACGCCGTGCACCGCCGCACCATCGCGCGCGGTGAGCTCCGCAAGACCCCGCCCTACATCGGCTGATACTAGGATGTCCAACAAACCAATTCGGGTAAAGGAGAACACCACATGGGTGCAGTAATCGTCGAGGCCGTGCGCAGCGCGGTCGGCAAGCGCAAGGGCGGCCTCGCCGGGGTCCATCCGGCCGACCTGTCAGCAGATGTTCTGAGTGGACTCGTCACGAAGGCGGGCCTCGACCCGGCCGCCGTCGAGGACGTCATCTGGGGCTGCGTCACCCAGGGTGGCGAGCAGGCCGGCGACATCGCCCGGACCGCGGCCCTGTCGGCGGGCTTTCCGGAGACCGTCAACGGCGTGACCATCGACCGCCAGTGCGGTTCATCGCAGCAGGCGCTGAGCTTCGCTGTGGCCGTGGTCGAGGCCGGACACCACGATGTGATCATCGCCGGCGGCGTCGAGTCTATGACCCGTGTCCCCATGGGATCGCACATCTCTGCCGAGTCGTTCCCCTACGGCCAGAAGTTCTTAGACCGGTACAACGGCATCGCCCCCAATCAGGGCATCGGCGCCGAGATGATCGCCGAGCGCTGGGGCTTCTCCCGCACCCAGCTCGACGAGTTCGCCGTGTCCTCGCACGAGAAGGCCGCCGCCGCCCAGGACGCCGGTTTCTTCGCCGACCACATCGTCCCGGTCACCACCCCGGACGGCGTGTTCGACACGGATGAGGGCATCCGCCGTGGCTCCACCGTCGAGACCCTGGGCGGGCTCAAGACCCCGTTCAAGGAGGACGGTGTCGTCTCCGCGGGCAACGCCTCGCAGATCTCTGATGGCGCCTCCGCGATCCTCGTGATGAGCGAGGAGGCCGCCGCCAAGCACGGCCTCAAGCCCATCGCGCGCGTGCACACCGCGACGCTGGCCGGCGACGACCCGGTCATCATGCTCACCGCACCGATCCCGGCCACCGCCAAGGCACTGGCCAAGTCGGGTCTGTCGATCGACGACATCGGCACCTTCGAGGTCAACGAGGCCTTCGCGTCCGTGCCGATGGCGTGGCTCGCCGAGACCGGCGCCGACCCGGTCAAGCTCAACCCCAACGGTGGCGCCATCGCGCTCGGTCACCCGCTCGGTGGCTCGGGCGGCCGCCTGATGTCCGACATGATCGCGCACATGCGCAACCAGGGCATCAAGTACGGCCTGCAGACGATGTGTGAGGGCGGCGGCCAGGCCAACGCCACCATCATCGAACTGCTCTGACCTGACCCGGGGCTCGCGCCTCGATCACGCCCCGCGGCCCCCGCACTTTCCAGACGGAGAGCGCGGGGGCCGCTGGCGTGTCAGCGGGCCCCGCGTGCTCAGGCGCCGGTGAGGACCACCGCGCGGCCGAGGATCTCGCCGCGGTCGAGTGCCTCGTAGGTCGCGGGCGCCTCGTCGAGGGTGACGCGCCGCGAGATCACACCGCCCAGGTCGAGCTTGCCGGCCGCGAGCAGGCGGATGAGGTCGGGGACGTCGCGTCGGGCGCGGGCACCGTAGGAGCCCTTGATCTGGATCTTGCGCCGGACGATCCGGGCCAGGTCCACGTCGAGGGTGGTTCCGGCGGGAGGAATGCCGACGACGACGGCGCGGCCGCCCTCTCTGGCGATGTTCACGGCCAGATTGGTGGTTCCCGCGGAGCCAAGGGCTTCAAAGGCGACGTCCACTCCGCGACCGCCGGTGATCTCGGCGACCGCCCCCGCGGCGTCGACGCGCGAGCTGTTCACCGTGTGGGTGGCTCCCATCCGGCGGGCGAGATCGAGCTTGTCGTCGTCGACATCTATGGCGATAACCGACTCGGCGCCACTGGCGGCCGACAGTTGCACGATGTTCTGTCCGACCCCTCCCACGGCGATCACCGCCACCGACTCGCCGGTCCGCACCTCACCCACGTTGCGCACGGCGCCGTACGCGGTGAACAGGGAACAGCCGAGGATGGCGGTGTCGGTCAGGTCGAGGGAGTCCGGGAGGCGGAAGACGCTGGTCGCGGGGGTGACGCTGTACTCGGCCATGCCGCCCATCGAGTACATCGACAGGGGAGAGCCGTCGGTGCGGTGGAGGCGGGTCTGCCCGTCGTAAAGCGTGCCGCGTAGGCGGTTGAACTCGAAGAACGTCGAGCACAGGTCCTCCATGCCGCGGGCGCAGTTCTCGCAAGCGCCGCACGGCATGATGAACGAACCCACCACGCGGTCGCCGGGCGCGACGGTGGTGACCCCCGCGCCGACCTCGGCGACGATCCCGGAGATCTCGTGGCCCAGCACCCCCGGCAGCGGGAATCCGACCTCGCCCTTCATCACGTGTAGGTCCGTGTGGCAGACCCCGCACGCGTGATTGTGGACCAGCACCTCGCCCGCGCGGGGCTCGGGAACGGGGATGTCCTCGATCACCAACGGCGATCCGGTTTCGACGCAGACGGCAGCCTTCATGCGTGCGACCCTACTCAGTCGCAGGGCGCCGGGAGGCCGAGTCGGTGAGGCAGGGGAGGCCGGGGAGGCGCGGCGTGGGAGGCGGGGTCGGCGCGGCGTGGGAGGCGGGGTCGGTGGGGACGGTGGGGCGGGGTTGCGGGGTCACCGACACGCCCCACAATCGATGATCATGGTTGCTAGCATCGAGCCGAGCCGGGGCAGAGACGTCCCGCACACCGGTACGGGCGGAGGACATGCGATGGCCGATCAGCCGACGACCTCGGAGGTGGACGCGAACGACTTCGCGGACATGCTCGCCACCACCAGGGATTTCATCCGGAACTCCGTGGTGCCGAGGGAGCAGGAGATCGTCGACACCGACGCGATTCCCGAGGACATCCGCCGGGCACTGGCCGACATGGGGCTGTTCGGCTACGCGATCCCGCAGCGCTGGGGCGGGCTGGGGTTGGACCTCGCCCAGGACGTCGAGTTGACGATGGAATTCGGCTACACCAGCCTGGCCATCCGCTCACTGTTCGGGACGAGCAACGGCATCGCCGGCCAGGTACTGGTGAACTACGGCACCGATGAGCAGAAGGCCGAATGGCTCGGGCGGATCGCCTCGGGAGAGGTGATCGCCTCCTTCGCGCTCACCGAGGACGGTGCCGGATCCAACCCGGCGGGGCTGTCGACGCAGGCAGTACGGGACGGCGACGACTGGGTGATCGACGGGACCAAGCGGTTCATCACCAACGCGCCATCCGCCGGACTGTTCGTACTGTTCGCCCGCACCCGGCCCGCGGACGCCAGCGGTCCCGGGATCGCCGTGTTCCTCGTCCCCGCGGATGCGCCCGGGGTCACGGTGGGGCCGAAAGACAAGAAGATGGGGCAGGAGGGCGCCTGGACCGCCGAGGTCTCACTGCAGGGCGTGCGCGTGCCCGACTCGGCGTTGGTCGGGGGCGACGTGGACGCCGGCTACCGAGCGGCCATGACCTCGCTCGCCCGCGGCCGTGTCCACATCGGCGCACTCGCGGTGGGGGCCGCGCAGCGGGTGCTCGACGAATCCGTCGCCTACGCCGCCGTGACCACGCAGGGCGGGCAGCCGATCGGCGAGTTCCAGCTGGTCCAGGCCATGCTCGCCGAAATGCAGACAGGCGTGATGGCCGGACGGGCGCTGGCGCGGGACGCCGCACAGCAGTGGGTCACCGAGACCGACCGCCGGATCGCGCCGTCCGTTACGAAGCTCTACTGCACCGAGATGGCCGGCAAGGTCGCCGACCTCGGGGTCCAGGTTCACGGCGGCACCGGCTACATGCGCGGCGTGGCGGTGGAACGCATCTACCGCGACATCCGCCTCCTGCGCCTGTACGAGGGCACGAGTGAGATCCAGAAGCTCATCATTGGCGGCGGGCTCGTGCGCCGCGCGATCAAGGCGGCGAACGGGCGGTGACGACGGGCGGTGCTGGTGGCGCATGGGTAGGCGCTGGTGGCGCTTGCGGCGCTGGCGGCGCAGCCGAGGAGATGCTGCCGCTGGCCGGGATCACCGTGATGGCGGTCGAGCAAGCCGTCGCCGCGCCCCTGGCCACCCGACATCTGGCCGACCTCGGCGCCCGGGTGATCAAGATCGAGCGACCCGGCGAAGGCGACTTCGCCCGCGCCTACGACGCGACCGTGCACGGGCAGGCCTCCCACTTCGTGTGGCTGAACCGCGGGAAGGAGTCGATCGAACTCGACCTCGGCTCGCCCGAGGGCCTGCGCACTGCTCTCGCAATTGCCGACCGCGCGGACGTGGTGATCAGCAACCTGGCCCCCGGGGCGATGGGCCGGCTCGGCCTGGGGGCGGAAGCGCTCCGCGAGCGGCGGGAGGACCTCGTCGTCGTCACCATCTCCGGTTACGGCGAGGACGGGCCCTATGCCCACCGCAAGGCCTACGACATGCTGGTCCAGGCCGAGTCGGGACTGTGCTCGATCACCGGCACGCCGGAGGCCGCCGCCAAGACCGGGGTGCCGGTGTCCGACATCGCGACCGGCATGTACGTCCTGTCCGCGGTGCAGGCGGCGCTGCTGCGGCGGGAACGGAGTGGGGTCGGCGCGACGGTCGAGGTGTCGATGTTCGAGGCGACGGCCGAATGGATGGGCCACCCCATGTACATCCGCATGTACGACGACCAGCAGGTTGGACGGATGGGGCTGTCGCATGCGTCGATCTGCCCGTACGACGCGTATCCGACCCGTGACGGGCAGGTGCTCATCGGCGTGCAGAACGACCGCGGGTGGGCCGCGCTGGTGCGCGACGTGCTGGGACGTCCCGATCTCGCCGACGACCGCCGCTATGCCACCAACATCGAGCGTGTCGCTCGGCGCGCGGAGGTGGACGAGTTGATCGGGGACCTGACCAGCGGATTCGGTTCGCAGGACCTGGTCGAACGCCTGGACCGGCATGGCGTCCCGGCCGCGCGGATCAACGACGTGGCCGGCCTCGTGGACCACCCGCAGTTGGCCGCCCGCGACCGGTGGCGCGATGTGGAGACCCCCGGCGGGGACGTGCGGGGCCTCCTGCCGCCGATGACCTTTACAGACGTAGAACTACCGATGGGGCCGGTGCCCGCGCTTGGGCAACACACCGAGGCGATCCTGGCCGAGCTCGGCCTGGCCGGGGGCGCGAGGTCGGGCGAAGGCACCGGACCCGCCGGACACTACACACGAGAAGGAGAGCGTTGATGGCCTTGCTTGAGGGGAAGACAGCCGTAGTCACCGGCGGCGCCCAGGGGATCGGACTGGAGATCGCGCGGACGTTCATCGCCGAGGGCGCCCGCGTGGTGATCGGGGACATCAATGACGAGGCCGGCGCGGCGGCGGTGGCCGAACTCGGCGGCGAGGACTCGGCCCGCTACATCCGTTGTGACGTCCGGGACGGTGCGGCGGTCGAGGCGATGATCGACGGCGCCGAGGAGGCGTTCGGGCCGCTCGGGGTCTTTGTCAACAATGCCGGCGTGACGCGTGATGCCACCATGCGCAAGATGACCGAGCAGCAGTTCGACGACATCATCTCGATCCACCTCAAGGGCACCTGGAACGGCACCCGCGCCGCCGCCGGACGGATGCGCGAGCACGGCGGCGGGGCGATCGTGAACCTCTCGTCGATCTCCGGCAAGGTCGGGCTCGTGGGTCAGACGAACTACTCCGCGGCCAAGGCCGGGATCGTGGGACTGACCAAGGCCGCGGCCAAAGAAGTCGCCTTTGCCGGGGTCCGCGTCAACGCGGTGCAGCCCGGCCTGATCCGGACCGCCATGACGCTGGCAATGCCGCAGCATGTGTGGGACGAGAAGATGGCCGAAATCCCCATGGGGCGCGCCGCCGAACCGTCGGAGGTGGCCCAGGTGGTCCTGTTCCTGGCCAGCGACATGTCCAGCTACATGACCGGCACGGTCCTGGAGATCACCGGCGGGCGGCACATCTGACCGCAGTCAGAGGGGTCCGGGGGACCTCAGCCGCCGAGGTCCCAGCGGATCGGCTGGGAGAGCGCGGCGCGGAACCGTTTCTTCAGATAGACGGTGTGGTCGGTGATGTGCCGGGCCATGAGGTCGGCCGCGGCATCGGGGTCGCGGCCTGAGATCGCGGCGTAGATCTCCTCGTGGATCGTGCACGTGTGGTCGCGCTGCCGCTTCGGATACTCCACGCCCATCGTGGCGCCGGCGAGGATGCCGAGCATCGCGTCGAAGAGGTACCCGAACAGGGCGTTGCCCGAGCCCCACGCGATGAGCGCATGGAAGCGCTCCGACTCGGCGGTGAACACGTCGGTGTCCGTGCTGCCGGAGCGCAGGGCCACGACGTTGGCGCGCAGTTCCTCGAGTGCCTCCGCGCTCATCCGCTGCGCCGCCAGCCGCGCGATGGAGGGCTCCATGGCCGCGCGTGCCTCCATGATCGTGGAGAACGGCGCGTTCTCGAACTGCAGCAGCAGGCTGAGCGACGCGGCGAGCATCCCGGCGTCCGGCTGCTGGACGATCGGACCACCGCCGGGCCCAGGCTTGAGGGTCAGCGCGCCCTGCAGCTCCAGATAGCGCAGTGACTCCCGCAGGGTCCCGCGGCCCACGCCGTACTCGGCGAGCATCAGGTGCTCGGGCGGCAGGCGATCGCCCACCGTGTTGCCGCGCCGGGCGATGTCCTCGACGATCTGCTTGGCCACCAGCAGCGCCGTCTTCTGCGGACGGGAGGCGTCCGCGCCACCGCGGCTCGGTCGGACGGGGGAGGGCTTCTCGGTCATGGTGTCGCGGACTTTCCGTGTGGCAGGGCGTCGGTGGCGGGGCTTGCGAGGCGTGAGGCTCGTGAGGGCGGGGCGGGCGTCGTCAGGGCATGAGCGCGGTGAAGGACCAGTCGAGAACGGGTTCTCCCGAAGCGTCGCCGCCCTCG
>NZ_JAALDM010000132.1 GCF_014144865.1 Dietzia aerolata | reverse complement strand
GCGCGGGGGATCGCGGTGCGGCGCTGCGACACCTTCCCCGGCCTCGACCCGCGGCACGTGCGCCTGGCCGTCCGCGACGCCGACACGGTTCGCCGCCTCGTCGACGCATGGCAGGCGGCAGCGCGCGACGGCTGAACCGTGGCCGCACATATGGGCTGACGGCATCCGCATGCGGCGAATCGTGGGGGTGCCCGCCCGTCCGAGAACCGGCTGTGCTTACCCTGTCCCCGTACTGCTGACATTCGGAACACGCAGGGGAAGACCGGTGAGAATCCGGCGCTGACCCGCAACGGTGTGCGGCCACCCAGGTGGCGGCGAGCCCGATTACCTGCCCGGATGTTCGCGACTCCAGGTACATCGCCGAGGTCTGCGAGCCGGGGGTCCTGCATCGTGCGGGCCGCATCGTTGGTGCTTCCCGCCGTCAGGTCTCGCGATTCGTCGGTCTCTCGACACGATCCGAGGACTGATCATGTTTCGTCGCACCCCCGTTCGCGCCAGCTCTGTCGGCGCCGCGCTGCTAGTCGCAGGGCTCGCCCTCACCGGCTGCTCGCGTGGCGAGGCGCTCGACCAGGCCGACTCCGCGGCCGAGCCCTTCGCCGAGCCGGTGACCATCACCAACTGCGACCGCGAGGCCACCTTCGAGGCCCCGCCGCAGCGCATCATCACGATGAACCACCACGTGACAGAGACCCTGGTCCAGATGGGTGCCGGCGACCGGATCATCGGTCGTGCCTACGCCGACCGCGACACCGAGACCATTCCCGAGGTTGCCGACGAGGTGGCGGCGATCCCCGCCCTCGCCGACGAGTACCCCACCTGGGAGGAGATCGTCGACCTCGAACCGGACATGGTGGTGGGCGGCATGCGCAGCGCCTTTGACGAAAAAGAGGGCCGCAGTCGCGACGCCCTGGAAGCCGAGGGGATCAACACCTTCTTGTTCTCCGAGTACTGCGGCGAGGGCTTCCCGGACCTGGGCATGCTCGAGACCGACTACTCCCAGCTCGGCAGCATCCTCGGCCTCGAGGAGGACGCCGACGAGCTCACGAACGAGATCATCGACGGTCTCGAGGAAGTCCGCGCCACCCTCGATGCCGCCGGCATCAGCGGCACGCCGACATTCTTCTACGACAGTGGCGAGGACGTGCCCATGACCATCGGCGGCGTGGGGATCGGGCAGATGGTCGGCGATTACGCGGGCGCGGACAACATCTTCACCGAGGGCGAGAAGCCGTACGTCAAGACCACCTGGGAGATCCTCGGCGAGCGGCAGCCGGAGGCCGTGGTCGTTCTGGACTACGGCGCCACCAGCGCGGCGGACAAAATCGCCTACCTCAAGCAGCAGCCCATCATGTCCACCACGCCCGCCGTGCGGGAGGACCGGTTCGTGGTGATCCCCCTGGACGACTTGTTTCAGAGCTCCCGCATGGTGACCTCCGCGCAGACGATCGCCCGCGAGTTGTACCCGGAAGCGTTCGGGCAGTGACATGACGACCGTCGCCGAGAAGCCTGATCAGCAGGTCGACACCCGAACTGACCACACCGGGCCCGCCCGCTCCGGCCGCCGCTCCCTGTGGCTCATCTGCCCACCGCTGGTGGCGCTGCTCGCCCTCGCGATCGCCGCCGCGGTGTCCCTGGGCTCGGTGTCGATTCCCATCGGGGACGTGTGGGCGATCGTCGCGCACCGCATCGCGCCCGGCGCATTCGAGTCCTGGTGGACCGAGGCACGCGAGGCGATCGTCATCGAATCACGACTCCCGCGGGCCCTGATGGCGGCGGCCGTGGGCGCCTCCCTGGCGGTGGCGGGCGGTGTCGCCCAGGCGGTGACCCGCAACCCGCTGGCCGACCCCTACCTGCTGGGGGTGTCCTCCGGCGCGGGCTTCGGCGTGGTGGTGCTGACCGTGCTCGGATTCGGCGCCGGCGTGGCGGGCGTCTTCACCCTCCCGGCAGCGGCGTTCCTCGGCTCCCTGCTGCCACTACTGGGCGTGGTTCTTGTGGCCCGCCGCGCGAACGACACCACCGCGATCGTGCTGGTGGGCGCCGCCATGACAATGGTGTTCGGCGCGATGAACACCTTCACCCTGCTGGTGCTCGGCGACGACCACCAGCTCGGCACGGTCATGCGGTGGCTGGCCGGCGGCTTCGGCGACGCCGGCTGGACCATGCTGTGGGCACCGCTGACGATCCTGCTCGTGGTGGGGACGGTGGTACTGCTGTTCGGCCGCCACCTGGACCTGCTGCTCACCGGCGACGACGGCGCCACCGCCATGGGCGTCAACGTGCCCCGGTTCCGAGTGCTCATGCTGCTGCTCGTCTCACTGCTCACGGCGGGCGCGGTCGCGGTGTCCGGGACTATCGGGTTCATCGGCCTACTCATCCCCCACCTGGCGGGATTCCTCACCGGCCGCACCTCCGTCCGGTTGCTGCCCACGGCGGCCCTGCTCGGCGCGATCGCCCTGGTTGCGGCCGACATCGCGGCCCGCGCGGTGAGCGAGGGCGCCGAGCTCCCGGTCGGTGTGGTGACCGGCATCGTGGGCGGCCCGGCATTCCTGCTCATGCTGTGGCACCGCTACGGAAAGGCGACGGTGTGACCACCCTGACCGCCTCCGAGGTCTCGGCCCGCCTGGGCGGCCGCCAGATTCTGCACGGCGTGGACCTGACCGTCGCGCCGGGCCGGGTCACCGCACTGGTCGGCCCGAACGGCAGCGGCAAGACCACCTTGCTGCGCACCTGTTACCGCGCCCTGCCGGTGTCGGCGGGGCTGGTGACCATCGACGACGCCGACATCCATTCGCTGCGGCGCCGAACGCTGGCCCGCACTGTCGGCGCGAGCACGCAGGAGCCGGTCTCGCTCGGCGGCATCACCGTCCGCGAGTCCGTGCGCCTGGGCCGGACCGTCAAGCGAGGCCTCTTCGAGCCGTTCGGCACCGACGACTCCCAGGTCGTGGACACCGTGCTCGCGCGGGTGGGGCTCACCGCCCTCGCCGACCGCGACGTCCTGGCCCTGTCCGGCGGCGAGCGGCAGCGGGTGTCGATCGCGCGCACCCTCGCCCAACAGCCCGAGGTCCTGCTCCTGGACGAGCCCACCAACCACCTCGACCTGCACCAGCAACTCTCCGTCCTCACCTTATTGCGCGAGCTCGCCGCGGACGGCCTCGCCGTGCTGTTAACGCTGCATGACCTGCGGATGGCGGTCGAGTACTGCGACGCCGTGGCGGTGTTGCACCACGGGAACTTGGTGGCCACGGGGCCGCCGGAGGAGGTGCTCTGCGCCGCAGTCCTGCGGGAGGTGTTCGGCGTGCGCGGCGAGGTCCGCGAGGGTGCGGGCGGGCACCGCACGTTGGATGTGATGGGCCTGGCCGGTGAGTGACGCGTCGGCACGTGGGTTTTTTGGGGACGACGACGACAACGCCACCACCGCGATCTCCACACCCGGATCGGTGGCGTTCGCCTACGCCGGCATCGCGGGCCCGCTCGGGGAGTTCGCCCGCACGATCGACCTCGGGCCCGAGGTGCTTCCGGGGTCGGCGCTCACGGATCCGGAGTGGCTGGCCGAGCGGGTCGCCGACACCGGCCGCCGCTGGGATCACAACGACCGGCGCGTGAACGGCACCCTGTGGTGGTATTCGGCCAGCTCATCGTTGGTGGCGGCGCCGCTGACGATGCTGCTCACTGCGGGTGTCGCGCCGGATCCACAGCCGGACAGGTTGACGATCTCACTGCAGCCGAACGGCTATCTCCGGGCCGCGCGCTCGGCCCGCCTGCTCGGATCGGCCGGCATGGCTGGGGCCGGCATGGCAGGCGTCGATATGGCAGGTGCCGTCGCAGCTTTCGCTGACGCGCTCATCATCGCCCACTCCGAGGTGATCTCCGCGTTGGCGGAGGTTTCCGGGGCTGCGCCGCGGGCATTGTGGGCCATCGCGAGTGATTCGATCGGTAACCGGGCTCTCGAGGCGGGCCGGGCGGTGGGTGACCCCGACCGGGGAGTCGAGCTGGCCCGCGCCGTCTGCGCGTCGCCGTTGCTGCCGCCCCGCTATATCTATGTAGAGGGTCCTGAGCGTTCGCGAACCTTCGTTCGCCGGAGCTCGTGCTGCCTGATCTATGTGGCCACGGTCGGCGACAAGTGTGTCAGCTGCCCGCGCCGCACCCCGGCGGACCGGCACGAGCAGCTCCTCCTCCGGACGTAGCCGCCGTAGAAGAGGCCACAGAGTAGATGGTGCCGTCACCGCTTGCGGGCGCTGTTGCTCACCTTCTGCAGCAGTTCCTTGGCCTTGCGTTGGTTCTCCGGCTTCGAGGCCTCGCGCCTCACCACGTCGACCGCCTTGACGGCGACTCCACTCTTGATGGCCTTGCTCAGAAATCCCATGGTGCACCTCCGTGTTGTCGGGGGCGCCAGTGTAGGCACAGCGTCGATCGCCTGCTACCGCCGCAGCAGGTAGACGTCCATTACCCAGCCGTGCTCGTCACGAAGCCGCTCCCGGTGCGCGCGCAAAGCGGGCAGCACCTCGCCCACGCGGCCGGACACCAGCGTCTCGCCAGCATCGCCGAGGTTGCCGCCCCACCAGATGTGCCAGTCGGCCAGGTCGTCAATCGGCAGGTCCGAGTTGAGCATCACCAGCACGTTGTCGACGCCCCCGGCCACGACCTCCTGCAGCCGCCGACCGGTGGTGACGGTGACCGTCCCGCCGATCTCGTGCAGGACCAGCCGATGCCGCGCGGCCAGCACCTGCAGCGCGGAGATCCCCGGCAGCACCTGCACGTCGAGGTCCAGCCGACCGCGCTCGCGAATGCGCTCGAGGATCCGCAGCGTGGAATCGTAGAACGCGGGATCGCCCCACACGGGAATCGCCACGTCGCCGGGCCGCTCGGCCATCGCCTGTTCCCACGCCGCCGCGCGCGCCTCGTGCCAGTCCAGAACCACGCCGCGATAGTCGCCGTGAGTAGAGGTCGACGACGACGAGCGCTCCCTCTCCGGATCCGGAACCCCCACCAACTCGACGTTCGGAGCGTGCCTCCCGAGAAGCACCTCCCGACGAGCGAACAGTGGATCGGTCGGCAATCCTTCCGCACCCGCGGGCGCGCTCTTCACCGCCGCCAGGGCGTAATCGGCAGCCTGGAGCGCGTGCACGGCCTCGACGGTGATCTGGTCGAGCCCGCCCGAGCCGATGCCCACGACCCACACCCGCCGCCGACCACCCTCTGAAGCGCGGCCCCTCGCATCGACAGCCGCGGCGGACCGCGCATCTGCTCCGCCAGCATCACCGTGACCGCCACCGGGCGCGTAACCGTCGCCGTCGCCGCCGTCGCCGCCACCGCGCGCGTAGCCGTCGCCACCGCCGTTGTCGTGGCCGTGACCGCCACCGCGCTCGTTGCCGCTACCGTGGCCGTGCGCGTAGCCGTGGCTGCCACTGTTTTGGGCAACATCAGCGTTTTTTTGGGCAACATCACCGTGCTGGACACCGACGTGTCGCATCGCTGATGTTGCGCAAAAACGCGCTGATGTTGCCCAATTTTCCGGCTCAGCCGAAGCCACAGCGCGCGCCGCAGCAGCGTCGACGGCGGCCTCGGCTTCGCCTGGGGCGGGGCGGTCAGTCACCGTGGGCGTCCTCGAGGTCGCCCTCCACCTCCAGGTAGAGCTGTCGCATCTGATCCATGAGCTGCGCGTCGGGCTCGGTCCACAGCCCGCGGTCGGCAGCTTCGGTCAGCCGCTCGATCATGCCGCGCAGAGCCCACGGGTTGGCCTGCCGCAGGAAGTCCTGGTTGGTCTCGTCCAGGACGTACTCGCGGGTGAGCGTCTCGTACATCCAGTCATGCACCACGCCCGCGGTGGCGTCGAACCCGAACAGGTAGTCCACCGTCGCCGCCAGCTCGAAGGCGCCCTTGTAGCCGTGCCGCTGCATCGCCGCGATCCAACGCGGGTTGACCACCCGGGCCCGGAACACCCGGATCGTCTCCTCAGCCAGCGTGCGCGTGCGGACCGCATCGGGGGTGGTGGAGTCGCCGACGTACGCCTTGGGCTCGGCACCGGTGAGCGCACGCACGGTCGCGATCATGCCGCCGTGGTACTGGAAATAGTCGTCGGAGTCGGCGATGTCGTGCTCGCGGGTGTCGATGTTCTTCGCCGCCACCGCGATACGCCGGTAGTTGGTCCTCATGTCATCCCCGGCCGGGGCGCCGTCGAGGTCGCGGCCATAGGCGTATCCGCCCCAGCGGGTGTAGACCTCCGCGAGGTCGCGGTCGTCTCGCCAGTTGCCGGCTTCGATCGTCTGCAGAAGCCCGGCACCGTACGAGCCGGGGGCGGAGCCGAAGATCCTCGTGGTGGCCCGGCGGTGGTCGGCGTGCTCGGCAAGGTCGGCCCGGGCGTGGGCGGCCACGAAGTTGAGCTCGTCGGACTCGTCCAGCCCCGCGACCAGCTGCACCGCATCGTCGATCATGCCGATGACGTGAGGGAAAGCGTCGCGGAAGAAGCCCGAGATGCGGACCGTCACGTCGATTCGCGGCCGGCCCAACTCCTCGGCCGGGACCACCTCGAGACCGGTGACGCGACGCGAGGCCTCGTCCCACTGCGGCCGCACACCGAGCAGCGCCAGCACTTCGGCGATGTCGTCGCCCGAGGTGCGCATCGCGGAGGTGCCCCAGATCGACAGGCCCACAGACGCCGGGTAGCCCCCGGTCTCGGACAAATGCCGCTCGAGCAGGGAGTCCGCCATGAGTTGGCCCGTCTCCCAAGCCAGCCGCGACGGGATCGCTCGGGGGTCGACGGTATAGAAGTTGCGGCCCGTCGGGAGCACGTTGACCAGGCCACGCAGCGGCGAGCCAGAGGGCCCGGCCGGGATGAAGCCACCGTCCAACGCGTGCAGGACCGCGTCCATCTCGCCAACTGTAGAGTCCAGGCGCGGGACGACCTCCCGGGCGGCGAATTCCAGGACACGGCCCACCTCGGTGTGAACGGCGGCCGAGGTGGCGTTGTCGTCGTCGTCCCCTTCTCCGGAACCGTCTCCCGCGGCGAGGCCACCACCGGCGCCGATCCCCGCACCACCCAGGACCTCGGCCAGAACCTCGGGCACGGCGGCCGCGTCCCAGCCGCGCTCGTCCAGCGCCACGACCAGCTCGCGGGCGCGGGTCTCGATGCGGTCGACCTCCTCGGTCGGCGAGCCCTCTGCCAGGCCCAACGCGCGGCGCAGACCTGGCACCGCGCCGGCCTCACCGCCCCAGACCTGCGAGGCCCGCAGGATCGCCAGCACCAGGTTGATGCGCGCCTGGCCCTCGGGCGCCTGGCCCAGGACGTGGAGGCCGTCGCGGATCTGGACGTCCTTGATCTCGCACAGCCAGCCGTCGACGTCTTGGATGAAGTCGTCGAACTCCTCGTCGCCCGGCTGCTGCTCCAGGCCCAGGTCCTCGTGCATGTGCGCGGCCTGCATGAGGGTCCAGATCTGCGCGCGGGCGGCCGGGAGCTTGGCCGGGTCCATCGCGGCGATGTTGCCGTACTCGTCGAGCAGCTGCTCGAGCCGGGCGATGTCGCCGTACGACTCCGCGCGCGCCATCGGCGGCACCAGGTGGTCGACGATCGTGGCATGCGTGCGGCGCTTGGCCTGCGCGCCCTCACCCGGATCGTTGACGAGGAACGGGTAGATCAGCGGCATGTCGGCGATCGCGGCGTCGGTCGCGCACTCCGCCGACAGGGCCGCGTTCTTGCCCGGAAGCCACTCCAGCGAACCGTGTTTGCCCAGGTGGACGAGCGCGTGGGCGCCGAAGCCGTGGCGCAGCCAGCGGTAGGCCGCGAGGTAGTGGTGCGAGGGCGCGAGCTCGGGGTCGTGGTAGATCGCGACCGGGTTCTCGCCGAAGCCGCGGGGCGGCTGGATGAGCAGCACGACATTGCCGGCCTGGAGGGTGGCGAGCACGATCTCGCCGGAGTCGTTGACGAACAACTCGCCCGGCGCCTCGCCCCACGCCCGCGTCATCTCCTCGCGCAGCGCGGCGGGCAGGTCGGCGGTCCAGCGAAGGTACTCCTCCGTCGAGATGCGGACATGGGAATCGGTGAGCTGGGCCGTGGTGAGCCACTCCTCGTCCTGGCCGCCCGCGGCGATGAGGGCGTGGATGAGGGCGTCGCCGGCGGCGGTGTCGTCGGCATAGGTGGCCTGGTCGAGGAACCGGGCGATCGGCCCGTCGTCGGGGCCCAGGTCGTAGCCCTCCTCGCGCATCCGGCGCATCAGTCGGATGGTCGAGACGGGCGTGTCCAGGCCCACGGCGTTGCCGATGCGCGAGTGCTTGGTCGGGTACGCCGACAGCACCAGCGCGACCCGGCGCTCGGCCTTCGGCACGTGGCGCAGTCGGGCGTGGGACACGGCGATCCCGGCGACGCGGGCGCAGCGCTCGGGGTCGGCGACGTAGCGGGGCAGACCGTCGGCGTCGATCTCTTTGAACGAGAACGGCGCGGTGATGATGCGGCCGTCGAACTCGGGGATCGCGATCTGGCTGGCCGAGTCCAGCGGGTTGACGCCGTCGTCGGAGGACTCCCAGTCGTCGCGCCCCCAGGTCAGGCACAGGCCCTGCAGGACGGGGATGTCGAGGGCGGCAATGCGCTCGACGTCCCAGCTCTCGTCGTCGCCTCCCGCGCTCACCGTGCCGGGCGTCGTGCCGCCCGCCGCGAGGACCGTGACGACCAGCGCATCGAGCGTGCCGAGCGCGTCGAACAGTTCGTCCGGCGCCGAACGTAGGGAGCCCGCGAACACCGGCACGCCCACGGCCTCGCCGGTGGCGTCGATCGCATCCGCCAGCGCGTGGGCGAAGCCGGCATTGCCGCTCACCTCGTGCGCGCGGTAGTAGAGGACGCCGACGCGCGGCAGCGCTTTCCCGTCCGGGCTGGCGGGCGACCCGGCCGCCCAGG
>NZ_JAALDM010000131.1 GCF_014144865.1 Dietzia aerolata | reverse complement strand
GTACACCAACAGAGAGAGGGAGGAACACCATGAACACCACCTACGCCCCCGCCGAGCTGGCCGCTATGGCTGAGGTCGCCCTCGACCAGGGCGACTGCGAGCGGGCCGCGGCTTTGGCGGTTGAGGCTGCGCACGCGGCCTTCCAGGCAGCCGAGCGCGAGGCCAAGATAGACCGTCGTGGCGAGCTGGCCGACACGGCGGAGCTGGCCGCCCAGGTGGCACGCGAGGCGGACACCACCGGAAAGGCCGGCGACCGCGCGACCCGGTACGCCCTACACGTCGGGCAGCTCGCCACCACCTACACCGACGCAGAGTTGCGCGAGGAAGAGGCGCCCGACGGCGGCCGCGCTGTCATGGTCTACACCGCGCCAGCGTGCCAGCAGTGCACCGCCACCAAGCGCAAGCTCACCGAGCTTGGGGTCGCTTTCGTTGAGGTTGACCTCAACGACCCCGCCAACGCGGCCGCGCGCGATCACCTTATTAACGACCTCGGATATGCCGCCGCGCCCGTCGTGGAGGTAGACGGAGACGAGCATTGGACCGGTTACCGGCCCGACCGGCTCAAAGCGCTTGCAAGCTAGTCCGTCAGCACCACAGGCCCACCGACAAGACAAGGAGCACGCCATGATGACCACCTGCACCCAGGCCCAGGCCGAAGACCAGGTTCTCGCCGCCCTCAGTTCCGTAACCGGACGGATCTACCCGTGGGACCAGGTTTCGGATGCCGTAGACGTGTATCTCTGCCGCATCGAGCGAGAGCAGGGGCGGCCGCTGGACCGGAGTTCGCTCCCGCAAGCCGTCGTGCTCACAGTCCTCGACACCATCGTCCGCGCCGAGCGCGCCGACGCCTGATCTATCCACCAGTAGGGGAGGGGCGAGACAATGCAGACCATGAGCGCCGAGGACCGTCAGGCAACCGCCGATCCGGTAGACGTTGACGACCTGGCGGCCGCCGACGCCGCCCCAACGGTGCCCGAGCTGGACCCCGAGGCCGCGCTGCTCTGCGCCCTGCTGCACACCGCCGAAGCCGCCGAGGCGACCCACGTTGCCGGGCACCTGGCCGCCACCGACTTCCTTAACCCTCGGTACGGCGATTTATTTCAGGTCACCGCGGACCTCATCACAGCCGGCGAACCTCACCACGCCCCGCGCGTTTTGGCTGCTCTGACCGCCGCCGGCCGCGTTGCAGGCCATCACGGTCGGCTCCTGGTCGATGCGCTACAGACTGTGACCCTGCTTGGCACACCCGCCGTCGGCCTGCGCACTCTTGCCGCCGACGTGCTCGATGCCGCTTACCGCCGACGATTCGCCCGCACTGCCGCCGACCTCACCCGCGCCGCCAGTGAAGCCCCGACCGACGATCTCTTCGAGCTGCTGCTCGACCAGGGCCGCGCCATGCGACGCGAAACCAAACGCCGCGAATCGCTCACCGCCGGGCAAGCGTCCGACTGATCTGCTACACACCGAACATCCCCGCGAGTCAGGGATTGACGGAATCGCACCAGGTACACAAGGAGAACCAAATGTCACGGGAAGAGACCTCTTGGAGCAACGCTCGCGAGGCACTAGCGCGGAACGTCAGCTCGCACCAGGTTGAGGCAGAGCGCAGGGGCGAGAGGTACTTCCTCGAGGTGGTCGTGGCCGGTGCCGAGTACAGCATCATCGACAGTAAGGTCGGACGCATCGAGACCACCTTTCGACAGCGTGACCGGCAGGATGATCCCCGCCAGCGCGCCGAGGCGTACTGCGCGAAGCTCAACCGCGAGACCCGGCCCGCCCAGTAGCGCTACCGCGCTGTGCGAGTGTGGCGGATACTGTTACCGAGCCGACGCCGCTCAGGGCGGCTACCAGAATCCAGAAAGAGGACTCCGTGGAACTCGTAGCACTCATCATCGGTGCAGGTCTGATCGGCGGCTCAGTCGCCCTCGCCGCCGGTGCCGGGGCGGCCGATCAGTTCCTGCACCAAATGCCCGAGCCTGAGATAACCCACGTCAAGGACTGGCTACATTCCATCGGGGCCGGGGCGCTGGCTGACCGCTACTAACGGCGCCGCTGGCGCCCGCGCCACTCGCTGTCTAGTCGCTATTCCCCAAGTCTACCCGGTAGACTTTCGCGCTATGGGCACCTGGACCGTAGACGACCTCGCCGCCGAGCTGGTGGATAGCTTCGACATTGATCTGGAGGCTGCCCGTAGATCGGCTGAGGTATTTCTGGAGATGCTAGAGAACACCCAGGAGCGGGTTATCGACAGAGAGTGCATCCCGAGGGATGTCGTAGACGAAGTGCGGAGCGCCACAATGGGCGCGATTTTCTCCCTCGGTTCCGATGCCCTGACGGCCGACCTGGGGAAGGCCAGGACGGCGGTTGAGGTGGCCCAGCAGGCGCTCGACGCCAAGATCAGTGAGCGCACCGAGCTTGTTCGTCGTGCGATTGCCCTGGGTGTCCCCATCCCTGTGGTTACGAGGGCTTCTGGCCTGTCTAGGGCGCGTATCTATCAGATCAAGGCGGACCTCTAGGTCTGGGTGCGTGCTCGTCGCCGGTAGTGCGGATAGGCGGCACCGTACTTCGCATTGGTAGTCCTTTTGTGGGCGGCAGTATGAGTCGTATCTAGTGCGCTACCGTGGGTGCATGAATGACCTCGACAGACTATTAGCCCTCGCCGCCGAGTGTCGTCGTGCACGAACTCGGCACCTCGATGCCACCGCGCAGCGCGAATCCCTCATCGTCGCTGCTCGCACTGCTGGCGTATCCGTCAGTGACATATCTACAGCGGCCGATCTGACTACCGGCCGCGTGTACAACCTGCTGCGATCGTCAGAGGCTGAGCCGGTGGCCGAGCCGCCGGGCGGCTATCTTCCGGCTATCAAGGCCGCCACACTCGCCATGCACGAGGAACAGGCCGCCTCCAACGCGCTTGCCCGGGAGCGGAACGAGGTGGCGCGCCGGCTGGTGGACGCTGGGGCCACCAGTCGATTTCTTGCTGCCGAGCTGGGCGAAAACCTTGACACACTGAGGAATTGGCTTTATGCGTGATAACATCGCGCATAGTGCATATTTGCACTTCCCGCGATACCTCGGAGTGTAAACGAGACTATGGCTACAGAGAACGATCACGACGAGACGGACGGCCAGCAGCCAATCCAAGCATGGACAGATTGGCTCGACCGCTGGCGCGCTCAGCGCCCCGCCGGCCCTGTCGATGGTGAGGACCAGGACGGGGCCGTCCCGCCCAAGCGGCGGTTTTCTGCATTTACCTTCGCGATGGTCCTGGCGGGCGTCATTGTTGTTGCGGTGATGGTCGTGGCCGTCACACGGTTCGCCGGCACCGCCGACGAGCCAGACCCGTTCGAGGCCGCTGTGCCGCCACCCACGAGCGCCCCGGCACCAGCCGCGACCACGGACCCCGAGGACCAGGACAACGACCCTGGCACCACGACCGGCGGCGGGTCCACGCCGCAGTGCGTCGAGGACGACAGTGGTGACACTCTCACGACCAGCAAGGGCGGCGAGGTCACCAGCCCTCAAACCCTCATCGCAGAGTTCCAGCACCGCTATTTCGACCTTCGGGACGGCGCCGCTGTTGCCGAGCTGTGGGACGAGGGATATGACGCTGACGGCTTCCAAGCGACCATTGACGATTCACTCGCGGACCTCGAAGGCCGTGCTGCTTGGTGTCTGACCGTCGCCCCGGCCGAGAGCGGTTGGTGGGCCACTGAAGTGTCGTGGTGGCAGCAGGGTGACCAAAAGGTCCGTGAGACCTGGTATGGAACCTACGAAATCGAAAGGCGCGGAAGCGGCTACATCTTCACTGATGCGTCCACCGAATAGGAGCAGGGCATGAGACGAGTACGGACAGTGGTCGCAGTCGCGGCGGCCCTCGCGGTTCCTCTGGCGACCGCTGGGCCAGCTGCCGCGCAAGAGACCGAGACACCCGCCACGAGCACCGATGCGAACGACGCGGCCGCAGACATGGCCGACAACCTCGATGCACAATGCGCAGCAGTGACAGCCGTGATCCCGGTCCCGTCCAGTCACGATGCGGAGCTGCCGACCGGAAACGGGTCCGGCATCTTCACCGATGTAGTGAACCCGGTTGCCGGTGACAGCGCCGCCTCATTTGAGCCGATCTATATTCCCTACAAGGCCCGAGGGGAAGGCGACGACCCCTCGTCTGCTTACTCGCAGACCCTCACCGACGGGTACGCGCGCTTAACCCAGATTTCTCACCGTGTCGTCTCGCAGTGCCCCGACACCAAGCTAGTGCTCTTGGGGCAGGGGCAAGGCGGCCACCTTGTGTCCGTTTTCGCCTCCGAAATCGGTAAGGGCAACGCCGTCATTCCAGACGAGTCGGTCGCGTTTGCCGCGACCATCAGTGACCCCACCCGTGCCGCAGGCCAAAGTCTGTTCCCCGGTGTACCAGGTCAGTCCGCGCCGGTTTCGTGGGAGGGGGAGCGCAGCAGTGCGGCCGGCTCCCGAGGGTCGGGCAGCTCTTCGCTGTTCGGTGGCAGCTCGTCCGGCCGCGGATCGAGCAGCACGACCAGGAGCAGCGTTCCGCAGCGCTCGACCGGTGTGCCTGAGCAGACAACCAGTGTGGAGCTGTACGCCGATCTGGCAACCATGCCCGAGGGGTCCGGCCTCAACCATGAGGCTCAGCAGATAGACGACTTTGGAACGCTCACCGGCCGCGTGGCACAGATTTGTGTGGCTGGTGACTTGTCGTGCTCTGCGCCGGTTAACGCCGCACTCGGCCGCGCCGCCGTGGCGATCATGGAGCACGCCGGCACAGACTTCAGTAGTGATCCACTGGCGGCCGCTTCTGCCGTGTCGCAGTCACTCACTCACACTGCCGCTACCGGCGTGGCCACATCGCTTTCCGAAGACTGGGAAGGCGACACCATTGGCGCGTTGACACCCACGGGTGAATTTTCCGTGTCTGAGCGGATCGAGCAGGCCGCAACCCCCCGAATCCGTACAAACCCGCAGATCGACGGCGCTCAGGACGGAACCGTCGAGGCATCTGTGGCCGCTCTCAATCGGGCGGGGTCCATCGGCATCAATGCCGTGACCACAGTCGCAGGCGACGTGCTAGATGAGGCCACCATCGCCTCATTGTTGGAAGCCGGGATTACCGGCGGCGCGACCTCGCCCGAATTGACCGCGACGCTGACAGCTCGCGCCGGAGCGTCGGCCCTCAAACTCATCGAACCGCGCTCCCTCGGCCCCCGATTGGTTGCGCTGTTCGAGGCACTGACAAGCAACATCACTGACAACGCCGAGCTTCCCGAGCTGATCGCCGCCGCCCGTACGTGGGATCGCCTCGCGACCGCCGACGGATACCGTTCGATTCCGATTTCGGCCAGCGGTGAATCCGTCACTGAGGTTCTTGCCGATTGGCTCGCCGCGGCCGTGCGAGATACCGCAGCGGCGAACGTGGACCAGGAAGACGGCGACGAGTCCACCAGCTCGACCACGGAAGCGGCCAGCACCCCGCCCAGCTCCGCTACGACCACAGCGGCCGAGTCAATCGCGCCGCCCCAGCCCAGGACACAAGCGGTCTCGGCCGGGCCGGCGCCGACCGACGAATACCTTCGGGACACCGAGGGTGCGGTTGTCCCGGCTGGGCCTGCACCGAAGGTCGAGGCTTATGAGCTGACCACGGTCGCCAATACGGGCGGCGGCTATACGGGAGAACCCATTTCTGTCAGCGACGCCGCTTCACGGACGGTCAGCGGGAACGAGGACTACACCGCCGCACAGCGGCTCGGACTGCTGGCCGATCCTGCCTATCCGGCCAACTCGCCCCTGGCCGGTATCACCCAAGCTGGCGCGCATGTGGCGATCACCAACGGAAGGGGTTACTGATGACGCATCTCATCAATGTTGTTGGTGCCGGCGGCGGTGCCGGTGTCACCACTTTCACCACGTTGTTCGGGGAGTCGGCCCGCGAGCTGTCTGCGTCTGCACTGTCGTCGCCGCCGCCGCCCGAGGCATCGCCGTGGACTGTGATCCTGGCGACCGAGGGGGTTGAGCAGGCATCCGCAGCGGTCGCACTGCGCGAGACCGCGATCCAGCACGGATGGAGGGTTGCCGCCCTGGCGACACGCGGTACCGAACGCAAGAGGCCCCGGCCTGTCACCGCTCGGTTCATCCCGATTTTGGACGACGACCGCGACGCGACGCTACGCCGTGTGCCTCACTGGTCTGCCGCGGCCCGGCGCCCGCTGGCTGAGCTTCCTCGATGGGACTTTCGAGGGGCAGCAGGGAAGGGCGGGCCGGCCTTGCCGAAGCCGTTCTTGTCGTTGTTCACCGCGATTGTGGACGACATAGTGCGCGATCACGATATGGAGGCCGCCGCCGCAGAAGAAGCAGAGACACCACCGAGCGAACATTTCGTCTAGTACGTTTTTGCAGTAGACTAGATACATCCCCCCTACGGAATTGGGAGACCATCAGATGCTTTACTCTGTCCTTGCTCAGGTTCAGCAGCCCTCGCCAGATGCGGGGCCATTTGCCGAGGTCGGTTCACGAATCCTCGGCGTTTTGGCCTGGGCGGTGCCGACTATCTCCGTCGGCCTGCTGATCGTATGTGGCGCATGGCTTGCATGGGCCTATACAGATCCGTCCCAGGACGAGTCGAAGCCAAAGAAGACTCTCGCCTGGGTTGTGGTTGGCGGCATCATCGCGTCCGCTGCCGCCACCATCGTGAACTGGACTTGGGGCGGATAACTCGTGGAGGCCGTATTCCAGGAACTCAATGTGCTCCTTGCGTGGGTGTCTTGGGTAAGCCTCGCGATGTGCGTGGCGGGAATCTTCCTCGTGTGGATCATGTGGCGCTCGGACGTCACGGTCACAGATTCATTTGTTCGAGTGCTCGTAATCGTCGGGTGTGTGGCCGTGGCCGCCAACGCAGTAAGGATCGCGGAATGGCTAGTGGGATAAACGGCAAGACCAGCCGGGCGGCGGTAGTCGTCGCGGCCGCTGCACTCGTCGTAGCGGCGTGTGGCGGACCAGACCCCGACGGCACCGCCCAGGCCGAAGACCAGACCGTCACGTGGAGTGACAGTGGCGGGTTCTCGGTGCCGTCGGCCGAGGCTGGTCCTACCGACACCGAGGGGCAAGCCCCTGGCGGGTTCGAGCAGTCCGGTTTCGGGGCAGCTCTCGCCGCCGCGCACTACTCGGTGGCACTGGACACCGCCGGCGATTCTGATTTCGGTGCGGTGCTTAACGAAGTGACGGTAGACGACGACGGCCGGAAGCAGTGGGCCGCTGCCCGCGCCGGCTTGAAACTCGGCAAGCCGGCCGCCGACCGCGTACCCACGCTAGAGGCGTGGGTAGTTGAGCCGGCCGACCCCATACAGCAGGCGCAGGTACATCTCTACTGGCGTCAGTACGACGGCTCAATGACTGAGCAGCGTCGGCAGATGATGTGGGACGGCGAGGACTGGCGACTGCAACTTCCGAACAACCCGCAGACCCCAGAGCTACGTGCAGTAGAGGCCCCACCGGAAAACGCGACCGCGTTCGATCCGCCCGCCTGACCCAGCCGAGCTAGGAGGCTCAGCATGAACCGTCACCTGACCCGAGGGGCCGCGATAGCGGCCAGCGCAACCCTGCTGCTGTCAGGATGCGCCAATGATGAGGACCAGGACGAGACCGCCAGCACTCCGCCCAGCCCGCCTGTCACCGAAACAGACTGGTTCACCGAGCGGTTCAGCTCAGCGCCGGTGTTTGTGGACGCAGCCACAGAGAATGCGCAGACGCATCGGCCCGACAACAACGCGGGTGAACCGCTGCCGGAGAATGCCCCCGAAGGAGAGGTCGTGTGGCAGGCCCCGGCGTGTGTGCCAATCCCGTTCACCTCGGACGGACCCCGCTCGTCGTTCCTCGACACCGGGGTCCTGCATGTCAGTGGCTATGAGCAGACCGAGCTGGGCGCGGCGGCCGCAGCTGTTGGGTTGTCGTCCACCTCGCTTGCGACGACAGACCAGCCCCGAGCGGTTTCCGTGGCAACCGGACTCACCTTGCCGGAGGCGGAACGCATCGTGGCGACCTCGGAGGTTTTTGACTTAAAGCCGGAGTTTCGTGAGTCGTTGGGCGAGCCATGCCGCACAACGGATTTCCGGCCCACGGCATATCGGGTAGCGGATATGACCGATTCCTACGCCGTGGTCGATCTGTTCAGTCCAGCCAGCAACAACCCCGGTAACGGTGCCACCATCCGATTGTCGGTCGAGTGGACGGGGGACGACTGGCGGTTAGCTCCCAGCTCGTTCGACTCTTATGCCGACTCTTTAGAAGCGTTCAGCTCGAACCGCGGCGCAAAGGTTGACCTCGCGGAGTTCACTCAATGGTGAATCATCGTCGCCGCTTTGCTCTGCGCCTCCTGCTCAGTCTTTTCGGTCTCGCTCCCGTCGCAATGATCGTTGGCGCACTGCCGGCACTGGCTCAGACTGTGCCAGGCGCCGACACCGGCACCGGCACCGACGGTGAGGACCAGGACGCCGA